>CAKPAB010000073.1 GCA_934132805.1 uncultured Clostridia bacterium | reverse complement strand
AAGGCTGAAATAGAAAGCAAATGGTACATAATTGATGCAGCAAACAAACCATTAGGTAGAGTTGCAACAGAAGCTGCTAAATTATTAAGAGGAAAACACAAACCAACATTTACACCTAATATTGATACAGGTGATCACGTTATAATATTAAATGCTAAAGACGTTATTTTAACAGGACATAAAATGGATCAAAAAATTTATAGACACCACTCAGGATACATTGGTGGAATGAAAGAAACTCCAGCAAGAGTAATGTTAGAAAAAAATCCAGAAAAAGCTATGACATTAGCTATCAAAGGAATGTTACCACACAACTCTTTAGGAAGAGCTCAACTTAAAAAATTAAGAGTTTATGCAGGAGCAGAACATGAAAATCAAGCACAAAAACCAGAAGTATGGGAGGTAAAATAATTATGGCTAAATCAGAAAAAATAGTTTACACTGGAACAGGAAGAAGAAAATCTTCAATCGCCAGAGTTAGATTAGTTGAAGGAACTGGAAAAATTACTATCAATGGTAAAGATATTGATGAATTCTTCGGTCTAGAAACTTTAAAAGTTATAGTAAGACAACCACTTACAGTTACAAATACAACTGATAAATATGATGTTATTTGCTCAGTTCAAGGTGGAGGTTTTACAGGTCAAGCTGGAGCAATTAGACATGGTATTGCTAGAGCATTAAATGAAGCTAATAGCGAATTTAGACCAGCTTTAAAAACAAACGGTTTCTTAACAAGAGATCCTCGTATGAAAGAAAGAAAAAAATACGGTCTTAAAAAAGCTAGAAAAGCTCCACAATTTTCAAAGAGATAATATTCTTTTATGCAAAACGCAAAATATATCAAAACTCGGAAGTATTAAAACTTCTGAGTTTTTTATTGCTGTTCGGTAATTTTTACTATCAAACAACTGCAAGCATTAAAATATCAATGTTTTTATTTTTATATTTGTTCGCTATTTAAATTTTTAATATACCGGTAATATGCTAGTAATATACAAATTTATCTTCCATAGTCATTAATTTATCTAAAACAGAAAAAAGCTAACTATGTTCCTCTACTATTTTTTTGCATAATTAGCGTTATTTAAATAAATTGTAATTTGTATGACTAAGTATTATACACCATAAAATTGTCCTCCAATTACTTTTCCAGTATATATATCTACATACCCATCAACCCAATCTAAATTTTCATTATTCATATTGCAAATAAATACATATGCTTTTCTTGTAAAAGTAGCTTGTATTCCTTCTATTTTTCCTTGATAATAATTGTAATATAAATATGTATTAGGTATTACTTCTTTTATTTGTGTTTCTTGTATATAATATGTTCCATATTCATCTATATTATATTCCTTCTTAAATTCTTCCCAAACATTCTTGGCTTCATCTTCAGAAATTGGTGATAATCCATCTGTTGGTGAACAATCAAAAACACTGTCTGCTAGTTGTCTTGACTCACTACTTATATTTTCTTTTTGTGTTTGTATATTAGATATTTTGTCTGTATTTTCTTGTATTCTTTCAGAAAGGGCATTATCAGTTTTTTCCAAATTTTCTATTTTATTCTTCAATATTTTAACTTCATTAAATAAATATGTAAATATAATAAAAAGTAAAACGAAAATTATTATAATTACAAATATCTTTCCTTTTTTATTCATTATTTCCTCCTTACAAATTACTATTTTTCTAATTTTATTTTTTTCCATTCTTCTTTTATTTTTCTTATTACTGATATAATTAAAATTGCT
>CAKPAB010000072.1 GCA_934132805.1 uncultured Clostridia bacterium | reverse complement strand
AAACTTGCATTTATAAGTAATTCAGATAATACTGCAAAAACTACAATCCATATTACATATTTTAAAAATGTTTTTAATCTGCTCATAATTTTCTCCGTTCTTTTTTATTCAACGTCTTTATTATACCAGATATGTGAAGCTTTTTCAATATTTCTGAGTGGTTTTATTTTTCCATCTTTTTGAACTGTCACAAACTTTTTTATTTATATAAATTTCCTTCAATAATTTCCATATTACTCCTTGTATAATAAAAATGGATTACAAAACTCCCTAATTTTTTCTCCTGTACATTTTATCTTCGTCAACTGGTTGGCCGCTAATTGATTTTTAGTGTAATAACTGGTCTAAGACCTCTATCAGCTGGATTGCTACGGTCATAATTAGCAATACTACCCTGAGAAGAAACAATCCATATAAAATCGCTATCAGCGTTTACCGAAGAACCTAACCAATATGTTGAGGAATATAGCCACGGATATTTATCTTTTTCTGCCCATAATTTGTTAATTTCTTCATACGAAGCTAATCGAATATCATCTACTGCCTCTCCAAGTTTTTGCTTATAATCATTATTATATTGATACAAATTACTTTTATCATTATATACATATGGATAATCTGAATTTTCCCAAGGTGTATATTCTGAATTCCAATAGCTAGAGTTTGAAAATAAAAGTGATCCCTTTCTTGGATAACTGCCATAAGGCGGATATGCAAGCATTGAGCTATCTTGTAAATTATACCCATTTTCATTATTAGAAATTGTCGTATATGTATTAGCGTCTGTATAAATATTACCTACCTTTAAATTATACTTTGCTAATGCACTAATACTTTTACTGTTAGCATTATATGCTATTACATAAAATTGTTCAATCGTATTATCTGAAGAAATAATCGCTATCAAATCTCCAACATTTTTTCCATTACCATTTAATTTTAAAACATTACCAGCAGTTATATTCTTTATTGTCTCATAACTCCCATCGCTACTTATAATAAAATTTTCATTTTCGATTGATGCAAGTATTGGAAAATTCAACGTTGCCGGTGAAATACTTACATTTTCTTTAACCGCTTCTTCTTTCAATTTTTCTAAATTCAACGTATTATTAGATTGTATAATTGTACTATTAATTATCAATCTTAGCTTTTCTTCATTCGCACTACTTTTATTTGCTTGTTTTGCTCTTTGTGCTTGTGTTAGTATTCCATTTGTACCTGTCAACATCGTTATTGAAACTCCTGCTAAAATGAGTAAAACTATGATTGTTATTACCAACGCAATTAAGGTTATTCCTCTTTCTCTATTTTTTAAATGTAATGTGTGTGTGTGTGTGTGTGTGTGTGTACAGCGCCAAGGCTTTCAGCTTCCATTTTTCTCATAATTTTCTCCTTTTCTTTAGTTTTTCTACTATTTATAATATTATTCTATATAATTTTCCTTGTTCATAAATAAAATATTATGTCTGACTAAAATATACATTAAATAATTATCATTGTCAATGATATTTTATCACTTTCCATTTTATATATGTTTTTGAATTTATTATATACATTATTGTAAAATAATTCCGCTTTATTTTTTTACATAAAAAAGGAGCACACGGCTCCCTAATATTAGATCTTTATATATATACAATATGTGCAAAAATGAGCATACTGTATATTTAACTAATTTCTATTATTAAACTAACAACTTTTGTTTTTTTATTTACTCTAGTTCTTGTCTAATATCTTTTATAAATTCTGGTAAATTAGTAAATGTAGCTATAATCCCTCTATTTGTAAGTGCAAAAATGTCTCTAGTTTTTTTATCTATTTCTTCTTTTACAGCTTTAGGAACCTTAACTGATATTCCAG
>CAKPAB010000071.1 GCA_934132805.1 uncultured Clostridia bacterium | reverse complement strand
TCTGGTAAATCTATTTTGTTTATTGCAACTATAATTGGTATTCCTGCTGATTTTGCATGGTTTATAGCTTCAACTGTTTGTGGCATTATACCATCATTTGCTGCAACTACTAATATTGCTATATCAGTTATTTGAGCACCTCTGGCTCTCATTGCTGTAAATGCTTCATGTCCTGGTGTGTCTAAGAATGTGATTTCTCTACCATTTACTTTAACTTTGTAAGCACCAATTGCCTGTGTGATTCCACCTGCTTCTCCACCAATTACATTTGTTTTTCTAATTGTGTCTAGTAATGATGTTTTACCATGGTCTACGTGTCCCATAACAACAACTACTGGTGGTCTTACTTCTAAGTCTTCGTCTTTATCTTCAGAGTCGTCAAATAGGATATCTTCGTCTGTTACTGTTTCTTTCTTTTTAGCTGTAATTCCAAATTCTCCTGCAACTAAAAATGCTGTGTCAAAGTCTAATTCTTGGTTTATTGTTGCCATAATTCCATATCCAAGTAATTTTTTGATTACATCTGCTGTTGTTTTTTTCATTTCTGATGCTAGGTCTTTTACTGATATTGAGTCTGGTATTTCTATTTCTGTTAACTCAAATATTTTTTGTTTGTTTCTTTCTTCATTTTTTGCTTGTTTTTTCTTACCTTTTCTTCCTCTTTGTGTTGTTAAATCGTAGTAGTCTAGCATCCCACCGTCTTGGTCTTCAAACATATTTGATAATTTACTTGTTTGTTTTAATGATTTTAGTTTTCCTTCATCAAAACTGTTTTCGTTTCTTCTTGATTTTGATTTTTTGTTTTTGTTATCATCAAATTTATTGTTGAATTTTTGTTTATCTATGTTTTTATTATAATCTCTAACAACTTCTTTTTCTGCTGTTTCTACAGACATTATGTTTTTGATATTTTTTTCAATTCCCTTTTCGTCTAATGGTCTTCTGTTATAATTGTTTCCATTGTAATTATTTTTATTATTAAAATTGCTATTGTTTCTTCTGAAATTATTGCCATTATTTGAGTTATTGAATTCACCATTTCTATTGTTTCTGTTGTTATTAAATCTATTGTTTCTGCTGTCGTAACTATTTTTATTATCATAACCGCTTCTATTTTCTGAATTATTTCTATTGTTATAATTTTTTCTGTTACTATAGCTATTTCTATTTTCAGAGTTGTTTCTGTTTCCGAAATTGTTTCTATTATTTGAGCTATTTCTCATATTATTATTTCTATTTTCATAATTATTTTTATTATAATTATTAGTTCTTTCTGTATTATTTGAATTTGTATTATCAACTTTATTTTCTACTGTTGAATTTCTTTTTTCTGCTACTTCTACTTGCATTGTTAAATTACTATCCCCTTGCTTATTTATTACTTCTGTTTTTGCCTCTTCTGTTTTTGCTGGCTCCTCTTGTTTTATTTGTTTTTTTACTTCCTTAGTATTTACTTTTTCTTCTTTTTTAATATTTTCTTTTTTTGCTTCTGGCTTATTAAGTCCAAATAATTCATTAACAGTTTTTGGTTTATTTGGTTTATTTCTACGTGCAATATTAGAATTGGTATTTTGCTTTCTTTCTACTATTTCAAACTTTTTATTATCTGCCTTTGTCGTTTCTTTTTTATTTTTCTCTTCTTCAGATATTATAACTTCTCTTCTTATAATAACTGGTGCTTTTTCTTCCTTTTTTTGTGTTGTTGCCGTTTTTGTATCTTTTTCGTCTTTTTTTGTTTGTTCTGATTTTTTAGAAAGATTGTTTTCTATTTTTTTAGCAACCTCTTCTTCTACTCCACTCATATGACTTTTTACTTCTATATTTAGTTGTTTTGCCACTTCTAATACTTCTTTACTGGTTAAGCCTAGCTTTTTTGCTATTTCATAAATTTTTATCTTACCCAATAATATCACCC
>CAKPAB010000070.1 GCA_934132805.1 uncultured Clostridia bacterium | reverse complement strand
CTTTGTTCATTTAAATTACCTCCTATAAGATTGAATATTTATGTACTTTTATCGCCTGAACTAAGCAATAACTGTACTCATTAACACTATTCGCCAACTTTCGATAAAATCCTTCTTTTTTTCTAATAAATTTTGATTTTTTCTAAAAATTTCACTATTTTATCACCTGCCGGCATCATTTTAAATTCATCCTTTGTAAAAACCTTTAAAACCACAATTGCCAATGCATATATCACAACAGCAACCATTATTGCTATTATTGTAGCCAATCTCTCAATTATTATTCCTTTTAAAACTAAATATGTAAAATATGAACATATTCCCATAATTACAGTTGCAACAACTGGCTTAACAACAAACTTTGAAAATGTCAAATTCAATTTGATATTTTTTCTTAACATCGTAAAAGCTATACAAAACGCAACTAAATGACAAGCAACTGAGCCCCAAGCGGCACCATAAACTCCAATGCTTGGAATTTTAATTAAAGTAATATTAAAAATAAATTTTACAAACACACCTGTTGCTAATGATATCGTTGGAATCATTAATTTACCAAATCCTTGTAAAGCTCCATTTATAGTCTGGTCTAAAATTGTAAAAATTATTGTCAATGCACTAATTTGTAATATTAATGCTCCATCATTTGCATTTGGGAATAACAAATTCAAAATTGGTTGTGCAAAGATAAACATTCCAACTGTACAAGGCAAACCTATTAACATTGAAACCAACAATGAAAATGATGTTTTTTCTGTTATTGTTTTATTATCCCCTTTTGCTTTTGCTGCTGATATTACTGGAACTAATGCTGTAGCAAAAGCCACATTTATTGCCAATGGCAAACTTGTTAATGTATCAACTTTTCCACCTAAAATTCCATATAAAGCTGTTGCCTGGTCTTCCGGCATAAATGCCCTTAAATTCCTTACAACTGTAAAAGAATCAACATTCTTATTTATTGAAGACATTATAGCCGTTAAAGTTATTGGAATTGACACCAACAAAATTCTTTTAATTATCGTTGATACCCTTTCATATTTATAATTTACAGTATTTTTAATCTCTTCTGCAACTTCTTTTCTCTCTGATTTATAATATAAAAATAGATAACTAAATCCTAAAAATGTTGCAAGTGTTGTTGCTAAGTTTGCACCTGCAGCCATCCACTCTGTCGAAACATTTGATAATATTGCAACAACTTCAACTACTATAATTGTCAATAATGTTTTAAAAACCTGCTCCAATGTCTGAGATTTCGCTCCTACACTGATTTTTTGTCTACCATTAAAGTATCCTCTCATAACTGATGCAACTGTAACAAAAAATATAGCCGGTGATAATGCAACCAATGTCATTTCTGCGTCCGGTATTTGTAACCATTGATTAGCAATCACATTTGCTCCAAAGAACAATAATAAACTTCCAATTAATCCAATTACTGCAAATGTTGCAAATGCTATTTTAAAAATTCTATGTGCACCTTTATTATCTCCAACTGCTACTCTTTCTGATACTAACTTTGATATTGCACTTGGAACTCCTATTGAAGATATTGTAAGCAACAATGCATATATTTGATATCCACTTGCACATATTCCATTTCCTTTATCTCCAAAACCTTGTCTATTTGTCAAATACAGTGTATATACTAAACCTAAAATTTTTATTAAAACTTGTGAAAACATTAATGTAACAACACCTTGCATAAAGCCTTCTTTTTTAGGTTTTCCATCTATTTTTCGTTTTTTACTACCTATATTTATCATTTTACCTCCTACAACTTCTCTACTATAATTATTATTAAAATACTATTTTTAATATGTTTTATTTTTCAAATTTTATATATTATTTTGAAATACCGCGTAAGCAATCAAACGAACGAATGTGAGTGCAAATTGGAGCAAACTATATACTAGTATTTTTGATATGAAGTTTGCGACACCAAGATATAAAAAATATTATATAAAATTTGAAAACAAAAAAAAATATATTTACATTATAATTATAATTAAAAATTTTATCAATACTTTTCACAAATTTTCCAAAAAATGATTGACAAATCCCCTTTTTTGTAATAAAATATTTAAGCATTATGTAGAATATGATTTAAATTAAAACTTCTCCCCGGTAGTTATAATTTAAATGTCATATATAAAAAATAAAATAATAGGGAGGGTAATTATTACCATGAATAATACAACATATAGCCCAAAAAAGGCTGAAATAGAAAGCAAA
>CAKPAB010000069.1 GCA_934132805.1 uncultured Clostridia bacterium | reverse complement strand
GCATCATATATTTCAAAACCTAACATACCTATATTATTAAACTTTTTATTAATAGTAAAATTATAAAATTCATCACTAGTAATTTTAATTGTTTTACCACTTATTTCACATATATTTTTAGGTAATAATTCTTCTATATTTTTCATATAATGCACCTCTTTTTTCATGGTTATATATTTTATAGAAATTTGATAAATTAGTCAATAAAAAACATTTAGAAAGTTCTAAATGTTTAATCTATCTTTATTTTTATCTTTCTTATGCTTTCATTATTCTCATTATTTTTATCTTCATTAATGTATTTATAATATTCTTCATCAGGAATAAAACATGTTTCAGGAATAGTAATATTTGAATGAACTCTAACAAATAATGAAATTGGTAATATTAAGCCTTCAGCACTTGTTAAATTATATAAATATAAATATCCTTTTATTGTATTTGATAATACTAAGCCTTTGGCACTTGTTAAACTGTCTAAATCTAAACTTCCATTTATTGTGTCTGGTAATACTAAGCCCTCGGCACTTATTAAACCTCTTAAACTTAAACATCCTTCTATTGTGTTTGGTAATACTAAACCTTTGGCACTTGTTAAACTGTCTAAATCTAAACTTCCATTTATTGTGTCTGGTAATTTTAAACCTTTGGCACTTGTTAGACCGCTTAAATTTAAATCTCCATTTATTATATTTGGTAATACTAAGCCTTCGGCACTTGTTAAACCTTTTAAATATAAACTTCCATTTATTGTGTCTGGTAATTTTAAACCTTTGGCACTTGTTAAACGGTCTAAATATAAGTATCCATTCATTGTATTTGGCAATTCTAAGCCTTCGGCACTTGTTAAACCACTTAAACTTAAACATCCTTCTATTGTGTTTGGTAATACTAAACCTTTGGCACTTGTTAAACGGTCTAAATATAAACCTCCGTTTATTATATCTGGTAATACTAAGCCTTCAGCACTTGTTAAACTATTTAAATTTAAGGTACCATAATATACTTTTATTCTATCTTTATTTTCTTCCCATTCTTCTCGAGAAAATGCTATTTCATCTTCGTTAACGCCATAAGCAAAAGCAAAATCTTTTCTTTTATCCCTTTTAGAAATTATTTCTTCTATTCTTGGATCTTTTTCATATCCAAATCCCTTTATTTCTGAATCTACTTCATATAAAAATTTTAAATCATCTAACGATAATTCTTGATTATTTTTTTGTTTTTCTTCTATTAATGTCAAAAGTTTCATATCATGGACTTTTTTCTTATATTTATCTCTATCCGGAAATTCTTCTAATTTCTTATCAAGTATTGGTTCCATATTTGATTCTAAATTTTGATTTTTACTAGTTCCTCTTACTTCAGCAATTTCATTTTTTCCATTCATTCTTATTGCTATTCTTGGATTTTTATATTCATTATTTTCGTCCTTTGTATAATATACATAGAAGTCTCCACCATTAAGTTGAGTTTTTGACATTTCTTTTCCTGCGGTACACCATCCTGTATTTTTACCTTGCAGTGATTCCCATAATGGCATATAATCAGACCCCATGTCATATTTAACCCATATTCCTTCTGTTTCATCATTATTTATTGTTTTTGAATCTTGCTTTGTAAAATAGTAAGTATATAGTTTCTTAAAACTTTCACCTTTTGATAATATTTCTAGTTCTTCATCAGTTAGGTTATTTTCACCAATTTCGCCTTTTAATATATCATATACTTTTGATAAAGCTTCCATATTTAAATCAATAAATGGTGTAGCTGTTTTATCTGTTCTTTTACCAAACTCCTGTTTTTCTTTATCAAATTTACCCAAACCTAACATTCCTTTAAAAGCATAAACTTTAAACCATGTTGGATACATAGAATCTTCACTGATAAAATAGTCAATCCATAAATCAAGTGTAGACTTTTGATCTTTTCTAATTTGATTTAACATTTCTTTTTTATTTTCATCAGAAACATAAATATTTCCATAACCTTCTTCTCTTGCGATTTTCTTTTGAAGATTTACATATGATTCAGGTAGTCCCTTAATTAAATATTTATCATAATAAAACTTTTTTAATAATTCTAAACTATGTTTATTTTTTCTAGAAAGTTCATGTACATGTTCTAGTCTTGATAGATATTTTTTTATTTTTTCTTCTGCTTTATCACTAGGACTTGCTTTATACATAACCTCATTACTTGTATGCATTTCTCTATACAATTTATTTAAAAATTCTTCTCCATTTTTATATTTCATATTAATTTTCCCTTTTCAAAATTATTCAATATGATAATACAAAGGCTCTTTTTTGTCAATTTTCAGCGATAAAAATGTTGTTTAAAAAGTTAAATGCAACTTTTTAACTTGAATTAATAAAACTTGCATTTAGTCCTTTAATAGTATTTAAT
>CAKPAB010000068.1 GCA_934132805.1 uncultured Clostridia bacterium | reverse complement strand
TATACATATATACAGTTTTTCCGTGAGCATTCCTCAGTTTTTTATTTAAGATTTTCTATTTTTCACTCCAATCAAACTGACGAAATCTCAAATATATATAATTACCCAAGGGGAATGGGGCCACACAAACAGTAATTTTATGGACTGTTAACTGTAACTATTATTTGCAAAAAAAATTAATAAATACAAAAAAAAGTGGAAAAATAAAAATTAAAGTGATATACTTAAAAAAATAAAAAAGGAAGGAAAGTGAAAAACATGGAGAACAATTTAGAAGAAAAACTATTTCAAAAAAAAGAAAACGGATGGAACACAGTAGACACAAGAAAAAAAGAAGAAATATTCAACTTTACAAAAAATTACATGAACTTTTTAAATAAAGCAAAAACCGAAAGAGAATTTATAACAGAAGCTACAAAAATGGCACAAGAAAATGGATATAAAGACATAGCAGAATTCGAAAAATTACAACCAGGAGACAAAATATATTTTATTAACAGAGAAAAAAGTATGTATCTAGCAATAATAGGAACAGAAAATATAGAAAAAGGAATTCATATAATAGGCTCACATGTAGACTCACCAAGACTAGACTTAAAACCAAATCCACTATATGAAGACACAGAATTAGCATACTTCAAAACACATTACTATGGAGGAATAAAAAAATATCAATGGACAACAATTCCATTAAGCATCCATGGTGTAATAGTAAAACCAAATGGCGAAAAAATGACTGTAAACATAGGAGAAGACGAGGATGATCCAATATTTACAATAACAGACCTATTACCACATTTAGCACAAGAACAAATGGAAAAAAAGCTAAAAAACGGAATAGACGGGGAAGACTTAAACGTTCTAATTGGAAGTATTCCATATCAAGAAAAAGACGCAAAAGAAAAAGTAAAACTAAATATTTTAAATATTTTAAACCAAAAATATGGAATAGTAGAAGCAGACTTACAAAGCTCAGAATTAGAAATAATACCAGCATTTAAAGCAAGAAGTTTAGGCTTTGATGCAGGCTTAGTTGCAGCATACGGCCAAGATGATAAAGTATGCGCATACACATCACTTGCAGCAATGATGACATTAGAAAATGTAAAAAACACAGCAGTATGCATTTTATCAGATAAAGAAGAAATTGGAAGTATGGGAAATACAGGAATGGAATCACACATGTTTGACTTCTTCGTATCAGAAATACTAAATAAATTAGGTGTAAACAAACCAAACTTATTAGATAAAGTATTCTGCTTCTCAAAAATGTTATCATCAGACGTTGATGCAGGATTTGACCCAATTTACGCATCAGTTTCAGACAAGCTAAATGCAGGTTTTGTTGGAAAAGGAATAAGCCTAAATAAATATACAGGAGCAAGAGGAAAATCAGGTGCATCAGATGCAAACGCAGAATATGTAGCTTGGGTTAGAAATCTATTAGAAAAAAATGATATAAAATATCAAATAGCAGAACTTGGAAAAGTAGACATTGGTGGAGGAGGAACTATCGCATATATATTAGCAAACAAGGGAACAGATGTTATAGATTGCGGAGTACCAGTACTTTCAATGCATGCACCATATGAAGTAACAAGTAAATTTGATATATATTCAGCATTTGAAACATACAAAGCATTTTGGAAAGAATAAAAAATAACTAAAAAATCGGGATTAAGGAGCCAACACTCCAAATCCCGATTAAATATTTTCTAATAAATCTATTACAGAAACTACAAAATTTAATTTATCATCAGATAATTTACTTGCCTTTTTAGCTAATTCCATCTGAGTTTCCAAATCTTTATTAACAATTAACTTTTCAAAGATAACATTAGGAGAAATTCCTAAAATATTCATATAATTTACAAGAGTTTCGACCTTAACTCCACCTGTACCATTCTCTATTCTAGAAATATATTTTACAGAAATTCCTAATTTTTCAGCAATCTTTTCTTGTGTAAGCTTATTCTTAACACGGTACTCTTTAAAAACTTCCCCAAGTACTTTGTCAATATCTAATTTTTTTAAAGACTTCATTTTATACCTCCATATTATTAACAATCCTATACATATAAGTATATCAAGGCATTTTATGTAATTAAACCAATTGGTAATATGAAATATAAATGCAGAATATAATTGAAAAATGTTGAAATAAAAAGAAATTATTAATTAAAAAAAATATATATGGTATCACTTATAGTTATACCCTAATTTAAATCAATATATTCATATATAAATCTAATCAACCCAAAACGTGATCTAATCACGAATTTTATTACAAAAAACGTGATTTCACCACGTTTTTTAATTATAAGCTAAAAAATAAAACAAAAAAAGAACATCTATGCTTAAACATAAATGCCCTTTTTAATATCCTTGTTAATGGTGGGCCAAGAGGGATTCGAACCCCCGACCCCACGCTTAGAAGGCGTGTGCTCTATCCAACTGAGCTATTGACC
>CAKPAB010000067.1 GCA_934132805.1 uncultured Clostridia bacterium | reverse complement strand
ATAGTAACATTGAATATGGTATTAGACATAGTAAGGTCCTTATTTTTTGTTAGTTTTTTTATGTTCTTCAGGTATTATAATATTTTTAGGTTTCTCATCACTAGGTTTTGGTTTGCCAGGATTTAAATGGTCATAAACGCCAGAGATATCTAAATTAGATCCATCTCCATCAACAATTTCAATTTTTTTCTTTTCTTCACTCATATGAATTACCTCCGATTTCTTATAAACAAATATTATCATAAAATATCAAAATAAGCAATAAAATATAAAAAATTAAATTACAAATATTGACATAAAGCCCAAATAATGTGATAATATAGAAGTGATTTCGAGAGTATTATAGTAAAAATGCTTAACAAAAATAGATAGGAATGATAAAGTAATGGAAATAGAAAAAATAAAAGCTATAATTGAGGCGATACTTTTTGCAGCAGGTAGACAAGTAACAATAAAAGAACTAATGATTTCATTAGAAATGCCAAAAGATGATATAGAAAATATAATAGTTTCAATGCAAGAGGACTATAAAATGAAAAATAAAGGAATAGAAATTATAAAAGTAGAAGATAGCTATCAATTATGTACAAAAAAAGAATTTTACGAATACTTATATCTAATCTTAGACAAAAGATCAAAGCCGAATTTATCAAATGCAGCATTAGAGACATTAGCAATAATCGCATATAATCCAAGAGTAACAAGAGCGGAAATTGAGTCTATAAGAGGGGTTAGTGCTGATGCATGTATTTATAAATTGCTAGAATATGGCTTAATACAAGAAGCTGGAAAATCAGATTTACCAGGTAAACCAATGACATATATAACATCAAATGAATTTTTAAAAATGTTTGGATATACATCGTTAAGTGATTTACCAGAGCTTCCAAGATATAAGTTAGACGAAAATCAACAAATTGTAATTGATGATTTAGTAGAAAGCAATGTTGAAGAGGGAAAAGGTCAAGAAGATTCAATTTCTGAAAAGGAAGAGAAAGAAGAAAAAAATAATGATGAGAATGATGAATAGAAAGAAGGAATAAAAGAAAATGAAATTAAGCAAATTAAACCCAAAGAAAATAAATTTTAATGATGTAGACAAAAACTATTCAGGGCAAGATATATTAATGAAATTAGGAGAATTATATCAATTTGAAAGTGGAATTTTTGGATATGGAAACATATGGACAAAAATGGAAAGAATAGTAGAAAATATAATTATTGACGAATTAGACAAAGCAGATTGTATTCAAGCAGAATTCCCAAAACTACAACCAAGAAAGATATGGGAACAATCTGGGAGATGGGATGTATATACCAAAGAATCTGATATCATGTTCAATATGAGTAATAATTTAGGGGACTATGGTCTAGCACCAACTGCAGAAGAATGTGCTACAATATTTGGCTCAAACAGACTATTATCATATAAAAATTTACCAGCAACATATTATCAAATTGGAGAAAAGTTCAGAAAAGAAATAAGAGCAAGAGGATATCTATTTAGACCTCGTACATTTGTAATGATGGATGCATACTCATTTGATAGAACGCAAGAGGATATGCACAAAAACTTTGAAAAAATGCATGATGTATATATGAATATCTTTAAAAGAATAGGAATAAATATCATTCCAGTTGTAAGTGATGGCGGAACAATGGGAGGAAGAGTTTCAGAAGAATTCCAAGCCATTACAAAATTAGGTGAAGATATTATTTTATACAATGAAGAAAAAAATGTTGGAATTAATAAAGAGGTTTTAGACTTTGAAGATAAAGAAACATTTATTGAAAGATTACAAGGACTAAGTCTAGAAGATATGAAAGAATATAATTCTGTTGAATTAGGAAATAACTTTGAATTAGGAACAAAATATTCAGAGGCAATGGGCTTAACATATCAAGACGAAAATGGTCAAAGTAAGCCTTATTATATGGGATGTTATGGAATTGGTGTAGGAAGAATAATTGCAACTACAATTGAAAATAATATTATTGTTAAAAATGATAGGATAAAAGGATTTGCAATACCAGAAAATATTGCACCATATAAAGTTCAAATTATATATAGTGACGAAAATAAGGAAAAAGCATTTGAATTATATAATAGACTTCAAGATAGTGGTGTTAATACTATTATTGATGATAGAGAAAATTTAAATATGGGTAATAGAATTAATGATGTTTATGCTTTAGGTACTCCTTATATGATTGTTATGGGTAAAAAGTTTGAAGATGGAAAATATGAATTAGAAACTTCAAAAACAGGAGAAAAAGAAGTATTTTCAATTGATGAATTAATAAAGGGATTGAGAAGGGATTGAGGGACGTTCCTTGAAATCCCTTTTTGGAGGGATTTAGGGACAGTCTTTAAATCTCTTTTTATTTGTTTAAAAAATTAATTGAAGGACTGTCCCAAAATCCCCAAAAAAAGGGAATTCAAGGAACGTCCCTCTTTCCCTTTCCCTTTTTCTTTTTCTTAAAATTCACAATTCTTTGGTGTTCTAGGGAATGGAATAACATCACGGATATTTTGCATACCGGTTAAGTACATAATAGCTCTTTCAAAACCTAGACCAAATCCAGAATGAACACAACTACCGTATTTTCTTAAATCCAAATACCATTCATAATTTTCGATAGGCATATTCAATTCTTTCATTCTATTTAATAATTTATC
>CAKPAB010000066.1 GCA_934132805.1 uncultured Clostridia bacterium | reverse complement strand
ATATGGAAGGTATAAATAATGTGCTGCTAGTAATTATTCATTCTCTCTGATGATATCTATTCTATTTGATAGTGGATACATCTCATCTATATCACCATCAGAGAAGAAACTTTCATCTGTCACAATTAAATCCACTAAGTAAGAAGAAAACATATTTTTGTGTGTAATAACAAAAGCTTGTTCTACATCAGCAGTCTGGAATACACTCTTTAAAAATTCTATCCATTTACTAGATTTTTCAATGTCAAGAGGACCATCTACTTCATCCAAATAATAGACATTATATCCATTATTATCATGCTTCTTTAATGTATATCTCATAGATGATATAGCAATAGCTAAAGCAGTTCCTAAAAAAGTTTGTTCTCCTTGTGATGCAAAATTTACATCATCTACTAAATATTCATCTCTTACTATATATGGAATATTGAATTCATCCGCTGATAAAATAAAGTCAGCTATCTTTAATTCAGAATATCCATTTGATAATAATTCATTTACTTCATTCTTAATTTTTTGAAGATATGCCATTAGCATATACATAGGAATACCTTCTTTTGTAGATGTAGCTTTCTTTATAATATTAATCTTATCATAAAGATCAGTCTGTTGTTTTAGTTGAGCAGTTAGATCTATATAGCTTCTCTTTTTATACTCCAATTCATATAATTCCTTGGTACATAATTGGCTATGCCTAATACATATATCTTCATTTAATATAATATCATTCTTTAATTTGTTAGCAGCTTCATCATAACTACTTATCTTATCAGATAACTCTTTTAATGCTATACTAAGTTCTTCTTTATGAAGTAATACATCTTTCCATCTATTATGTTCTGATATCTTATCTTCACATTTATCTACATCTTTATCAGTATTCTCAACTAGATATTTTAACTCACTTATACTTGTCTTATGTTCTTCTATAGATTCATCAAGAGATGCCATTTGCTTTGTAAAATATGCAAACTCACTTGTCTTTGATCTATCATCTATTTCTTTTTTAAGTCTTTTAACTTCTTCTAAATCTTTTATATAAATCTCATAGTTTGTAAGATATGTAAGAAAATCATTTAATAAAGTAATATCGTATATAGGTACTCTTTTTTCTATTCTTTTAAGAATCTTATTGTCTGTAAATTCTTCACTTATTTTTGTAGGAAGTTTAGATATAAGACCCTTATTATCAAAAAGAGTATTTCTACTATCAGATATTACAGTATAGATATGACGCATATAATTTAAAAATTCATCATCCTCTGTAGGAGATTCTATTTTTTTACTAGATATCTCTTTGATATGATCGTAAAGTTTTTTACCCGGACAATTCATAACGCATTGTAAAGGTTCTGCTAGATCTATAATAGAAGTAAGTTCTCTAATAATAGTAGACGAATGCTCACGTTCTGCTTCTGCTATATGATAAGCTATAATATGACTCTCAATATATCCAAGTACGTCAGTACCACTGTTTATAAGCTCTATTACTTGCTTAACAGGTTTCTCACCAAATGCATAAACTACATCTAGTTTAGACTGTAATGTCGATAGTATTGATATAATTGATTTGACTTCATCTACATTTATCTTTGGGTTAAATCCATCGTAGTCAGATGCAACTTTTGTACACTTATCTATCAGATCACTTCTAAGCTTTATGAGTTCTTTAATTTCCGTTTCTGTATCTTCCATACGCTTTAATATCTGACTTAATTCTTCTTTCTGTGAGATATTCTTGTCTAACGCTTCCATTTCGGCATCTCGTCTGCTTATTAATATATCTCGTGTTCTAATAGCAGCAGTCATAGTACTATTTAAATTAGACAGAGATGATTCTATCTCATCTAAAGTAATATCAGATGGAATAGTCTTTAGCCCTTTATCAATATTAGCATATTGCTTCTGAGCTTCTTTATAAGTTTTTTTAATCTCATCTATATCACCAATAGATTCTATTACATATTCTAAAGCTCCTTTTTCTTTACGTAATTCTTCTAATCTTATACTATAATCATTTGATTGATTCTTAAGTATATCAATCTGATTATTTATTCCATCTAAAGAAGTTACATAAAGTCTATCTATTTGAGATGATAGATTAGCTATAACTTGCTTTATACCTTTTAATCTTTCTGTAGATATCTTGTTATAGTTAAGAATATAATCAAGAGTATCATTCATGTTATTAAGCATTTCCGTTATAATCTCTTTTCTTTCAGTAGCTTTAGCTGAAATAAGGCTTTTAACATTTCCACCTAATCTAAGTAGTTTCATATAGTTAGGAGTAATACCTAACTCATCAGATAAATATTTTTTAAATGATGTTACATTTCCATTCTCATTTTTCTCTACTCCATTTTTCTGTATAAAAGATTTTACAGAATGAGAAGTTTTAGACGGGCTATAATAATGCTGTATATTATAGGTATCATTACCGTTACATAATTCTATTTCTTTATATCCACTCTCTCCTTTTTCTATAGGAGAATTAGTGTCTCTAACATCTACTCCACCCAAATTTGAAAATGGTGTAAGTGATGATAATAAAAAAGTTTTTCCAGATCCATTAGGACCTGCTATAATACAAATATTTGATGTTCTATTGCTCATATCAAGCGTTAATCTTTTTGTGTGATATACTCTATTCACAAATTGAAAATTCTCAAGTACTAATTTATTGATATACATATTGTAATCCTCCTTGATAGTATTAGAT
>CAKPAB010000065.1 GCA_934132805.1 uncultured Clostridia bacterium | reverse complement strand
AATTAGAAATACTAAAAAAAGCGATTGCCATATTCACGCCAAAATAGAAGACAAGGTAAAATTCATAGAAAATAATAGAAAATGAAGAAAATGGGGCTAAAATCAATAATAGTAAAAAAATACAGACCTAGTGGAAGTAAAGGAAAAGTAGATGAAACAAATAAGCCAAATTTATTAGCCAAAACTTTAAGGCAGAAGGCTTACGAGAAAAACTAGTATCAGATATAACATATATTTATACAAAGGAAAAAGGATGGACGTATTTAGCGATAGTAATGGATTTATATAGCATGAGCGTAATAGGATATAGCTATGGAGATACAATGGACGCAGAACTAGTAATAAAAGCAATACAAAACGCAAGGAATAAAGGAAAATTCAAAACAGGAGCAATATTTCATAGCGATTTAGGTAGCCAATATACTTCTAATAAAGTAGAGAGATATCTCAAAGAATTGGATTTAAAGCATTCATACAGTAAGAAAGGATACCCATATGATAATGCAAGTCTGGAGAGCTTCAATGCCATCTTAAAAAAAGAAGAAGTAAATTTACATGAATATAAAACATTTGAAGAAGCAAGAAGAGTAATATTTGAATTTATAGAGAGTTGGTATAACCGTAGGAGAATCCACTCAGCTATAAATTATAGAACACCAAAAAAAGCATATATTATAAAATAGTAAGTGAATTTATACAAAAAGTGTGGTCAAAAGAAATCAATTTATAGGATTGAAAAGGAGAAAATAATGGCAGTAATAATAGATGGAAAAGAACTAGCAAAAAAAACAAGAGCAAACTTAAAATTAGAATGTGAAGAGTTAAAACAAAAAAATATAAAAACAAAACTAGCAGTAATAATGGTAGGAGAAGACCCAGCATCAAAAGTATATGTAAGAAACAAAAGCAAAGCATGTGAAGAAGTTGGAATAGAATACGAAGAATATCTATTAAAATCAGAAACAACGCAAACAGAACTGATACAACTAATAGAAAAACTAAACAAAGACAAAAAAACAAATGGAATATTACTGCAAAGCCCAATACCATCAAACTTAGATATCAACGAAGCATTTAAAACAATAGCACCAGAAAAAGACGTAGACGGCTTCAATCCAATAAATGTAGGAAAATTAGTCCTAAACCAAGACACATTTGTATCATGCACACCATATGGAATTATGAAAATGTTTGAAGAATATAATATTGACATAACAGGAAAAAATGTGGTAATATTAGGACGAAGCAACATAGTAGGAAAACCATTAATACACTGTTGCCTAAATAAAAATGCAACCGTAACATCATGCCACTCTAGGACACAAGACATAGCCCAAAAAACAAGAGAAGCAGATGTACTAATATCAGCAATAGGAAAGGCAAATTTTGTAACTGCTGATATGATAAAAGAAGGTGCAATAGTAATTGATGTAGGAATAAACAGGCTAGATAATGGGAAGATTACAGGAGATGTAGATTTCGAAAATGTAAAAGAAAAAGCAAGCTATATAACACCAGTTCCAGGGGGAGTAGGACCGATGACTATAGCAATGCTTATGAACAATGTCATAAAAGCAACAAAACGACAAAATGGTATGGTAGACTAAAATTAGAAAATAATATAAAAAAGGGACACAAATATAAGTGTCTCTTTTTGTAATTTGAAAACTATATTAAAAAAGTACTATGTGGAAAAATAAAGAAACACATGAAACTAAAAAAGAAAGGAAATTGTAAATGAAAAATTTAGAAGATAAAAAATATTGGATATGGTATAGCCTAATAAAAGGTTTAGGATGCACAAGAAAAAACAAACTATTACAAATATATAAAACACCAGAAGTAATATATCATTTAACAAAACAAGAACTATCAAAAATAAGAGGGATAGGGGAAGAAACAGCATTAAGTATTTTGCAATCAAAAAATGAAAGACTAATAAACTATCACATAAAATATATGAAAGAAAACAAAATTGACATTATCAACATATGTGAAAAAAGTTATCCACAACTATTAAAACAAATATATGACGCACCAACAAGTATATACATAAGAGGTAATAAAAAAATCTTAAATCAAAAAAACATAGGAATAGTTGGATGCAGAGAATGTACAGACTATGGGAAAAAAGCAGCAAAATATTTTGCATATAACCTATCTAAAAAATCTGCAAACATTGTTAGTGGACTTGCAAAAGGTGTAGATAGTTATGCACATTGGGGAGCAATTGGGGCAATGCGGAAAAACAATTGCAGTACTTGGAAATGGACTAGATATGATATATCCAAAAGAAAATATAAAATTAGCAAATGAAATATTAAAATATGATGGAGCAATTATATCAGAATATCCATGTGGAACAAAACCAGATAAAATGAATTTTCCTGCGCGAAACAGAATTATAAGTGGAATAAGTAAAGGGATAATAGTTATTGAAGCAAAAGAAAAAAGTGGTACATTGCTTACAGTAGATTTTGCATTAGAACAAGGAAGAGATGTTTTTGCTGTTCCTGGAAATATAAATTCAATAAATTCAGTAGGAACTAATGATTTAATAAAACAAGGGGCAAAGTTAGTTACAAATTATGAAGAAATAAATTAAAAAAAGCCATCAAAAATTGATGGCAAAAAATACAAAAAAAGAAAAATGAAATTAATACAGGGATATTGTTGGTGGCTCGAAGTGGAATCGAACCACTGACACGGGGATTTTCAGTCCCCTGCTCTACCAACTGAGCTATCGAGCC
>CAKPAB010000064.1 GCA_934132805.1 uncultured Clostridia bacterium | reverse complement strand
AACAAGAGAGAAAATTCAAAAAGCTATATTAGAAGCTTATGAAGCTCCAGAAACAGAGGAATCAGCAGAATAATATATATAAAAGAGAGATGGAGAAAAAAACTTCAAATCTCTTTTATTTTTTGCATTATAGATGTGTACAAAATCTTAATTCTGACTTTTTACCCCAAATACATTAGTATCACATTAGCAAAATGTACAATTTAAAAATTATAATATTAATTTTTCTAAAATTTGAACAGCATTAGAAGCGGCACCTTTACGCAAATTATCAGAAACAACCCATAGATTAATACCAAAAGGAACACTAAAATCACGTCTAATCCTACCAACAAAAACATCATCATATCCATCAGCCTTTAAAGCTAAAGGATAATAATTTTTATCAATATCATCAACAAGAGTAATACCAGGAGAATTTTGTAACAACATTTTAACATCATAAATATCAAAATTTGATTTAAACTCAACATTAATGCTCTCACTATGGCAATTTTTAACAGGAACTCTAACACAAGTAGCAGTAATAGGTAGCAATGGCTTATTTAAAATTTTTCTTGTCTCATTAATCATTTTATATTCCTCTTTAGTATAGCCATCAGACTCAAAAACATCAATATGTGGAATACAATTATTAAAAATAGGATAAGGAAACTTCTTTGGTGGTAAGTTTTTAAAACCATTTTCCAAATCTTCAATTCCACTTTTACCGGCCCCAGAAACAGATTGATAAGTAGAATAAACAATTCGTTTTATTTTATACCTATCATCTAAAGGCTTTAGAGCTACAACCGCTTGGATTGTGGAACAATTAGGATTAGAAATAATACCTTTATTTTCTAGGATTTTTTCAGGATTTACTTCAGGAACTATTAAAGGAACATTTTTATCCATTCTATAAACACTACTATTATCTATTACTATACATCCTGATTTAACAGCTATAGGAATGAATTTTTTAGAAACAGCTCCTCCTGCACAGAAAATAGCATAATCAAATTTGAAATTAAAAGAAGTTTCTGTTAACTCTTGAATAATGTAATTTTGCCCTAAAAATTGTACTTTACTTCCAGCAGATTTTTTTGATGCAAAAAGAGTGTATGTACAATTTTTAAAATTTTTCTCTTCTAATACTTTTAATACAGTTCGACCAACCAAGCCAGTTGCTCCAACTATTGCAATTTTGTAATTTGTTTTCAAAATAATACCTCCATAATTTTCTAGTTAATAACAATATATTAATAAAAATAAAAAATGTTACAAAAATGTTTCGTAAGCGCACGATAAAAATTCAATAAAAATGAAAAAACGATTGACATTTGCAAACAATTGTTTTATAATACTGCCTAGATATTAAAAGTACAACATTAAGAAACGGAGATGATATTAATGAATAACGTAGATAAAAATTATAATAAAACATTTGAAGATATAAAACATATTGATGAAAATGGTGTTGAATTTTGGTATGCTAGAGAACTTATGAAAGTTTTGGGTTATAAAGATTGGAGATACTTTGATGCAGTAATTGAAAAAGCAAGGATGGCTTGTCAAAACTCTGAATTAATTGATATTGACCATTTTGTTATTGTCAACAAAATGGTTGAGATAGGCTCTGGTGCTAAAAGAGAACAAAAAGATTATAAATTAACAAGATATGCTTGTTATCTTATAGCTCAAAATGCAAATCCAAGATTAAAAATTGTTGCTCTTGCTCAAACATATTTTGCAGTCAAAACTAGAAAGCAAGAAATTACTGAAAAAGAATATAGTATGCTTACTGAAGATGAAAAAAGGTTTTATCAAAGAAATTTAACAAGAAAGGGAAATTATTCGCTTAATAAAACAGCAAAAAAAGTAGGAGTTAAAAATTTTGATAAATTTCACAATGCAGGTTATAGAGGACTATATAATGGTGAAACAGCAAATGATATTGCAAAAAGAAAAGGATTAAGATATAGAGAAGATATTTTAGACAATATGGGAAGTGACGAACTTATTGCTAATTTATTTAGGATTTCTCAAACAGAACAAAGATTAAAAAAAGATAATATAGATACTGAAAAGAAAGCTTGTGATACTCATAATAAAATTGGACAAATAGTTAGAAAAGCTATTAAAGAAGCAGGGCGGAACAATGCCAGAAGATTTGCCTACACCTAAGAAGAGCTTGAAACAATTGGAAAAAGAGAATAATAAAAAATTGAAAAAACAATAAATGAAAATATTTAATAACTTATTACTTGAGATGTAGAAATATTACAAGAATATTTCTGCATTTTTACATTTATATTACAAGACTTAGAATACTTGAATTTTATATTTTGAGTATGGTATACTTTGAATATAAGAAAAGGGGAGGTGCGCAAATGAATAAAATATATTCTGAAACTCCTGCAGCTGTAGAGAGAGAGAGAGAGAGAGAGAGAGAGCTACACTTTAGGGAGCAGAAAAAATAAAATAATAATAGAACTAAACAGACTAATAATATAGAAATTTTTATTTTGGAGAATTTTAAAATAAAATCTTGGTCAAAATAATTGACAAGATATTAATTATTAGGAGGTTTAGAAAATGAAAAAATCAAAAGGAATAACATTGATTGCGCTAGTAATAACTATAATTATATTGTTAATATTGGCAGGGATATCAATAATGTCATTAACAAACACAGGAATATTTGGAAAAGCACAAGATGCAAAAACAAAAACAGCAGAGGCTGAAACAAACCAAAAAGCAACATTGGATGAATATGAAACAGAATTAAATAAATATGGAGCAGGCACAAATGGAGGAAACCAAGGCGGAGGCCAAGGTGGTAGTGCTTCACCAATTGGAGACAGTACAGTTAATACAGTAATAAGTACAACTGAAAATAAAGAAATAACAGATGCAAAAGGAAATAAAATAGTAGTGCCAGCAGGATTTAAAATTGTAAAAACTGGAAC
>CAKPAB010000063.1 GCA_934132805.1 uncultured Clostridia bacterium | reverse complement strand
TTGTGTTTTACCTGTACCATTTGGAAGTACTACTGTACCTCTAACTTGTTGGTCAGCATGTTTTGAATCTACACCTAGTTTTACATGTAATTCAACTGTTTCATCAAATTTAGCTTTTGGCATTTTTTCAATTAAATCTAAAGCATCTTTGATTTCGTATTCTTTGTTTTTGTCCACTAATTTTGAACTTTCAGCATATCTTTTTGCTAATTTTTTCATTTTTTACCTCCTTTGGTTTTAACGAGTTTTACTCTCCCAATTTTTTATATTTTTTATATTACAAATAATTTATAAATATAATTTTAAAATTATATTTATAAGTTATTTAATATACCTACTTTTAGTAAATAAACTATAAATAATTTATTTTATTTATTGAACTAGTCAACAACAACTACACCCATTGATCTAGCAGTACCTTCTACCATACTCATTGCTGTTTCTAATGAAGCAGCATTTAAGTCAGGCATTTTTTGTTCAGCTATAGCTTTAACTTGTTCTTTAGTTATTTTAGCTACTTTATCTTTGTTTGGCTTTCCTGAACCTTTTTCAATTTTTATTGATTTTTTAATTAAAACTGCTACTGGTGGTACTTTTGTTATAAATTCAAAAGATTTATCTTTATAAACTGTTATAACAACTGGTATTATCATTCCAGGTTGATTTGCAGTTCTGTCGTTGAATTCTTTTACGAATTGCATGATGTTAACACCACTTGACCCTAAAGCTGGTCCTACTGGTGGAGCTGGTGTTGCTTTTCCAGCTTCTATTTGTAATTTAATTATATTTGAAATTTCTTTTTCTGCCATTTTATTGGCACCTCCTCTAAAATTTTCCTTTTATTTTTTAATTTTTCGTTTTAGATTTTACTATGTTTATTATTGAACTTTTTTAACTTGTGAAAACTCTAATACGACTGGAGTTTCTCTTCCAAACATTGATACTAGAACTTTTACTTTGTGTTTTTCTTTGTTTATTTCTTGAACTGTCCCAACAAATCCTTCGAATGGTCCATTCATAACTTCAACTTGTTCATTTAATTCATAATCAACGTTTATTTCTGATATATCAAATCCCATATTTCTAACTTCTTCATCTGTTAGTGGTATTGGGTCTGTTCCAGAGCCTACAAATCCTGTAACTCCTCTAGTATTTCTTACTATGTACCATGTTTCTTCTGTTACAATCATTTTTATTAAAACATATGCTGGAAATACTTTTCTTAAACTTGTCTTTTTCTTTCCATCTTTTATTTCTATTTGCTCTTCCATTGGAACTATTATATCAAAAAAGTATTCTTCTAGTTCTCTATTTTTTATAGTATTTTCTAAATCTTTTTTTACTTTGTTTTCATATCCAGAATATGTGTGTACTACATACCATCTTGGATTCATATCATAATCTTTTTGAGACATCTATTTAAGCCTCCTCTTGAAATTTATTTTGACCTTTTTGCTCTATTCTTGAACTGTATTTTCTGAAGTGTTATTTGTGTCTTCAGTAGTTGTGTTTTCGTCTGATACTTCTGAATTACCATTCTCTTCATTTGATGTATTTTCAGTTATAGTCTCTTCACTTGCTTCTTCATTTTGTTCAGTTTTTGTATTTTCTACTGTGTTGTTTGTTTGTGAACTTGAAATACTTTCTTTTATTTTGTTTATTCCGTATTTATTGATAGATTCAAATGCAAAGTCTAAAACAAATACTATTACAGCTGTAATAATAACAATTGCTAATACTGCTACTGTATTATTGAATAGTTGTTTTGGTGTTGGCCAAATTACTTTTTTCAATTCTGCTTTAAATTTTTTCATAAAGCTTGTTTTGTCTTTTATATTTTTTTCATTCTTTTTAGCCATTTTGTTTCCTCCCTAAAATAGCTTCTACTTTATTTTGTTTCTTTATGTGTTGTACGTTTTTTACAGAATTTACAATATTTTACTAATTCTAATCTATCTGTGTTATTTCTTTTGTTTTTTGATGTTACATAGTTTCTGTTTTTGCATTCTGTACATTCTAATGTTATGTTTTCTCTTGGTCCTTTTGCTGCCATTTAAATACACCTCCGAATTACCTTACTTTTTTTATTTTAAACGATGTGACGCATGTCCGTAATATACATACGCTATAGTATTTTACCACCTTTTTCTATTTATGTCAATGAATTTAAAGTATTTTGTTAAAGTTTTTTTATATGCTGTTATAATCACCGCCTACAGAGAATATTGTGTTTATAGGCCGTGAATTATAACATTTGTTTTTATAGTTCAATAATTATTTTTTCTTTTTAACTGAAAAGCCAAACTTTCCTAATTTTTTTCCCATCTCATAATATCCACCATTTGCATATGCTATTAAATCACATTTTGAGATATCAAAAGCTCCATTTTCATCTATATATTTTTCATCACTGTTTATTGCTAGAACTTCTGCTATAAACATAGTGTGACTTCCCAACTCTTGTATTTCTTTTACTTTACATTCAACAGAAACAGGACTTTCTTGAATCATTGGACATTTTACAAAATTTGCTTTTTCTTTATGTAGTTTCATTTCCTTGAATTTATCAACTTTTTCTCCAGTTTTTACTCCACACCAGTCTGTTGCTCTAACTAAGTCTTTTGTTGTTAAATTTATTACAAATTCTCCTTGTTCTTTTATTAAATTATATGAATATCTGCTTGGTCTTACAGATATATATACCATTGCAGGGTTGGTGTTTAATATTCCAGTCCATGCTACTGTTATTATATTAGATTTTTCCATTGTTCCACAGCTTACCATTACTGCTGGGATTGGGTATAAAAATGTACCCGGTTTCCACATTACTTTTGACATGTTATCACCTCTTAATATTTTTTATTTACAATTATATACCTTATAATATATGCATACTGTTTTAAATATATTTATATAGTTAATTTAAAATAAGCATTAAATCTACAATTGTTAATCATATAAATATAACAACAACCTATCAATTATTATAAGTATAAAAGCATTTAAAAATAAAATTACTTAACTTTACTTTTATTATAAGTATAAAAGCATTTAAAAATAAAATTACTTAACTTTACTTTTAAATGCCTTTATTTCAATTTTATTTTTATGTGTATTAAAAAATATCTTTCTTTTAAAATAATTAATAAAATAAAAAAATCTAGCGACAACCTATCTTCCCAGCAGGGTAACCCACAAGTATTTTCGGCACACTTAGGCTTGACTTCTGTGTTCGGGATGGGAACAGGTATTACCC
>CAKPAB010000062.1 GCA_934132805.1 uncultured Clostridia bacterium | reverse complement strand
AAAAAAAATCATTTTGTATTTATCTCTCCCTTATCCTGAATAGACGGTTCTTCAACACTTTTCAAAGCCTCCAACATTTTAGGCATCAAATCCATTGAGCTTTTATAGTCCAAATACCACTTTAACGCATAATTAATCATAGCACTTCTTGACATTCCATTTTCCTTTGCTAACAAAGAAATCTTTTCAACTGTTTCATTTGGAAAAGAAACAAGAATTTTCGTAATATTATTACTTGATTTTTCACAACTCATATAAAACACTCCTACATATTGAATTTATATATAATATATATCTGTTTTTAAAAATAAAGTCAATATTTATTGACAAAAAATAACAAAAACATTAAAATAATAAAAATACATCCTTGGGATAAAAAAATACTGATAGAAAATTCTACCAGTATTTTTTTTAATAAAAACCTTTATAATACTTACAATAAGACTCATTTACGTCAACATCAGGGAAAACTATGTCAGTAAAACTATAAAATAAATCTATAAAATTATCAATACCTTGAGTAAGGTTGAACGAATCAATTTTATTAAAAAATTGTTCATTGTCCTTAAAAAAAACTATAAGATTCTTTAATTGCTCACTGATTAATTCTTGCCTAAATGTCAACTCCAAAAGAAAACCAACTTTCATATTGTCAATATTTTTAATTCTTTCTTTTTGTAAATTTTTTCCCATATAAAACACCTCAATAAAAGTATATCATATACGCCAGTATATGTCAACACTAACAAGGAATTTTATAAAAATTATATAAAAGCAAACACTGAATTTGTACTCCCACAAATTCAAAAAACAAATGCTACAGAAACGTACCGATAAAAATACTAGATGTTTTCATTAAGGAAAGATTTTAAAAACTTTTTAATCTCAGTAGTTAAAGTAGTGTTTTTCTTCTTGCAAATCTCTTGTAATTTTTCAAAATCATCATTCTTTATATCTAAACGAAATCTCTTATAGTTATTATTAATATGTCGAATTTGAGCATTATATTTACTTGTATTTTCTTTTTTATCCATTTTTTAACACCTCAACAACATATTACACCAAAAAAGCAAAAAAATCAATTTAAAGGGTATTATGAAACGAATTTGACATATAATAAAATAGATGTTATAATAACATCAGCTAGCAACATACGATGTCAAAATGTGTTGCCGAGATATGTACCCACATATCTCATTTTTTTTTGCAAAGAAAAAGACAGGTACCCAGCCTGTCTACAAAGATTATTCTTTGTTTTCTTGGTTTTCGTCGTTCTTGTTTAGTAACAATAAAACAATTAATCGCCAGATAAGTTCATACGATGTCATACCGTGTTACCTCCTTTCTTTGAGATTTCCTCATAAAAGGATAAGGGTATTATAATATAAAAACTTTTTTTAGTCAATTAAGGATTGTTACTATCACTATGTTTTAGTAACAACCCTAACACAATTATAAAAATACATCATTTTGTACAATGGACTTTCGCGGCATAAAAGTTCTACTAACTACACCGCAACAAATAAAAAGCTAATTTTAAAAACAAAAACGCAAAAAATGTGTACTTATTTATTCCACGTTCCATTGACAAAATATAACCAATCTACAACCAATTAATTTGTACTATTTTTTGCTATTTCTAAACAAAAAACACCATCTTCATCACAAACAAAAGAACATTTATAATCACTATTAAAAAAATCATTCAAGAATTTTTGAGCTTTAACAACTTTTTCATCGTTAAATCTACTTTTATCAATTGGTATTCTAATTATATCATTATTCATAAAAACACCCCTTACTTATATAATAACATATACGCCAGTATAAGTCAATAAAAAATTGTTTATTTTTTCTTAAACCTAGAAAAAAGGTTGTCCCAAAAACTTTGACCACTGCCAATGCTTTTAAAGTCTTTTGCAAACTCTTTTTGTTCTTTTACTGCAATAATATCCAACAGCCTTTTATTCTCCTGTTTCAAATATTCATTTTCTTTTTTGTACATATCAATAATTTGTTCTTGATATATACTAATACCATTATTTTTATCTCTTATTTTTTCATCATCAAAACTAATATTAAATTTTTCTTTCAACAACTCAAATGCTTGCTCATTATATAAAAACTTTGGCCTATTATTCTCTACAACCTTTTCTGAATAATCATCCAAACGTAGTTGCTTTTTTAAATTGTACCAACTACCTTTTTTTATATTAAAAATTTCCATTAATTCAAAACTTGTATACCTGTTATCCATAAAAAACTCCTTTAGCATACTATTTAGTATATGTTTAGTATATATTGTAGTACATTAAACAAAAACAATAAGAAAACGTAGTATGCTATATAGTATATGTTTAGCATATATAGTATACTATTATATTACTACTAATAGCACTACTATAGTATACTATAATTACTATTACTTGACAAATATATAATATTATAATAATATAATAATATAATTAAAAAAATTGATTACATAGCTTTTCATATAGCTCTTCTGTATAATCTAACCAAAGTACAGAGCAATAATCATTTTCGTAAGTAGGTTTTATGTTTCCCCAATTCATAGAACCTCTTTTTTTTAATTCTGCAAACTTTAATCCCCTGCTATGATAATATGTATGTGCATTAAGCTCTGTAACACTACTTGCAAGCTCTTTATTAATATATTTAGTAACATATTTACTAACTGCTTCGTGGTTTTTAATTGGTTCTAAATCACAAAAACCAAATCTATTAAAATATGCTAACCAATTGTAAACAATATCACCTTTTAAAACTTTACTGGCTAAAGATTTCCCCATTGTATCACCAACTTGAAATTGTTTAAGATGTTCAACAGGTAATCCTGATATAAAACCGTGAACGTGCCAAGATTTTCCGTCCTTATGTTTTTCGGGAACAAACAAAAACTTAATGTTTAAATTGTATTTTTTATTATAGTCGCGAATCCATTGAGTTAACTGTTTATGGAATAACTCCAAATCAGTCCTGTTTTGTTTGTTATGATTTATAGTTCCAGTAAAAAACCAATCCCAAGGATTGCAAAAAGCCAATTCAAATATTTTTGATTTACTCCTAATTATACTCTCCTCTATTTTGTTTTCGTTCACTGTTCCTCTTGTATATTTAATATCATCAAGCTCAATACCACTGGTTTTCAAATAATTCATTCTAACCAATTTGATTTTTGCGTTTACACCTGAACCAAAAACTTTAAGTAAAGTTTGGTCGTAATTATAAGCCTTACTTTTAAACTTATTAATATTCAACGTTCCACCTCCTTTTAAAAATATCAGCCAAAATCAAGAGCGAACAAAATGTTCGTAAAAAAAACCTAAAACGACTGAAAAATAAATATTTTTAAGTCGTATGTTTTTTTTCATTTCCCGTAAAGTGTTAGTTAGTCAAGTATAAGGAAATAAAAATAAAAATGTCTTTGCGGTGTTCCCTCGCACATAAAGTGCGATGGGAACACTACCGCAAAAAAAATCATTTTGTATTTATCTCTCCCTTATCCTGAATAGACGGTTCTTCAACACTTTTCAAAGCCTCCAACAT
>CAKPAB010000061.1 GCA_934132805.1 uncultured Clostridia bacterium | reverse complement strand
TGACGAAGAATGGATTGCAAAAAGAATGAAATCAATTCAAGAACGAAAAAAATTAACTGATGTATGGAAAGAAAATGGAATTGAAAAAAATATTGAATATGCAATATTAACAAATGAAATATATAGAGAATGGTCTGGAATGACAGCAAAAGAATATAAACAATATAAAGGATTACGAAAAGAAAATTTAAGAGATAATATGGATAATATAGAACTTATATTAACAGATTTATCTGAGGAAGCTACCAAAAGGCTTGCTGCAAAACAAAAACCTAATGGATTAAAAGAAAATATAAAAGTGGCTAAGATGGGTGGACATGCTGCAAAAGTTGCAAGAGACGATATTGAAAAAAATCTTGGTGAATCAGTTGTAACAAAGACTAATAAATTGAATTATAAATATATTGAGGAAGAAGAAAAACAAGTGAAATTAAAAGAAAGTGATAAAAAGAAACTAAAATGATAAATAAAGGATTCAGTTGGTTAATATCGCTATTTAACTGGTAACAAATTGTTACCAGTTAAAAGAAAATGAACTGTCAAGAATTTCTTGTGAATTTAATTGGATAGAGATACTAACCAGTTGGTAACAAATTGTTACCAACTGAAAAAAGTTCTAAAATTTCAGTAGAAATCTTGAAATTTTAGAACTTTTTATATATAATAGCAACAATAAAATATAACACACATTAAATGTTATTGATACATTATAAAAATGGAGGTAATCTATGAAAAAATCTAATGAAGAGAAAAGAGTAGTAATATATTGTAGAGAAAGTAGAGACGACTATGGAGAAAACTATGAAAGAATAGAAACACAAAGAGACTTACTAGTTAAATATTGTAAAAGTCATGGTTATACAAATATAGTAGATATTATAATGGATGATGACAAAAGTGGAACAGATTTTAGCAGATTCGATGATATTAGAGAAAGAGCGAAGAATAAAGAAATAGATGTTATTGTTTTCAAAAACTCTGCGAGGCTTGGAAGAAATCAAAAAGAAGCATTAGATTTTGTAGAATATCTTGAAGAACAAGGTGTAGAAATAATATTTGAAGATGAGCAATACAATGAGGAAATGTTTGGCTTGTATGCATGGTTTAATGAAAGAAGAGCAAGAGATGATAGTAAAAATATAAGAAGAAATTTAAGACACAAAATAGAAGAAGGAGATTTACTGGTTAAAGCGATATATGGATACAACAAAGATGGAAAAAATTTAGTAATTAATGAAGAAACAGCGCCAGTAGTACAAGAAATATTTGAATTATATTCTAAAAGTTGGGGGTATCAAAAAATTGCAACACATTTAAATAAAAAAGGAATTCCAACACCATCACAATCGAGAAATTTTGCAAATGCAAAACAAACAGCCAATTGGAAAGCACAGCATATAGTAAGAATATTAGATGACAGAAGATATACAGGAGACTATGTTGGAGGGCATACAGAAAAATTAAGTTTTAAGTCAAAGAAAACAAGAGTAAAATCACCAGAAGAATGGACTATAATAGAAAATCATCATAAGCCAATTATTGATAAAGAATTATTTGAAAAAGTACAAAAAATTAGAAAAAAAAGAAAAAAAGAAAGTGATAAAATAAACAATGGTTTCAAATTTGTAGATGTAGAAAATAATTTATATTCAGGTCTTTTATATTGTGGAAGATGTGGAACTCCAATGTATAAAAGAAAAGGTACAAGTGGTACAAGGAAAAGACCAGATAGCTATTTGTGCAAAAAATACAGCAATGAAGGAGCAATCAAAGAAGATATCAGAAAAGACTATGGTTGCAAACCACATAGAATAAGAATAGAATATTTAGACAAAATAGTAAATGCATATATAGATAATTTAATAAGCAATCCAGAATTTAAAAGTTTTGTAATGGACAATGTAAAAGCTATAAGTACAAATAAGGTAACTCTAGAAAAGGATTTAAATAAATCAAAACAAACATTAGAAAAGTTAGAAAAACAATTTAAGCAAGTATATGAAGACAAGTTAAATGACTTAATTCCAGAATTTATTTATAAAGACAAAAAACAAGAATTAGAAAAGAAAATAAAATATGAAAAAGAAAGATTGCAAAAAGCGGAAAATAAATTCAATACACTAAATAAATTAGAAGACAAAGAAGATTTAATATTTAAAGCAATAGAAGACATAAAGAAAAATGGATTAAGAAAAGAAGAACTATCAAGATTATTTGATAAGATAATAGTATTTGACAAAGAAGAAATAACTGAAGATATAAAACAAGAATATAATTTAAATGATGAAATGTATAAAGAACTATACGAAAATGGAGGTTTAGCATTTCATTTAAAATTTATGTACCCACAAACTATCACAAACAGGAGGATGTGACATAGGCTCAAGGCCAATAGACTTACACCTAAAAAGCTTTGAAAAATTAGGAATACAAGTAAATCAGAACCATGGAAACATAGAATGCAAAGCTGAAAAAATAAAAGGAGAAAAAATAAATCTAGACTTTCCAAGTGTAGGAGCAACAGAAAACGCAATACTAGCAAGTGTATTAGCAGAAGGAACAACAACAATAACAAATGCAGCAAGAGAGCCAGAAATAATAGACCTACAAAACTTCTTAAACAAAATGGGAGCAAAAATAGAAGGTGCGGGAACAGACGAAATACAAATACAAGGAGTGAAGAAACTAAAAGACATCAGTTACAATATAATGCCAGATAGAATAGAAACAGGGACATTTTTATGTTTTGCAGCAGCAACAAAAGGAAATATAATATTAGAAAACATAAATGCAACACACATCACACCAATAATAAACAAACTAGAAGAAGCAGAATGTAAAATCGACATAAACAAAAATAAAATAAAAATAATAGCACCTAAAAAACTAAAAGCAATAGACATAAAAACAATGCCATATCCAGGATTTCCAACAGATATGCAATCAGTATTTGCATCAATGCTTACAACAGCAAAAGGAACATCAATAATTGTGGAAAACATATTTGAAAATAGATACAAATACACGCAAGAACTAAATAAAATGGGGGCAAAAATTACAGTAGAAGGAAAAAGTGCAATAATAAGAGGAACTAGAAAATTATATGGAGCAGAGGTAAAAGCAACAGATTTACGAGGAGGCGCAGCACTTGTATTAGCAGGCTTAGTAGCAAAAGGCACAACTCAAATAGACAATATAGAATATATTTTAAGAGGGTACGAAAAAATAGACGATAAACTAAAAAAATTAGGAGCTAACATTGTAATTAAGTAATTATTTTACTGTAGCTCACAGTATATAGAAAAATATATATCTATAAATGCCAAGTACTGTAAGTCACACATTTTCTATATATTGTGAACTGCAAAACTATTTTTAGACACATTGTTTCTTACATGTATCTATTATGCTTATCTTTCCTTTCTGCTTTGCTTCATCTACTTTATCTTTTAATAAAATAAGAACAAAAATTCGTAAAACTGTTGAAATATAGTTAAAAATATGATATAAATATAATAAAAAATATTAAAAGTTAAAGTTGGAGGAATGATATGCAAAAACAAGAAAATAATATAATAATATATCAAGATGAAGATGGAATAACAAAGGTCTCTGTAAAATTTAGTGATGAAGATATATGGTTAACACAAAATCAAATTGCAGAAATATATAAAACAACACAGCAAAATATAAGCCTACATATAAAT
>CAKPAB010000060.1 GCA_934132805.1 uncultured Clostridia bacterium | reverse complement strand
CCTTGTCTTTGTTTGTGTTTAGGGTTTTCACAAATAACTCTAATTACACCTTTTCTTTTTATTACTTTGCATTTGTCACATATTTTTTTTACTGATGGTCTTACTTTCATGTTTTTGCACCTCCTATTTTACCTTTTGGTTTTATATATTTGGGTTAATTTTTTGCTTTTTATTGATTTTATTTTGCTCTCCAAGTAATACGACCTTTTGTAAGATCATATGGTGAAAGTTCTACTTTTACTTTGTCACCTGGTAGAATTTTTATATAGTTCATTCTAAGTTTTCCTGAAATATGAGCTAATATTTGGTGTCCATTTTCAAGTTCTACTTTGAATTTTGTATTTGGTAATGATTCTACAACTTTTCCTTCTACTTCTATAACATCTTCCTTTGCCAAAATATCCCCTCCTATAAGAGCAATTTATTATTATTTATGGTTTTGTGTTTTTATATTTTGATTTGATTTTTGTCAAATTGCAATTAAAATTTCCACAATTTTTCCATTTTGATATAATAACTATTACATTATACATTATTTTTTTAGCATTGTCAATATTTCTGGCTCTTTTTCTGTAATTAAAATTGTATTTTCATAATGTGCTGCCATGCTTCCATCTTCTGTTATAATTGTCCATCCATCATCTAATTCTAAAATATTTGGTTTTCCTTGAATTACCATAGGTTCTATTGCTAGAGTCATACCTGGCTCAAGTCTTATTCCTCTTCCTGCTTTTCCGTAATTTGGAATTCCTGGATCTTCGTGCATTTCTCTTCCAATTCCATGCCCTTGGAATTCTCTAACTACTGAATATCCTTGTGAATGAACATATTCGCCTATTGCATGGCATATATCTCCAAGTCTGTTTCCTTTTTTTGCATATTTTATTCCTTCAAAAAATGCTTGTTTTGTAACATCTACTAATCGTTGATTTTCTTTATTTGTTTTTCCTACTATAAATGTTCTTGCTGCATCTCCATTAAAACCACCTTTTAATGCTACTGTGTCTATGCTTACAATGTCTCCTTCTTTTAGTTTTCTATATTTAGAAGGTATGCCATGTATAACTTCATCATTTATTGATACACATATTGATGCTGGAAATTTTGGTACACCTTTTATTCCTGGGTCATACCCTTTTTCTGCAGGTGTTGCTCCTAATTTTTTCATTGTTTTTTCTGCTATTTCATCTAATTCTAATGTTGTTATTCCTGGTTTTATGTGTTTTTCTAGTTCGTCATATACTATTGCTACGACTTTGCAAGCTTCCCTCATTAATTCAATTTCTTTTTTTGATTTTATTGTTACCAATTTAGGTCGTCTCCTTTTTATAACATTTTTAATATTATATTTTTTGCATTTTAAAATTTATTCTATTGTTTCATTTCTGCTATAATTTCTTCTGCAACGTCTTTTCCTAATTTGTTAATAGTTTTGCTAACTACTTCTGTTTTTATTTTTCCTTGTTTTTCATAATAGTCTACTAATGGACTTGTTTGTTCTAAATAACTTTGTAATCTTTTTTTGACTGTTTCTTCTGTGTCGTCTTTTCTTCTAATTAGTTCTGAACCACATTTGTCACATATTCCTTCTACTTTTGGTGGGTTTAATACTATATTATATACTGCTTTGCATTCTTGGTTTGAACATATTCTTCTATTAACAATTCTTTCTATTATTTCTTCTTCTGGTGTTGTTAGGTTGATTACTTTGTCAACTTTTTTTCCTTTTTCTGCTAATATTTTGTCTAACGCTTCTGCTTGTTTTACAGTTCTTGGGAAACCATCTAATATTATTCCTTTTTGTACGTCTGGCTCGTTTAGTCTGTCTTCTACTATTTTTATTGTTACGTCATCTGGTACAAGTTGTCCTTTTGATATATATTGTTCTGCTAATTTTCCTAGTTCTGTTTGTTCTTTTATATTTTTTCTAAATATGTCTCCAGTTGATACTTGTTGTATTCCAGTCTTTTCTTGTAATAGACCTGCAACAGTTCCTTTTCCAGTTCCTGGTGCTCCTAGCATAATAATTATCATTAAAATCTCATCCTTTCGCTTCGCTCATCGTCATCCAAAATTTTTTTCAAAATTTCGTCTGCCAAATCTTTTTTAGATTATTTTATAATAATCTTTATAATATTTACTTTATTAGTATTGACATATAATTTGTAAAGTATAATAAAATTAATAAACATTATAAAAACTATTATAGGGGATATGCTGATGTGCATACCTCCCCCCACAATGTTACTTTTATTCTAAGAATCCCTTATAGTGTCTCATTACTAATAGTGATTCTAGTTGTTGTACAGTTTCTAAGGCTACACCTACAACAATTAATATTGATGTACCACCAAATGCAACATTTAGCCCTGTAAATCTTAAAAGCATTGGTAATATTGCTATTACTGCTAAGAAGAATCCACCAAACCATGTTAATGTTGATATTATTGATGATAAATAATCTGTTGTTGGTTTTCCTGCTCTTATTCCTGGTATGAATCCACCGTTTTGTTTAATATTGTTAGATACTTCTGCTGGATTAAATGTTGCATAAGTATAGAAAAATGTAAATGCCATAATTAATACTAAGTATACTAATGCATTGGCTATACTATATCCAATACCTACACTTGAAGATGATGTAGCTATTGAAAATTTATATACCCCTGCCCAAAATCCAGTTTGAGTTGCTATATCTTTTACAAATATTTGTAAGATCATTGCTGGAAATGTTAAGAATGATGAAGCAAATATTATTGGCATAACACCAGCCATTGCTAATTTTAATGGTATATGTGTATTTTGTGCTCCTACCATTTTTCTTCCAACTACTTTTTTAGAATATTGTACTGGTACTCTTCTTTCAGCTTGTTGTATGAATACAACCCCTGCTACTAATACTATTGCACCAATTAGCATTCCTATTGCCATCAATAGTCCTGTTGTGCTAAATCCATTACTTGTGAATACTAAATTCCATAATGTTGTTGCAAAACTTGGTAATCCTGAAATTATACCCATAAAGATGATTATTGAAATTCCATTTCCTATACCTTTATTTGTTATTTCATCTCCAAGCCACATTAATATTGATGTTCCTGCTACTAGTGATATTACAACTAGTGCAGCTGTTGTAAAGTTAGTGTTTACAAATATTCCTGTAGATCTGTATGAAGCAAATACACCAATAGCTTCAACTAGTGCTAAAACTAATGTTAATATTTTTGTGTATCTGTTTATTTTTTTTCTGCCTTCTTCTCCGCCTTCTTTAGTTAGTCTTTCTAAAGATGGGATAATCATTCCTAATAATTGAATTACAATTGAAGCTGTTATATATGGGCTAATTGACATTGCAAAAACAGAAAATCTTGAGAAAGCTCCTCCGGAAATCATATCTATTAGTCCTGCTACTCCATTTGTAGAAGACATTGCTTCATTTAATGTTATACTATTTACTCCAGGTACTGTAATATAACATCCTAATCTGAATATTACTATTAACAATAATGTGTATAATATTCTTTTTCTTACATCAGGTGTTTTAAATGCATTTTTGATTGTTTTAAACAACTAAATCACCTCAGCCTTTCCACCTAAAGCTTCAATTTGTTCTTTAGCTTTTGCAGTAAATCTTGTAGCTTTAACATTTAATTTTTTATCTAATTTTCCTGTTGCTAATACTACTATTCCGTCATTTACTTTTCCAATTATTCC
>CAKPAB010000059.1 GCA_934132805.1 uncultured Clostridia bacterium | reverse complement strand
CTAATATATTATTATTTATCAATAATTACACCTCTTAAACTTTCATATATTTCATTTGAAATTGACATTTCAAAAACCTTTTCTAATCTTTTATTTTTTATTAGTTTTTCCAAGCATTTTATATCATCACATATATATGCTCCTCGTCCCTCTTTTTTACCTGTTCTGTCTACTAATATTTCATTGTTTTTATTTTTTACTATTCTTATTAGTTCTTGTTTTTCTTTTTTTTGATTGCATCCCATGCATGTTCTTTGTGGCTGTTTTTTCATAACATACACCTTCCTTTTTGTTGTGTATACTTAATTATTATTCATATATTTGCTACAAATGTGTTCTTTTATTTTATTCTTCGTTTTCTTCTATTTCTTCGTCTTCTACTTCATTTTCTGCTTGGTCTTGAAGTATTTGTCTAAATTGAGATTCTGATTTGATATCTATTTTCCAATTTGTTAATTTTGCTGCTAATCTAGCATTTTGACCTGCTTTTCCAATTGCTAATGATAGTTGGTCATCTGGAACTATAACTTCTGCAAATCTTTCTTCTTCTTTTATATCTACAGCTAAGATTTGTGCTGGTAATAATGCTGATGCTATGAATATGCTTGGGTCTTCGTCCCATTCTATTACATCTATTTTTTCTCCATGTAATTCATTTATAACATTTTGAATTCTTACACCTTTTGCTCCAACACATGATCCAACTGGGTCTATATTAGGGTCTGGTGAGTATACTGCAACTTTGCTTCTTGCTCCTGCATCTCTTGATACACTTTTAATTTCTATTACACCTTCTGATATTTCAGGTATTTCAAATTCTAGTAATTTTTTTACAAAGTCTGGATGGCTTCTTGAAATCATTACTTGTGGTGTACCTTTTAGACCTCTTTCTACATCTACTATATATGCTCTTATTTTGTCATTAACTCTATATCTTTCTGTTGGTACTTGTTCTTTAGAAAGCATTATTCCTTCTATTCTTCCTAAATCTACAACAACTATATTTTTGTCAGCTTTTTGAATAATTCCAGAAACTATTTGTCCCTTTTTTTGAGTATATTCATCAAATATCAAGTCTCTTTCTACTTCTCTTAATTTTTGAACTATAACTTGTTTTGCTGTTTGTGCTGCTATTCTTCCAAAGTCTTTTGGTACTATTTCAATATCAACTGTATCTCCATATGTTAAATTTTTGTTTATTTTATGTGCGTCTTCTAAACTTATTTCTGTTACTTCATCATTTGCGTTTTCTACTATTTCTTTTACTGAGTAGATGTGTGTTGCACCTGTTTGTTTGTCTATATCTACCTTTACATTTTCTAATGCATCAAAGTTTCTTTTATATGCTGTAATTAATGCTGTCTCTATTGATTCTAGTATGTATTCTTTTTTTATACCTTTTTCCTTTTCTAATTCTTCTAATGCTAATATTAACTCTTTGTTATCAATAGCTTTCATTTTTTATTCCTCCCATTTTTTATATTTTATAAAATTTTAATAATTATCAACTGTTAATAATATAATTTGTTTACCAATTATAAACTGTTTTTATTTGTGATATATTTTTTCTTTCTATTTTTATTTCTTGTTCATCTGTTTCTATAGTAATTTCTTTTTGATTAAATTCTTTTAATGTTCCTATATATTCTTTTTTCCCATTTTCGTCTTTTTTGAATAGTTTTACATTAATTTCTTTACCTATGTTTTGTTCTAAGTGTTTGTCTTTTCTTAATATTCTTTCTATTCCTGGTGATGATATTTCTAAAAAGTATTGTTCTTTGATATAGTTTTCTTTATCAAGGATGTCTGTTATTGCGTCATTTACTTTTTCGCAGTCGTTTAGGTCTATTCCTTTTGGATTGTCTATAAAGATTCGTAAAAAGTAATTTTTTCCTTCTTTTGCATATTCTACATCATATAGTTCGTATTCTAATTTTTCTATTATTGGTTCTACTAGTTTTGTTACTTTTTCTTCTATGCTTGCCATTTTTTACCTCCTTTATTTCCAAAACTAAAGAGTGGGATTTGTTCCCACTCTTTACTGTCTCGTATGTTGATATTTATATTATACCCAATTTTTAGCATAAATGCAAGCTTTTTTTGATTTTTTGTTAAAAATCATGCTAGATTTCACAGTTTTTTGTATTGAATGAAATATTAGACTTTTTCTACTTCTTCTATTGTTTCGCTTACGTCGTCTATTTTTATGCTTCTTGTATGAGCAATTTTTTCCCAACTTGTGTCTCTTTTAAATAGGCATTTAAAGTTTATTAGTAGCCATGATCCCATAAATAATGGATATGTGAATAGTCCTTTTATCATAGGTTTTATTGGTTTTCCATCTAAGAACATTACAAATGCTGCTGTAATTGATGGTAGTACAAATGTTGGTACTAAATATCTTAATATATTTACTATTAATTCTGTTTGTGTCATTCCATCCATTGCATATAATACAAAGTTTGATACTAATAAAAGTAATGTTAATATGAACATTGGTATACTTCCTATTATATATAGGAAACCGTCAAAGTTCATCATAGTCTTTTTGTCTTTTACTGCTTCTGCTAATTTGCTTGTATATTCTTTCATACATTGCATATGTCCAACTGTCCATCTGCTTCTTTGTGACCAACTTTGTGCAAAGCCTGTTGGTTGTTCGTCATATACTATTGCTTCTGTTGACCATCCTAGTCTTTTTCCTTTTAATATTCTTTGTAATGAAAATTCTATGTCTTCTGTTAATGTTACTGTTTTCCATCCACCATTTTCTTTTATTATGTCGAAACTTACCATAAATCCTGTTCCGTTTAATAATGGTGATAGTCCTAGATTATATCTTGCTAGGTGATAGAATTTGTGCATTGTCCAATAGAATAGTGCATATCCTGATGTTATCCAGTTGTCTGTTGGGTTTTTGATGTCTCTATATCCTTGTACTACTTCTTCACCTTGACATAGTTTTTTGTTCATTGCTTTTAAGAAGTTTTTGTCTACTATGTTGTCTGCATCAAATATGCATATTGCATCATATGGTGCGTCTTCTTTTATTTTTTGTTGTAAAAACCAGTCTAGCGCATATCCTTTTGTTTTCTTTGTTTCGTCATATCTTTCATATACTATTGCGCCTGCTTCTCTTGCTATTCTTGCTGTTCTGTCTGTGCAGTTGTCTGCTATTACATATATATCGTATAAGTTTTTGTCGTATTCTTGATTTTTTAGGCTTTCTACTAGGTTGCCTACTACTGTTTCTTCATTGTGTGCTGGTATTATTGCCATAAATTTGTGATTTTTGTTTGTTTTTAATGGTTTTTCTTTTAGTTTTACTAATGAACATACACTTACTAATATTTGGTATAACCAAAATATTGTTATTACCCATACTAATGCTTCTCTTAGTATATAAACATAATCCATTTTTTTTACCTCTCTTTTTTCTTTTTTATATTTTTATTATCTCACATTATCTATTATACTATTATTGTCAAAATTATGCAACTTTTTTTGCTAAATTTGTGAATATTATTTTTTCTTATTGATATACCTCCTAAAGTAGTTATTTTACTATAGTTTCGTATGCTGTTAAAAAATTTTGAACATTTCTGTTATTATATCCTATTTAATTATATTATGTCAAAATTTCGAAACTAAAAAATATATATTGACATCTAATGTCACAATAAGCTATAATTTAAGAGATGATAAAATTCATAGATACAAAAGAAAAGGAGGGTTGTAATTTTATTAATTTTTTTAAAAATAAATTACAGGTATAGCCTGTAAAGTTCAAAAAGGAGGAAAAAAGAAAAATGAAGAAAACAAAAGAGATGCAAAATGGTATAACACTAATTGCATTAGTAATTACAATTATTATTTTGCTAATTTTAGCAGGGATATCAATAATGTCATTAACAAATACAGGAATATTTGGAAAAGCCCAAGATGCAAAAACAAAATCAGCAGAGGCTGAAGCAAATCAAAAAGCAACATTAGATGAATATGAAACAGAATTAAATAAATATGGAGCAGGAACAAATGGAGGAAACCAAGGCGGAGGCCAAGGTGGAACTTCAACAATTGGAGATAGTACAGTAAATCAAGTTATTAGTACAAGCGAAAATAAAGAAATAACAGATGCAAAAGGAAATAAAATAGTTGTGCCAGCAGGATTTAAAATTGTAAAAACTGGAACAAATTATGAAAATACAGCAAATAATGAAATAACAGTAGATAAAGGAATAGTAGTAGAAGATGCAACAGGAACAGCAACAAATGGAAGTCAGTTTGTTTGGATACCAGTAGGAACAATAACAAAAGCAGATGGAAGTACAACAAGTATTAACTTTAATAGATACACATTTGATGAAAGTGATGGAACACCAACAGAACAAAATGATGAAGCAATAAGCTTATATGGATATGATCTTCAAGAATTAGCATCATCAAGC
>CAKPAB010000058.1 GCA_934132805.1 uncultured Clostridia bacterium | reverse complement strand
AAAGCTGTTAAAGATGCAGAAGCACATGCTGAAGAAGATAAAAAGAAAAAAGAAGAAATTGAAGTTAAAAATAATGCAGAAAGTTTAGTTTACAACAGTGAAAAAACATTAAATGACTTAGGTGACAAAATTAGTGGAGAAGAAAAAGCTAAAGTTGAAACTGAAATCGATAATACTAAAAAAGCATTAGAAACAAACGATACAGAAAAAATCAAAGAAGCAACAGAAAAATTAACAAAAGTATTCTATGATATGTCAGAACAATTATATAAAAATGCAAATCCAAACGGAGCAGCAGGAGTAGATCCAAATGCGGCATCAGGTAATGGAGCTGATAATGGAACAGATGCAAATAATGGTGGAGACAATGGAAATGTTTATGATGCTGATTATAAAGTAGAAGATGACAATAAATAATTGAGAGAAAAGAGGGATTTAGGGACGTTCCTTAAAATCCCTCTTTTGAGGGAAATGGGGACAGTCCTTTTGTAGTTTGATAATTTACTAAAAATTTAAATTTTATTGAGTATGGTAAAAAGTAGAGTTAAGACTGAAAATTTTTAGATTTGTTCTTATGGAAGGAGTGGCACTTAATCCCTAAAAAAAGGGATTTTAAGGAACGTCCCTAGATCCCGGAAATGAGTGAAAGGAAAAGAAAAATGGCTAATAAAAGAGATTATTATGAGGTTTTAGGTGTTAATAAAAATGCCACAGATGATGAATTGAAAAAAGCTTATAGAAAAATGGCTAAAAAATATCATCCAGATGCAAACCCAGATAATAAAGAAGAAGCGGAAAAGAAGTTTAAAGAAGTAAATGAAGCATATGAAACACTTTCTAATCCTCAAAAAAGAAAAATGTATGACCAATTTGGAACAGCAGATCCACAAGGATTTGGTGGAGCTGGAGGTCCATTTGGAGGTGGAAGTTATACATATTCTACTTCTGGATTTGATGGTTTTGGAGACTTTGGAGATTTAGGTGATATATTCTCATCATTCTTTGGTGGAGGTTTTGGAGGCAGACAATCTGCTAGAAAAAATAACGGACCAAGAAAAGGTGCAGACTTGAATTTAAATATGGATATTACATTTGAAGAAGCTTTTTTAGGTGTTGAAAAAGAAGTTGTGATAACGAGAAATGAAACTTGTGAACATTGTCATGGAACTGGTGCAAAACCTGGAACAAATCCGATAAAATGTCCAGATTGTCATGGAACAGGTCAAGTAACACAAGTTCAAAATACAATTTTAGGTCAAGTTCAAACAACTAGAACATGTGGAAAATGCCATGGAACAGGTGAGGTTATTACAGATGTTTGTGAAAATTGTAAGGGAAAAGGAACTGTAAGAAAACAACCAAAAATAAAAGTGAAAATTCCAGCAGGAATAGATAATAATCAAACTGTAGTATTAAGAGGAGAAGGTGAGCCTGGTATAAAAGGTGGACCTAAAGGTGATTTGTATATTACATTAAGAATCAAGAAACATAGTATTTATACTAGAAAAGGTAATAATGTTTTGTGTGATATTCCAATTACTATAACTCAAGCAACGTTAGGTGCTGAACTTGAAATACCTATGGTAGATGGAAGTAAGGAAAAATATAGAATTCCAGAGGGAACTCAAACTGGTACTAAATTTACTATTAGAAATAAAGGTTTCAAATATGTAAATTCAACATCTGAAGGAGATTTCGTATTTACTGTTCAAGTGCAAACTCCTAAGAGATTGACCAAAGAACAAAGAGATTTACTTACTCAATTGGCTAGAACTATGAATGAGCAACCACCTGTTAAAAAGAAGGGGTTGTTTGGATAATAAAATTTTATATAGCTGTGCAATTTGTATGATTGCATGGCTATTTTTTGTACTTCTGTTTATATACAAATAGCTAATCAATAACATATGTAAAAGTATAAGAAAATTGTCAAAATATATTGAAAAATAAAAAATGGTATATTATAATGGAACTACAAAATATGAAATAAAATATTGCTTTGTAGCAAAATATATCAATACGAAAAGGCTGTATATTAGAGATTTTATCTAAGAAGATATAGTATAAAAAAATTACTAAAGTTAATAATATAAAGAAACGAAGGAGGAAAATTATGTTTAAAAGAAGGAATGGAGGAATTACACTTATAGTATTAGTTTTGACAATAATTATACTACTTATTTTAGCGGGTATATCGATAATGTCATTAACGAATACAGGGATATTCGGAAAAGCACAAGAGTCCAAAGAAAAGACTGAGCAAGCCCAAAGAAAAGAAGAGGAAACGCTTAGTAAATATCAAAGTGAATTAAATAGAACAACAATGCAAGCAGATGGAAGTTGGAATTCAAAGCAAAAAGTAAATAGTCCAAAATTGATGCAAGGGATGACAGGAATATATTGGGATGAAAATGGAAATGAGATAGAGGTAACACCAGATAATATTGATAATTGGTATGATTATCAAGACAAAAAATGGGCAAATGCAATCACAAAAGATAATGAAGGGAATATCACAGGATATTGGGTATGGATACCAAGATATGCATATGAAATAGAAAGTGGCTGTTATACAAGTACAGCAGGAAAGATATCAATAAAATTTTTACAAGGCACAACAAATAAAGATAGCGAAGGTAATGAAATAAGTACAACATATCCAGAAGTAACAAATGGAAAAATGCAAGATTATGTAGTACATCCAAGTTTTACAGATGGAACAGAAAATAATTTCATGAATGGAGAATGGGATAAAGAGTTATTAGGATATTGGGTAGCAAAATATGCAGCAGGATTCCAAGAATGTACACAAACAATATCAAGTGATGGAACTGTTACAGAGCCAACAACTAATTTAGAAAATGTAAAATATTCAGATAAATATTATTCTATATATCATAGTAGTTTTCCAACAAATGCGCTTTCACAAAAATTGACGGAAACAGATTATAAAAATGAAAAATTGTCATATCCCGTATTTAAGCCATTAACATATGCTTATAATGTTATAAGTACAGGAGATGCATATACGATATCACAAGAAATAGCAAAAGCAAGTGACTTTTATGGGTTAAATCAGAGTGAAACGGATTCACATCAAATGAAAAATAGTGAATGGGGAGCAGTAGTGTATTTAGCACAAAGTGTTTATGGCGTAAATAGTCAAGTCAAAATAGAGGCTAATAAAAAGAATTTAAATAATTTAAATGGAAAAATAATATATGAAGTAACAGGATATGCAGGAACAACAGCTAACGGAGTAGCAGCAAGCACTACAAATAATATGACAGGTGTGTTTGATATGAGCGGATGTGTATGGGAACGTACAGCAGCATATATTTCAAATGGAAATGGCAGTTTGAGCAATGGAAAATCATATGCAAATACAACAGCAAATCCAGAAGGATACAAAACATTAAGTACAAAATATATAACAGTATATCCATATGATATAGATGGATATACTGGAAATGCATATGATAGTGAAAAAGGTAAAAATTACGGTTTCGGTGATGCAATACTGGAAATTTCAAATAGAATTACAGGAGAAAAAGGATGGAATGGTGACTATTTTTCATTCCCTTATGCTGGAAGTCCATTCTTTGAACATGGAGGATATGGAGGAGTTGGAGATTTCGTAGGTATTTTTGCGTTGGAAAATACGGTTGGTAATCCATATTATTATCATGGTTTTCGTTCAGTATTAGTTACTTTATAAATCTTAAGTTAAATGAGAGTGCTAAATGAAAAATAAGAAAAATATAAAACAAAGGAGAATAAGAGGTGTGGAAAATAATAAAGGTATTACATTAGTTGCATTGGTTTTGACAATAATTATATTACTGATTTTAGCAGGGATATCAATAATGTCATTAACAAATACAATGATATTTGAAAAGGCACAAAAGGCAAAAAATAAAACAGAAAATGCAGAAAAAGAACAACAAGTAATATTAGATGAATATGAAAAAATATTAAATGAAAATACTGCAGAAAAAATAACGTCTGAAAAAATAAACAAAGTTTTAAGTATAGAAAAAAATGTGAATTTAAAAGACGAATATGGAAATATGATTGTAATACCAGCAAGCTTTAAGATTGTAGTAGACGATACGACAAATAATGCAACAACAGTAGACAAAGGAATAGTTATAGAAGATGCGACTTTAAATGCAGATGGAACAAAAACGTCAACAAATGCAAGCCAATTTGTATGGGTACCGGTAGGAAAAATAAAAAAATTAGATGGAACGACAGTAGAAATAAATTTAAATAGATATACATTTGATGAAGATGGAAAACCAACAACTCAAGATAATAAAGCAATATTTAGGGGAGAAAATAATTATCAAGAATTGTAAACATCTGATAAGGAAAATATTATTGCAAAAAATATAACTAATTTTAAAAATACTGTAGAAAAGTATGGTATTTTTTATATAGGAAGATATGAAACAAGAAAAAATTTAATAAAGTATCAAAAAATAAAGGTAATAAGTATTTTTAAAATGTACTAAAATGTCAAACTTTGCAATGAAAGACTATTGTGAAATTTGACATTTTTTAAATTGAAAAATATTTAATATTTAATCTTATAAAAATAAATTAATTCAATAGTATAAAAATCTTGATTTTTTAGCATAATTGAAGTATAATTGAAGCCGAACAATAAAAGAGAAGAAAGAAGGAAAAATAAATGAAAGCAATAGAAATAAGAAACAAATACCTAAACTTTTTCAAAAAACACGGACACGCAGTAATACCATCAGCACCACTAATACCAGAAAACGACCCATCAGTACTATTCACAACAGCAGGAATGCAACCACTAGTACCATATTTATTAGGAGAA
>CAKPAB010000057.1 GCA_934132805.1 uncultured Clostridia bacterium | reverse complement strand
GCAACAGAATTAAACTTAAAAAGATTAATAGTTGGTGGATATGATAAAGTATATGAAATGGGAAGAATTTTCAGAAATGAAGGTATGGACATTAGACACAACCCTGAATTTACGTCAATAGAATTATATGCTGCATATGAAGATTATAATGATATGATGGATATAACAGAGGAAATATTCACAAAATGTGCTATGAAAGTTTTAGGAACAACAAAAATAACATATCAAGGACAAGATATTGATTTAACACCAGGATGGAAAAGAATTACTATGATAGATAGTATAAAAGAAGCTTGCGGAGTTGATTTTAATGAAATTAATTCAGACGAAGAGGCAGTTGCATTAGCAAAAGAAAGAGGAATAGAAATACCAGACCCAACAAAGGAAACAAGAGGAGATGTAATTAGCTTATTCTTTGATGAATATGTAGAAAAAACATTAATACAACCAACATTTATATATGATTATCCAGTAGAAATTTCACCACTAGCAAAAAGAAGTCCAAAAGACCCAAGATTAACAGAAAGATTTGAAGTATTTATTGGTGGTAGAGAATATGGAAATGCATTCTCAGAATTAAATGACCCAATTGACCAATATGAAAGATTTAAAAAACAAGTTGAAGCTAGAAATGCAGGAGATGAAGAAGCTGGAATGATGGATGAAGACTTTATTCAAGCACTTGAATATGGTATGCCTCCAACAGGTGGACTAGGAATAGGAATTGACAGATTAATAATGTTATTAACAGATGCTGCATCAATTAGAGATGTATTGCTATTTCCTACTATGAAACCATTAAACTAAACAAAAGAATGATGAAGGGAAAAATATGAATAAACATTCAATTATTATAATAAAAAATGAAAAAAATGAATATTTACAATATTTTGATAAAAAATGGAATAGTTATTTATTTTTAAATAGTAAGATGAAAAATAAAAATGATATCGAATCAATTTATAATAAATTAGAGCAAATGTTAGAAATTGAAAAAAATGGCGTAAACATAGTATTTCTTGGTGAAAAAGTGCACAAGAAATTTTCAGAAAGTGACCAAATAGAAAAAGAATATCAACATTATTTTTATAAAATAAAATTACTAAAAAATATAGAAAAAATTAGTAAAAAAGAATTTGAATGTTTTGACATTAAATATAAATGGTTTTCTTATGAAGAATTTGAAAAAAATATAAGGATACAAAAAGTAAATGGGGATATTTTACAATATGTAAAAGAATTTGATATTCAATAAATAAAAAATAAGGGAGAAGTTTATGTTTGATTTTAACTTTGACAAAAAAACAATATATATAATAGTTGGAATAATGTTGATAATTTTAGCAATTCAATATATAGCAGAGCCAGGGCAATTATTAACACTACTACTAAATGCACCTGGTGTGCTTATTGCAATAACATTTCACGAATTTGCACATGGATATGCGGCATATAAATTAGGTGATGATACAGCTAAAAGACAAGGTAGACTAAGCCTAAACCCATTTGCACACTTAGATCCAGTAGGAACTTTAATGCTATTAGTAGCAGGTTTTGGATGGGGAAAGCCGGTAGAAGTAGACCCTAGAAATTATACAAGAAAAATTTCAATGGAAAAAGGAGAAGCAATTGTTTCATTGGCAGGGCCATTAATGAACTTTGTTTTAGCAATTATATTTATACTAATATATTGTGCGTTATATAAATTTGCTGGAGCAGGCTTTTGGCTTTCTACAGTAGGTAATGTTATTGTGTCATTATTAGCAAGTACAATAGCAATAAATATAGGACTTGGTGTATTTAATTTAATACCATTACCACCATTAGATGGATCTAAAATAATAATGCCATTTTTACCACATAATGCAAAAAATTTTTTTGTGAGTAATGAAAGAATTTTTTATATAATATTTGTTCTGTTATGGATAACAGGACTTGCTGGAACTATAATTACACCGGCAATTAATGTGGTTTCAAATGGAATAATCGGTTTAGGAAAATTAATATTTGGCTTATAAAAATATTAATATATAATAATCTTATAGTAATAAAATGAGAGGAAATAGTATAAAAATGGAGAAAGACGTACTAACACTAGGAATAGAATCAAGTTGTGACGAAACATCAGTAGCAGTAGTAAAAAATGGTAGAAAAATATTATCAAATATTATAGATACACAAATACCAATACACGAAAAATACGGTGGAGTAGTTCCTGAGATAGCTTCAAGAAATCATATTGAAGCTATTTCTAGAGTAACAAAAAAAGCATTAGAAGAAGCTAAAGTAGACTTCAAAGATATAGATGCAATAACACCAACATATGGACCAGGTTTAGTAGGAGCATTATTAGTAGGTTTATCTTATGCAAAAGCATTAAGTTTTGCTATAAATAAACCATTGGTAGGTGTAAACCATATTCAAGGACATATTGCGGCAAACTATATTACATATAAAGAATTAAAGCCACCATTTTTGTGTGTTATGACATCTGGAGGAAATACACAATTGATACATGTAAAAAATTATACAGAATTTGAAGTGTTAGGAAAGACAAGAGATGATGCTATTGGTGAGGCATTTGACAAAGTTGCAAGAGTTGTGGGACTAGGATATCCAGGAGGACCAAAGGTTGATAAACTTGCAAAAGAAGGAGATGCAAATGCAATAGAATTACCAAAAACTCATTTTGACAATTTAGATTTTAGTTTTAGTGGTATAAAAACAGCAGTGATAAACTTACATCATAAGAAGCCAGATATAAATAAGGCTGATTTATGTGCTAGCTTTCAAAAAACAGTAACAGAAACTTTATTAGAAAATGCGGAAGAAGCCTTAAAACAAACAAGATTAAAAACAATTGCATTGGCAGGTGGAGTATCTGCAAATAGTTATATAAGAAAAGAATTTTTAAATTTAGAAAAAAATGGAATAAAAGTATATATGCCTGATTTAAAATTGTGTACAGATAATGCGGCAATGATTGCATCAGCTGGATATTATAATTTTATTGAAGGAAAAAGGGATGGACTAGATTTAAATGCTATTCCTAATTTGAGATTAGACTAAAATTATAAAAAATTAGAATAAATTTGGGAAAACAAATAGTTTTCAGCAAATAAAAACATTTTTATGTGAAAGGAAGGAATTTTTAAATGTACAAAAAAGTTGAATTAACAGATGGCTTTGTAGGTATGGAAAGGAAAGTTGCAGAAAACTGGAAGAAAAAAGACATAGTAAAGAAAAACTTTGATATGAATAAAGGAAAAAGATATTTTACATTTTATGATGGACCGCCAACAGCAAACGGAAAGCCACATGTTGGACATATCGAAACAAGAGTTATGAAAGACATAATTCCAAGATACAAAGTAATGAAAGGATACCAAGTTATAAGAAAAGCAGGATGGGATACACATGGCTTACCAGTTGAACTTGAAATCGAGAAAAAGCTTGGAATATCTGGAAAACAACAAATTGAAGAATATGGTGTTGAAAAATTTGTTAAAGAATGTAAAGAAAGTGTTTTCACATATGTTCATATGTGGGAAGAAATGACAAATAAAGTTGGATATTGGGTTGATATGGAACATCCATATGTAACATACCACAACGACTATATTGAGTCAGTTTGGTGGGCATTAAGTCAATTATGGAAAAAAGGGCTTTTATATGAAGGACACAAAGTTATGCCATATTGTCCAAGATGTGGAACAGCTTTATCTTCACACGAAGTTGCACAAGGATACAAAGATGTTAAAGACTTAACATGTGTTGCTAAATTTAAAGTATTAGAAGGTCAAAATATAGAAAATGAAGCAATTGAACAAAACACATATATACTAGCTTGGACAACAACTCCATGGACATTGCCATCAAACTTAGCATTATGTGTAAACAAATCATATACATATGTAGAAATAAAAGCAAATATTGGAACAGATGAAGAGCCAGTATATGAAAATTATATTTTAGCAAAAGATTTAATAGAAACAGTATTAAAAGAAACACCTTATGAAATAATAAAAGAATTTAAAGGTGAAGAATTGTTAGGAATAAAATATGAACAATTAATGCCATTTGCTAAAGTTGATGGAAAAGCATTTGAGGTAATTCATGGTGATTATGTAACATTAACTGATGGTACTGGAATTGTTCACATTGCACCAGCATATGGAGAAGACGATAGTTTTGTTGCAAAGCAAAACGGAATAGCATTTGTAAATTTGGTAGACAAAGCAGGAAAATTTGTACCAGAAGTTGAGCCTTGGGCAGGTAGATTTGTTAGAGACTGTAACGAAGATATCTGCAAATGGTTAGCAGATGAAAACAAATTATTCAGCAAAGAAAAACACATGCACTCATATCCACATTGTTGGAGATGTGACACACCATTACTTTACTATCCAAAAGAAAGTTGGTTTGTTGCAATGAGCAAACTAAGAGACGAATTAGTTGCAAACAATAACAAAGTAAACTGGTATCCAGACACAATTAGAACAGGAAGATTTGGAAAATTCTTAGAAAATGTAATTGACTGGGGAATTTCAAGAGACAGATATTGGGGAACACCACTTCCAATTTGGACATGTGAAGACGAAAACTGTGGACATCAAGAATGTATTGGAAGTATTGCAGAGTTAAAAGAAAAAGCAATAGACTGTCCAGATGATATAGAATTACACAAACCATATATTGATAATGTACATTTAAAATGTCCAAAATGTGGTAAAGAAATGAAGAGAGCAAAAGAAGTTATAGATTGTTGGTTTGACTCTGGATCAATGCCTTTTGCACAATGGCATTACCCATTTGAAAATAAAGAAATGTTTGACAATAACTTTCCAGCAGGATTCATTTCAGAAGCAATTGACCAAACTAGAGGATGGTTTTACACATTAACAGCATTAGGAACAGCACTATTTGGAAGAACGCCATTTGAAAACTGTATAGTTTTAGGACATGTTCTAGATGAACACGGACAAAAAATGTCAAAATCAAAGAAAAACGG
>CAKPAB010000056.1 GCA_934132805.1 uncultured Clostridia bacterium | reverse complement strand
AAGATGGGACTCGAACCCACGGTCTCCAGTGCCACAAACTGGCGCGTTAACCAACTACGCTACATCCACCATAGTTTCCGTGCTTGTTCTTGGCACTCTCCTATTGTACATCATTTGATATTAATTTGTCAAGAGTATTTACAAATTTTTTTATTTATTTGTCCAATTGTTTCTGTTCACAGCCAATTGTTACAATTCATAGTCTGCCATTTATAACAGCCACTTTTATAAAAGAACACCCATCCAGGTGTTCTTTTCTTTACGACTTATATACAATTATTGGCATATCAGTATCTATTAAATTATAGATTTCCTTAGCCTTATCTGATGGCAAATTTATACATCCATGTGAGCCATTTTTTATATAAATGTCACCACCAAATTTTTTCCTCCAAGAAGCATCATGAAGACCAATTCCCCCATTAAACGGCATCCAATAGTCAACATGAGATTCATACTCATACTTACCATTAGGCAACTTCTTACCTCGCAGAATTCTATCTGTCTGCTTATATGTTAAGAAATCAATACCTGTAGGAGTCTCATGTCCTTTATTCACACATCCAGTAACACAATCTGTTTCTACCTTCAGTGTTCCAGCCACATACATCCAAACTTTTTGCCTAGACAAATCAATTTCAACATATGTATTACCCAAGCCATCGTTTTCAGATGATACTTCTTTCTTTTGATAAATAGGCTCTCTCTCAACTTTATTTTGAGAATTTAAATCTTTTTTTAGCTGCTCTACTTCAGCCTCAGTATCAAGCTGATAACCATATTTGCCACCGCTTATAGTTATTACATTATCCATTCCTGTTGGCTTAAATTCTCTTATTCTTCCAACAGTTTCGGCTGCCTCTTTTAATTCCGTTGATACAAAATTTTCCAGTTTTTTATTCCAGACTTCCTCATCAAATTTATAAGTACCATCATCCTGCAAAAACCATGTATGCAAAATTGATGCATCTAATGCAAGAGTTGCGTTATCATGTAATTGGTAAATAACATTAGACGAAATTTTTGAATTTGCATTAGAAATAGTATCATCTTCAAAATTTTGATACAAATTGCTAACATTCAAACTTTTATGTCCTGTTTGTATTGCCTCAATCACAGCTTCAGCAACATCATCAATATTTAGATAATAGTTGTCTTTTTTGGATAACTGGAATTTTTGTTCTTCATCATTATATTCATAAATGATTTCAGAATTTTCTTCCATATATTCAGTTGTTAACTGTGGTACATTCGCAAGCTGCTCTTTTATAGCATCCGCATCAAATACATAACTTCTAATTTCATATTTTTTGCCCTTTAGCGTCAGTCCTTTGTTTTGTTCAGCTTTTACCTTTTTTAAGTTTTCCTGCATGTCGTTTAATACATAAAATTTAGAACTATCTAAAAAGGCTGCTTTATTATCCTTAAAGATTATTCCAAAGCTTTTATATTCTCCTTTTTCCAAAATTTCTTTGCTTTCATCTACTGTCAAAAATGAGCAATCAACTTCATTTATAACAGTTCCTTCATAGAATACATTCATATATTCCATCTTGTCTCTTACATACTTTAAGCATAATATTAACACTAATACTTCTATGCATAAAAAAATTAAATTCCGTTTCTGTCTCCGTCTTTGCCTTTTGTTTACTTTTCTTATCATAATATAAATCCTCCCTTTAAATAAAATATTTATTTTATTTCTTCTTAATCACAGTATTGCTATTATACAACGTATTTTACATAAAGTCAAATTAATTGACTTCTTTTTATAATCTGTGTATAATTAAATAATAACATATTTACTCACTTTTTACAAAGTAAATATATGTAAAATTAAGAAAGGATACAACTCAAAATGAAAAATTATCTAGAAAAATTAGAATATCAAAACATTTTAAATATATTATCTACATATTCAACTACATATTTAGGCAAAGAACAATGTTTAAACTTATTACCATCTAATAACCAACATGATGTACAAAATATGTTGAGAGAAACAGAAGAAGCACTCAATATCTTATATAGATGCAACACTCCCCCCATCTCCGAAATAGCTGATAATACAAAAAATTTAAAAACAATTGAATCATATGGAACACTTTCTATAAAATCAATTTTGGAATTAGCAAATATTTTGAAGATATCTGATGAATTAAAAAAATATTTTTACAATAATTTTTTAGACCCAAATGATTTTATGTATTTAACTGATATTTTTTCAGAACTATATTCCAATGCTTCAATTATTGAAAAAATATCTTATAGTATAATTGACGAAAATACTCTTGACGATAAAGCTTCTAAAAACTTAGCTACAATACGAAAAAAACAAAGAAATGCTGAGCAAGATATAAAATCAAAATTAAATACATTTTTGCATTCATCTACATATTCAAAATACATTCAAGAAAATGTTATAACAATTAGAAATGACCGTTATGTAATTCCTGTAAAAGATGAATATAGAAGCCAAATAAAAGGTTTTGTACATGATACCTCAAGCTCTGGCTCAACAGTATTTATTGAACCAATTTCTGTTTTTGAAGCAAACAATGAACTTGCTAATTTAAAAAATGAAGAAAATATAGAAATAGAAAAAATTCTGCAAGATTTAAGCAAATTGTTCTACCCTTATGCAAATGAAATCAAAAAAGATATAGAATGCATTGGCAAACTTGATTTTGCTTTTGCAAAGGCTAAATATTCAAGAGCTATACATGGTATAACACCTATTATAAATACGCAAAAACAAATCATTTTAAAAGATGCTCGACACCCACTTTTAGCCCCAGAAAAAGCAGTACCTATTTCACTTGAATTAGGCACAACTTTTAACACATTAGTTATAACAGGTCCAAATACTGGTGGAAAAACAGTTACACTAAAAACAATTGGCCTTTTAACTGCAATGGCTTGTAGTGGTCTTAATATTCCAGCATCACCAAAATCATCAATATATGTATTTGATAACATTTTTGCAGATATTGGTGATGACCAAAGTATTAGTGAATCACTTAGTACATTTTCTGCACATATGACAAACATTGTTGATATTGTAAAAAACTCAAGCCAAATTTCATTAATTTTAGTAGATGAATTAGGCTCTGGAACAGACCCTGTTGAAGGTGCATCACTTGCAATTAGTATTTTAGACTATTTTAGTTCAAACTCTTCTTTAACAGTTGCAACAACACATTATCAAGAACTAAAAAAATATGCATTAACTACTAATGGTTTTGAAAATGCATCTGTTGAATTTGATGTAAGCACTTTATCACCTACATACCATCTGTTAATTGGTGTACCTGGTAAAAGTAATGCTTTTGAAATTAGTAGAAAACTTGGCTTGCCTGATTCAATAATAAATGAAGCCAAGAGCAACTTGACAAAAAATGATATTGATTTTGAAGAATTGCTTAAAAATATTTATGATAATAAATCTAAAATCGAAAATGAAAAATTAGAAATTTCTAAAAAACTAAATGAAATTTCTGAATTAAAACTGTCACTAGAACGTGATAATGCCAAACTTAATGAGCAAGAACATAAAATTATTAATGATGCTAAAATTCAAGCTAGAAATATCTTACTTGATGCCAAAGAAGAAGCAAATGAAATAATTGCAAAAATGAATAATGTTTCTAAATCTAACAGTGATTTAAATAATTTAAGAAATAAACTTAATAAAGATATAAAAAATATATCTGTATCTCCACTAGTGCAACAAAATATAAACTCTACACAAGAATCAAATTCGTGTATATCTATTGAAGATGCTAAACCTAACACTGAAGTTTTTGTAACTACTTTAGGGCAAAACGGTACTATAGTTTCTAATGTTTCTAAATCAAATGAAGTTCAAGTTCAAGTTGGTAGTATGAAACTTAGTGTAAAACTAAAATATTTGGAAAAAATCGTCAATAAAAATAAGATTAATAAATCAACAAGTTCTTATAGTTCAGTTTCCAAAGCCAAAAATGTTAGTTCAGAGATTAATGTTATCGGACTAAATGTAGAAGAAGCAGTTTTTGTTGTTGATAAATTTTTAGATGACTGTTCTATTGCAAATCTTCAAACTGTAAGAATTGTACATGGTAAAGGTACTGGAAAATTACGTGAAGGTATTCATAAATTTTTAAAATCAAACTCTCGTGTTAAGTCTTTTAGAGTTGGAACTTATGGTGAAGGAGAAATGGGAGTTACAATTGTTGAATTAAAATAATTTACAAAAAACCGGGATAAGCGGCTATCACTCAAAATCCCGATTTTATTTATTTTAGTTCTATTTCTATTTTATTATTTTCTTTTAAATCAATTTTTCTATACTTAACTCCACAACAGTCAAACAATTTTCTTGAAGCAATATTATTTTCAGAATCTGCATATTTATCAGACAAGTAAACAACTTCTTTTATACCTGATTGAATAATAATTTTAGCACATTCATTACAAGGAAATTTATATTTCCGTTCATATAAAAGCCTCCTTTTATTTAAAATTTTATATGAACATATTACTATATAATCCTAAAAAAATCAATATTTTATAATAGATCTTAAACAATATACATTATCTCATTATTAGGGAAATATTTTCTCATCTGCTCTCTAAAAAATCTCTCCCCATCAGCTCTATATTCACTTTTATACATATACTTTCCCTTCCCTCTGCCAGTCATCATATCCTTATTATACAAATTCATAGCATTTGGAAAAGCCTCCTCATTAATTTTAGTATGAACAAAACTATATGTCATAAAAATAATTTCAAAAAACACATCTTTTTTAACCTTCTCAGTTAATCCATCTGACAACTGTTTTATCAATTCCAAATATAACTCTTTCCAATTTCCAACCATAATTACCGGAGCTATTAAAATTCCAATATTATATCCAGCCTCTTTTAATTTGTTTATAGCCTCAATTCTTCCCTTTAATCTTGAAGTTCCAAACTCCACTCTATTAATAATCAATTCTGGATTAACACTCATTCTAACAGTCACTTTTCCTTGATGGTCAACATTTAAAATATCGTCAACCATATCAAATTTTGTCGGAAATGTAAGAAATCCCTTAGGAGAATCCTTAAAATTTTCTATTGTCCATGGTAAGTTTCCTGTAATTGTATTTTCTAAAATCAAATCACTATTGCTACCAATTTCAAATGTTAAATCTTTTTCCGATTTATTTGCTACTTTTATTATTTTATCTAGCATTTGCTCTCTATTTACAAATAGCCTCAAATACGCACATTTATTATAATTACATACCAAATAACAATACATACATGCAGCAGTACACCCTGATGATGTATATGGCACTAAATAA
>CAKPAB010000055.1 GCA_934132805.1 uncultured Clostridia bacterium | reverse complement strand
TGTTCATAAGTTACTGAACTTGATTTTAATAAATTATTTTTTTCATAATCATCTTCTTTATTTACATACCCTGCTTCAAATTTAGCAACCCATATTCCTCTTAATTCTTCGTCCCATCCACCATTCGCATAATTTATATCACTTTCATTTGTAAAAGCTGGATGTACTGTATATTTGTCTGTTTTAGTTGAATCAGTTTCTATTATTTCATCTGCTGTTATCTGTCTTTGAGCAGTTTGTATATTTCCATCTTTATCATAATAATTATCTGTAGTCCCAATTAAAAATACTATATCACATGTCTGAGTAGAACTATTTATTTTATATGCATACCTAGGTATCCATACCCACATGCTTCCATCTTCTGTTTCTGCATTTGCCCATTGCTTGTTTTCATAATCATACCAATTAGGATCAGTAATTGTAGTATCAATTTTTTTGCCTTCTGTACTATCTGTTGGCTCTTCAAACTTTATTGGTTTCATTCCTGGCATTAACTTGGGTTTATTTACATCTTTTTCTTGATCCCATCCCAATTCACTTGAAATCGTAATATGTTTTTTTCCTAAATCTATCTCATCACCATGAACTACATTTACAATATAGTTTCCTTCTTTGTCAACTTCAAATTCTAAACTATTTGAAGTTCTCCAAGTTTCATCACTATCTAACTTATATTTTACTTGCCAATTACTAACATATCCTTCATGTTGAATATTTGATACAACTATTTTGCATATATTTCCTTCTACTTTTGTTGATACATCAAAGCTACCAGTATCACTATTTTTATTATGATATTCCACATTATACATTCCGTCTTCTATTTGGTCTATCATATAGTACGTTGTCCCTTCATATTCAAGACCTTCTGCTGCTACAACATATCTATATTCTACGTTAATCAAATAATTTCGATTAAAATCTTCAAGTCCTAGTTGATTTTCTATTTCTGTTGAACTTAAAAATCTAAAGCCATTTTCTATCGAACTTTTTTCTTCATCTGTTCTGTTTTTATAAATTATATTACTTACTATATCTGTATTTAAAATTTCTTTTTGTGCATTACCTATTTTTTGCCCAATATTTGTTTTTCCTTCTTGATTTAGTTCATTTACTTTTGTTTGTAATGTTGTTAACTCATTTTTTAATTTATTAAATTTTGCATATTCCAATGTTGATTTTCCTGCTGTTGTTGCTATTCCTGCTAATATTAGCGCTACTATTACTGCCGTTACTAAAGTTACTAAGGTTACACCTTTTTGATTTCTAGATTTCATATTCTCCTCCATAAATATTCATTTGTATATCTCTTTTCCTTATTAAAAATATTATCATATCATTTTTAAATAGTCAATGCTGTTTATTACTTTTTACAAGTTTATTATTGGATAATCGTTACAACTTACAGACTGTGAATTGTAACGGATAATCATTTATCTAAATGTCGAATTTTGTCTTGCTCAAACAAGCTTTTTTTGCTATAATATAAATAGTAATATTATGTAAAGCAGAAATCTATATTGAGTAATTTAAAAGAGTAACTTTTAAAAGAAAAAATACTTGAATTATTAAAATAGTTCTATGAAAGGGGGTTTTATTATGGCTGGTGCTTTTCTAGCATTATTAATATTATTATGTATGGCAGGATTTGCAATAGTAGAGGGAATACTTTATTATCTTGCTCAACTCATATATATAATATTTTCAATTATTATATATTCTTTTAAAAATAAAAACAAAGATAAAAAGAAAGATGAGAAAATAGTAAATAATTCTTATAAAGCTTATCAGCCAAATCCGACACCCTTTCGTACAGAAAACGAAAAATTTTACTGTGAAAGATGTTTTAAAAGAATATCAAAAGAAGAATATGAAATGAATGATTGCATGTGCGAAGATTGTTATACTGATGTAAATTATTCTGGAGAAGATTTTTAAAAATAAATTTGGCTGGGGTAGTAAGATTCGAACTTACGAATGACCGGGTCAGAGCCGGTTGCCTTACCGCTTGGCGATACCCCAATGTAAAACCAAATCTATACTACCACAAATTTTAAAATTTGTCTATACTAATTTCATCACTTTCTCCTTGAACAATAGGAATATTATTATCAATTACAATATCAGTACTAACAATCATCTTTTCACTTTTTAATCCTCCTGCATCAACAGCAAAACCTTCATCAAAAAATAATTGTAATTTACCATCAAACTCCAAATTACTTATAGCAATATCAATAATTTTCCCATCACTTTTATCAATAACTTCTCCAAACTCAACTCCAACATTATCTACAAATATCTCTCCAACTTTAATCTTAAAATGTTGACTATCTGCCAAAAGTTCATATAAATTTTTATCTAATATTTTAATTTTAGCTATTACTGTATGTGTTTTATTTACATAATTTCCATATTCAACATCACTATTTTGTATATTAAGCAATTCTATTTTAGGAGGAGTTCTATCAATATTTACATTTGCAACATCAAACTCATTTTGAATCACATATTTGGCATATGACTTTGTAATTTGTAAAACTACCATCAAACACAACACAAATATTAAAGACATTTTTAAAAATTTTTTAAGCATTATCTTCACCTTCCTTATATGCTTCTTCACCTAAAACACAAACATTAAATTGATATTTTTTTATATTTTCACCATCATATGTGTCTTGATTATCTACTTCTTCCATTTTTTTCTCATTTTCATAAGGCCAATACCACAAAACCGTTATATTTATTTTTTTGCCTTTTTCTATTTTTCCATGTATCCCTTGCCCCAACTCTTCTAACGTATTTGCCTTTACCAATTTTTCTCCATTTATAATAGCTACAAAGTTTAAATTTTGTGGTTTTTCATTTATGCTTTCAAATTCTACTTTATAATACAAATCTTGATTAGAATTTAATATAACATTAAACTTCCCATTCATTCCTGGAGCTATCTTTCCATTTAAAACTGTGTCTTTTTTTATTGTATCCACAAAATTTATGCTTTTAAAATTCATATTTTCATAATGTACTCTAAAACTGTAGTCTTTGTCTCTAGCATTATCTTTGGGGGAATTTTGAAATATTTTTAGAAATAAAAAATCGTCCATTTTTGATTGTTTTAAAAAATTTCTAGATAAGAATATTTTTATTAATATTAATATTACTAATATTGCAAGAATCATTATTATTTTTAAAATTTTAACTCTATTTTTCATTGTTTCACCTTATGCCTTTTCTTGTTCTGTATGTACTTTTACTTGTATTTTCTCTACTATGTCATTCAATTGCTCAGTATTATCATTAGCATATGTTATTTTGATTTTATATTCTCTCTCTTCTTTTTTGTTTTTTGAAATTTGTATATACTCTGTTTTATTGTCTAATAAATCTATTTTCTTATCATCCTGATATAATTCTATTTTTATAGATTTATCTTGTGCTGAAATTATCTCAATGTAATATTTTAAATCTGTTTCTGATAACTTGTTTTGTTCATTATAATTTTTTACCTTAAAAGAATATTCTCCATAATTTTGTGTTTCTGTTATATCTATTGCCGGGTTATTTTCAATTGTCAAAATTGGCTCTGCAATTTGTGCATTTGCTTTTATTACAATTTCATCCATTATCTTCGCCATACTATAACCGCCAAACATTACTAACATAACAGTAAAAATGACTATTGTTGCAGTTAGTATTTTTTCTATTTTGTTATTGCTATATTTAACACTTGTATTATATAATTTTCCTTTTTTAAATATTGGTACATTCATGGTTAACCTCCTTTTATATAAAAATACATTTTCATATTTTCATAATACTTTTTATTTTGTTGGTGTAACTTGTGTTCCTGAAACAACTACATCAAAAGTATAACTTCCAATTTTTGAATCTTCTGTATCCATTCCATCATATCTTATTATCCCTTCATCAGTTTGTCCTGATTCATATAACCACTTCCAAGTTATTACTATTTTTTTAACTTTTTGCTCATCATTAGCATTTATAGTTCCTACTAAATCTGATTCTATTTCTTCTAATGAATTATATGATATTCCTTTATATTCAAAGATTAAATTACGTGGTCTTGGTGTTTCATTGCGGAATTTTATTGCATAGTTTACTCCTACATCAGCACCTGTTGCATCTATGTTTATACAAATATTTCCCGCTGTACCTGGTGCAATTTTGTTTCCTACCAATGTTCCATTGTCTACTGTTGAAACTAATGAAATTGTTTGCATTTTTTCTGAATTGTCATTCACTTTAAAACTCCAGTTTGCAATTTCCGCTGTTCCATTTCCTGTAACTCGTGACATATATTTTGCATATACTTGTCCTCCTATAAATGATGCTAATATTGCTATAATCGCAATAATTGTTATTACTATTTTTTTACTCTTTTTCAATAGCATTCCTCCTTGTTATTCAATTTTAATTTTTGGATATTTTTTTGAATTTTGATTTTAGCAAAGTTCATTTTTATAATAAACTGCTGTTTTGATTTAAATTATAAAAATATGAAAATGTAAATTGATTATACTTTGTTTTTTTATATTTGTCAACAAAAACTTTTCGACAAAAATCGACATATAGCTCTTTAAAAGTGCAAATTAAAGCCAAAAATATAGATTTAATGCATCTATAAAATCTATATTTTAGACTTTTTTCTATCTTTTATTTACTCCTAGTATTCCACCTAAAATTCCAAATATAATTGCAGCTGCTACCATTATTATTGATTGCATATTTAATGTGAATTTCCAGTTTAAAATACTAGATATTAAATATATTATTATTATATATGATATTCCTATTATTGCCCCATTTAATAGTCCATTTTTCTTCATTTTTATATTTACTATTGAACTTCCTATTAGTATACTTATTGATGTTATAATCATTATTACAGGACTTATTACTTTTTCTTCTATGTTTGAATATGTTAAAATAATTGAAAATATTAATAATAACATTATTGTTGTTATTAGTGATATTCCTACTCCTTTTGCTATATTAGTTATTGTTTTATTTTCATTTACTTGCATATTTTCCATAGTTCACCACATTCCCTTCATAAAGCACTTATTTTTCTATTCAGCTTTTATATTCAATTATATGTGTTTATTTTGTTTTTATTACTAAAGTTGGGCTTTGCATTTCCTAATATATAAAACTAATAATAGCAATTTCCAATTTAATGAAAATTGCTATCTATTTTGGCTGGACTGGCTAGATTCGAACTAGCGCATGCCAGAGTCAAAGTCTGGTGCCTTACCGCTTGGCTACAGTCCAATATATACTGGGGTGGAAGATGGGACTCGAACCCACGGTCTCCAGTGCCACAAACTGGCGCGTTAACCAACTACGCTACATC
>CAKPAB010000054.1 GCA_934132805.1 uncultured Clostridia bacterium | reverse complement strand
CAGTTTTTTATTTAAGATTTTCTATTTTTCACTCCAATCAAACGGACGAAATCTCAAATATATACAATTACCCAAGGTGAAGGGGTGCCACACAAACAGTAATTTTATTGGCTGTAAACAGTAACACTAATAAAATAAAAAACGAACATTTTTTCTAAAAACTATTGACAAAGAATAAATGTTCGTATATAATTATCTCGTAAGGCAAACAAATATTCTTTGCATGAGATGGAGGTAATTATAATGAAAATAGTAAATAAAACAAAATTTATAAGAACAAATTTAATATTAATTATTTTAATAAGTTCAATAATTATTTTTGCAACTAAAGCATATTCAAATGTAGAAGTAAAATATAAAGAAGAATATGTATATGCAGGAGACACTTTATGGTCAATTGCCCAAGAAGAACTAGAAAATAACAAATATTTTGAAGGAAAAGATGTAAGAGGAGTAATTAATGAATTAAAAAACATAAATAACTTATCTAATTCAAATTTACAAGAGGGAGATAAAATAAAAATTCCCAATTATTAAAAACAAAAAAGGTATCCCATAGACAGGGATATCTTATAATATTTTACATGTCAGACAATGGATTATTTTCTATAGCTTCTCTAGCTTGCTCATTAGCAACATGAGTATAAATTTCTGTTGTAGAAATACTTTCATGTCCTAGCACTTCTTGCAATGCTCTAATATCGACTTTTCCATATTGATACATTAATGTAGCAGCAGTATGCCTTAATTTATGAGTAGAATATTTTTTTGTATCAAGACCAGCAGCCATAAGTTCTTTATCAACAATATGCTGAACAGTTCGTTTACTAATACGTTCACGCCTTTCACTTAAAAATAATGCTTTTCTAGAATTTAATTTATCAGTTTTAATACCATCTTTAGGTCTAACATCCATATAATTTTTTATTGATTTTATACAAGCTTTATTAAGATAAATTGTACGTTCTTTATTGCCTTTACCAATAACAGTCATTTTATTTTCGGAAAAATCAATATCATTTATATTTATGCCAACTAGTTCAGATAAACGTAAACCACAATTCAAAAATATAGTAAGAATAGCATAATCTCTAGCAGCATTTCTATTATCTTCATTTTGAGTAACTTCCAATAGCTTTTTGCTATCTTCTAAGCTTAAGTATTTAGGTAGCCTTTTATCTAATTTAGGTGTTTCTAGATTTTGAGCAGGGTTAGATTCAATTAGGTTTGCTTTGGCACACAAATAATTGAAGAAAACACGTATGCTTGAAGCTTTTCTAGCACGAGTTGTAGCTTTGCTATGATAGTTAGTAGTTAAATAACTTAAAAAAGCATGGATATCGTTTAATTGTATTTTTTTAATTGTATTTAAATCAATATCTTTTATTTCAATCTTTGAAAAATCTTCTTCTTGTGTTAAATTAAAATGTATTTTTATAAATTTTAAAAATGTTGCTAGGTCATAGTTATATTCTTTTATAGTGTTAGGAGATTTATTTAATATTGTCATTGTATAATCTAAAAATGAGTTAAGATATTCTGGGTTTTCTTCGTGATTTATCATATGTTTACACTCCATTCTTTTGATATTATTCTAGAGTATTATATAATAAAATTTATAAAAATGGAATATTTTGTTTATTATTTTTTATAAATATGATATAATTTTTTATATATTATGAAAGTTGAATAATATACCCAATTTATGGAGGAAATTTCGATGAAAAAAGAAAAAGCACCAGAACAAATAAAAAGGAAGAAGAAAGAAAAAACACCAGAGCAAATAAAAAGAAAGAAAAAAATAATACTTATATTATTTATAGCAATTTTTATACTTATATTTATTTTAGGAATACGTACAGCTATATCAGCAAATAATTGGAAAAACTTAGTACAAGAAATGGCAAAAAATGAAAATTCTATTGTAAAAGATACAGATGGAAAAACAATAGCAGAAATTGGAAGTGAAAAAGCCAAAAACAAAGTATCAGCTGAGAGCATACCCAATAATTTGAAAAATGCATATGTAGCAATAGAAGACGAAAGATTTTACAAACATCATGGAGTGGATGTAAAAAGAACAGGTGCTGCAGTAGTTTCATACATATTTCATAGAGGCTCATCTTCTTTTGGAGGAAGTAGTATAACACAGCAGGTTGTTAAGAATTTAACAGGAGATTCTTCAAACAAAATAACAAGAAAAATTAAAGAATGGGGGAAAGCGGTAACATTAGAGACATTTATGGATAAAGATGAAATACTTGCTTTATACCTAAATATTATATATGTAGGACCGAATGTTTATGGAATAGAAACAGGAGCAAACTATTATTTTAATAAATCTGTAAAAGACTTATCACTAGAAGAATGTGCATTTTTGGCAGGGATAAATAATTCTCCAAATTCTTATAATCCTTATGGAAATACAAACAATACAGAAAAAATTAAAACCAGAACTAAAACTGTATTAGCAAAAATGTTAGAGCTTAAATACATAAATGAAACTGAATATAATACAGCTGTTGAAAATGTTGACAAAGGTTTAAAATTTAAAAAAGGAAATTTGGAGACAGATGATGCAGTTTACTCATATCATACAGATGCATTAATAACACAATTAATAGATGATATTTCTGATAAAAAGAAAATAAGTAAAACATTTGCAACAAACTATGTAAATATGGCAGGTTTGACAATTTATAGTACACAAAATTCAGCAGTTCAAAATCAAATGGAGAAAGAATTTGAAAAAACAAAATATCAACTTGCATCAAAAAATGGCGGAGATCCTTCTCAAGCTGCAATGGTTATAATAGACCATAAAAATGGTCAAGTAGTAGGATGTGTAGGAGGCTTGGGCAAAAAAACAACATCACGAGGTTTAAACCGTGCAACACAATCAATTAGGCAAACAGGATCTTGTATAAAACCTATAGCAGTTTTAGTTCCGGGCATAGCCAAAAAAGAATTTACCGGGGCTACAATTTTTGAGGATGAACAAACAATATTTGCAGATGGATATAAACCAGAAAACTACAGTAATTATTTAGGAAATATAACTGTTCGTAGAGCATTAGAATCATCACAAAATATACCTTTTGTAGAAATGATGGAAAAAATAGGACCTAAAACTTCAATAAAGTATTTGCAAAAAATGGGTGTTACAACACTCAGCAAAAAAGACGAAAATTTAGCATTAGCCTTAGGAGGGCTAGATAAAGGAATTAGTCCTTTACAAATGGCAGGAGCTTATGCAACAATTGCAAATGATGGAGTGTACATAGAGCCAACTTTTTATACAAAAGCAGAAACTTCTAGTCAAAAAGTAATAGTAGAAGCAAAACAAAAGAAAAGAAAGGTCTTTTCCAAAGAGGTTGCATATATAGTAAAAGAATTGATGACAGAGCCTGTAACTGGAAGTAATGGGACTGCTACATATTGTTCTATTTCAGGTATAGATGTGGCAGCAAAAACAGGAACAACTGATGATAATTATGATAGATGGCTATGTGGCTTTACTCCATATTATACAGGTGTTACTTGGTATGGATATGATAAAAATGAATCAATTAATTATAATGGTAAGAAAAACCCGGCAGGCATTTTATGGGCGAATATAATGGCAAATATACATTCTAATTTAAAAAATGCAAAATTTGATAAACCTGCAGGAGCTATAAAAGTTACTGTTTGTGCAGAAACTGGAAGAAAAGCAAATACAGGTTGTCCTAATACGTATGATGAATATTTTTTGATTGGAACTACTCCAGCATCTTGTAACAAACATTCTGGAAGTGAATTAAAAGATAATAATACATCAACAAATACGAATAAAAACAATACAATTACAAATTCATTTGATACAACAACAAAAGATGATTTAGATATGCCAACTAGAACAGAAAAAGAAGAGAATACAAATACAACTGTAAATAACAAAAATAATAGTAGTTCTAATAGTAGCACAAATACGGAAAATAGTAGTGGCTCAAGCAATAAGAATAATACAGTCAATAATACTACAAATTCAAATAAAAAACAGAATAATACAACAATATCTCCAAGTACTAATAAAACTACTGAAAACACCTCATCATCAAATAATAAAACAGAGAATACATCATCAGCAAATACGGAAACGTCACAAAATAAAGTTACAGATACACAAAATACAAGTAATGAATAAAAGGAAGGAAAAAACAAAATGGAAATGGTAAAAACGATTATAAATAGTTTTGAGTTTCAAACAATTATTAAATTATTGTTAGGAATTTTTTTAGCAGGAATAATTGGGTTAGAAAGATCTTCATGGAGTAAACCTGCAGGTTTTAGAACTCATGCACTAGTGGGAATTAGTGCTGTACTGGTTATGATATGTGGTGAGTATATGTCAAAATCTTTTGGCGTAGACTCATCTAGAATCCCAGCACAATTATTATCAGGAATAGGTTTCTTGGGTGCTGGAACAATATTGAGAGATGGCTTTAATGTAAAAGGTTTAACAACTGCTTCAACTTTGTTGGCTGTTACATGTATTGGACTTTGCATTGGAGCTGGATATTATTTATGTGGAATTATAGCTACAGCATTAGTGTATATTATTTTGTCATATTCTTATTTGATATCAGATAAGATTGAACATTATAATATGTTGGAATTAGAAATTGAATTGGAAAAACAAGACCAAGATACTTTACAAAAAATTAAAAAGATGTTAGAAGAAAATGAAGTTATTGTGACAGAATTAGATATGTCAAATTATAAGAATAATATAATTAAGATTATAGGTAAAGATAAAAAGAAATCAGACCATTCTTTTGTTACTGATTTGATTAGTTTTGACAATGTAATTAAAGTAGAACAAAATTAAAAAATAAATAGTAAGGGAGTTAATAAAATGGAAGAAAAAATAAAAAAACAAGAAAATATAAAATTTAAAAATAAAAGTGATGAATTAGTAGAGGATATACGAGAAAATCTAGCTACAGAATTCAATGAGTTTTATGTAAAAACTACTATTTATTCATGCATCCAATTGGCTAAAAATAATTGGAATAATGAAGAGACTAAAGGTATTCATTATGAAGTATGGTCTTCTTGTATAAATGATAGAAATTTGTATGGCAATAATAGTGCAGAATTTTATATAGGCCTTCATGTAGAAGGAAGAAAGGCACCGATGCCAACTATAATAAGAGAATTGGAAAAAGTTGATATTATAAAAACATATAGATATATAGTTGAACAATGTAGCTTAATATTGAATTTTGAAAATGAAGTTGAAATTAAAAAATCTATAGATAAGATAATTCAAAAAATTAAATATTTTGATGAAAAATATACTACTAAAATTGAAGAGGCATTAAAAAGAATAAAATCAAATGAAAGATAATAGAAGTCCTGTATAATATCACAAATTGATATATGGTACTCGTGATAAACTAATACAAAAGGGAATCTCTTTTACAAAAAGAAAAGCAGTAAAATTAAGAGCAGAAGATTACAAAATTGGATTTTATGTTCCTTATATTAAAAAGTAATATAAATTACAATCTATATTAATAATTAATAAATTTTCAAAAAAGACTTACACAAAATAAAAAAATATGCTATAATCATAAAAAACAGAGACATATTAGGTGATAATTGGAAACGCACATTATTTAAAATAATGATAACGAACAACACAAATTATATGTGTTGTTTTTTGATGTTTAAA
>CAKPAB010000053.1 GCA_934132805.1 uncultured Clostridia bacterium | reverse complement strand
GAAGAAGACAGAGATTTATTAAAAAGAATTATATTAATAATTCTGAACAGAAAAATTGGAGAAAATGAAGCTTATAGGTTAGCTAATAAATTGAGAGGAAATGATGAAAATATGTTAGCAGTATTGGATACGATAGACAGAGAAAATCAAATGTATATGGACATTGGTAGAAAAGAAGGAAAAAAAGAAAACTCATTAGAAATAGTAAGGAACATGATAAAGGAAAAATTTAATGAGGAAGTAATTCAAAAGATTACAGGAGTAAATAAAAAGGAAATAGAAAAAATTGCAAAAGATATTAATAAATAAGTATAATAAAACGGGCTTTAATATGAAGCTTCCATAATCCCGAAAAAATAAAAAATAATATTGCAAAAAAAACAAAAAACTGATATAACATATATAACAAAAGAAAGGTACATACAAACCTTGAGAAAGGAAAAAATATGAAAGATTTTTGGGAAGAAACAAAAGCAAAAAAAATAAACAAGAAAAAAATCATAATATCAGTAATAGCAACAATAATAATAATAGCAATAGCAGCAATAAGCATAATATACATAAACAACAAAGAAGCAAGAGAATGGATAGACAAAAACATATTACAAAAAGAAAAAACACAAAACAACTTACCAAGTATAGACATAGAAGACGAAAACAACTCAACAATATACGCATTTAACAAATACATAGGAATACTAAACAAAAACAACTTCAAAATATACAACAATGCAGGAAAAGAAGAAAAGCAACTAACACTTGAAATATCAAAACCAATATTTAACTGTAGCAACAGATATTTAGCAGTAGCAGAAGAAAAAGGGCAAAAGCTATATCTAATAGCAGACAAAGAAATATTATGGGAAAGAGAAATAGAAGGAAACATATCACAAATAGCAATAAATAAAAATGGATATGTAGCAGTAACAATAGTAGACACAAGCTACAAAACAGTAATACAGTTATATGATAGCCAAGGAAATGCATTATTTAAAACATTTTTATCATCAACAAGAGCAGTTGCAACATCAATATCAGAAGACAACAAATACTTAGCAATAGCACAAGTAGACACATCAGGAACAATGATACAATCAAATATCAAGGTAATGTCAATAGACGAAGCAAAAAACAACTCAGAAAACACAATAAAAGACGTCTATGAGTCAGAAAACAATGCACTAATAACAAATATAAAATATCAAGACAAAAATAAATTAATATGCATGTATACAGACAAGATAACAGAAATAAAAAATGATGGAACAGAAGAAACGCTACAAGATTTTAAAGACAAAAAAGTGTCATTTGCATCAATAGAACTAGCAAATGCAACAGCAATAATTGAAGAAAAATCATCTGGACTATTTACAGCAGACTCAGAAGTAAACATTATAAATTCAGAAAATAAAAGTACATCATTATATACAGCAGAACTTGTAACAAAAGAAATATACACAAATGGAAATATAATAGGACTAAATTTAGGTTCAGAAGTCGACTTTATAAATACAAATGGATGGCTAGTAAAAAAATACAAAGCAGACCAAGAGATAACAAGCATAGTTTTATCAAATTCAATTGCAGGAATTATTTATAGAGATAAAATAGAGATTATCGATTTATAAAAATATTTAAAATAAGTTTTCTGATGCATTCACAGTATGCAAAAAAGTAAACTGTATTATTAGAAAGGAATGAGATTTATATGGGAATAGTAATAGATATAATTTTAGTTGTAATACTAGCGTTGTCAGCATTTTTGGGATATAAAAAAGGCTTAGTAAAATTAGGAGCAAAATTATTTGCTGGAATTATAGCAATAGTAATTACACTAGTTTTATATAGACCAATAGCAAATAGCATAATAAAAAACACATCAATAGATGATAAAATAAAAAACACTATAATAGAAAATACATCCAATATGATAACAGAAGACTCAGAAGAAAATAAAATATCAACACAAATAACAAATCAAGTAACAGAGCAAGTAAAAAATAATATATTACCACAAGAGGCAGAGAAAATATCACAAGAAATTGTATATGCAATAACTGCATTGATATTATTTATTGTTGCAAAAATAGCATTAAGTATAGTAATTTCTTTATTAGATTTTGTTGCAAGCATGCCAATCTTAAAACAATTTAATGAGGTTGGTGGTATTGCATATGGGATTGTAAGAGGGGCTATAATAGTGTTTGTTATAGCAATTTTGCTAGGAGCATTTGCCAAGATTAACCCTGAAAGTGGCATAAATGAAGCTATAGAAAATTCATTTATAACAAAAACTATAAGTGAAAAAATAATATAAAAAGTATTTTCGTTTCATACTTTGGTTATAAAAAGTAACCACAAATTAAAAAAATCAAAAAAAAGACGCAAATTTATTGCGTTTTTTTTGAATATTTGCTATACTTATAAAAGAGTTTTAACAATTAATAGGAGTGATTATTTTGAAAGAAAAAGAAGTAGCAAAAGAAAAAACAAATAGACACGCAAAGAAAAAACAAAAAAAAGTATGGAAAAAAGTAATACTAATAATCATCATAATACTATTATTAGGAATAGGATGGTTCACATATAAAACAATAAAAAACGGTGGAGGACTAAGTGGAATGTTAGCAACAGTAGTAGGGCATGACGAATACACCAAAAAAGACTTAAAAGAGCTAAAAGTACTATTATTAGGAGTAAGCACAGACTTAGACTCAGAATTAACAGACACCATAATGGTCGCATCATATGACCCAAACACGCAAAAAGCTAATTTACTATCAATACCAAGAGACACATACACAGGAAAAAGCACAAAAAAAGCAGTAGCAACACAAAAAATAAATGCACTATACAACATAAACAAAAATCCAGAAAAAACATTAGAAGCAGTAAATGAAATAACAGGATTAGACATAAAATACTATGTGGTAGTAAAAACAGAAGCACTAATAAAACTAGTTGACACAATAGGCGGAGTAAAATTCAATGTACCTATGAGAATGAAATACACAGACACATCACAAGACTTATATATAGACTTAGAAGAAGGAGAGCAAGTTTTAGACGGAAACAAAGCAGAACAACTACTAAGATTTAGACACAATGACTACCAAAAAGGTGTAGGAATGACATCATATCCTTCAGAATATGGAGACAACGACTTTGGTAGAATGAGAACACAAAGAGACTTTATAATAGCAACATTAAAACAAACACTAAAACCAAGCAACATATTCAAAATAGGACAAATCTTAGAAATAGCAAACGAAAATGTAGAAACAAATCTAGAATTATCATTTGTAAAAGACTATATACCATATGCAGTAGAACTAGACACAGAAAACATAGCATCAGCAACACTTCCAGGAACAACACCAGACATATCATCAACAAATGGAGTTAGTATATTTGTAGCAGACAAAACAGAAACAAAAAAATTAATGCAAACAATGTTTAACGTAGGAACAGAAGAAAGTGAAGATACAAATACAACTACAAACAGCACAGCAAGCACAACAACACAAAATGCAGAAGATATAAAAATAGAATTATTGAACGGATCTGGAGACAGTAGTAAATTAGAAGAAGCAAAAAAATTACTAGAAGATGCAGGATATGACGTTAAGAGAACAGGAAAATCAGCATCATTAGCACAAACAGTAATAACAAACAAAAAAGAAGTCACAGACGAAAATTTAAAAAATATCAAACAAGTCTTAGGAAAAGGAAACATTTCAACAAACAAATCATCAACAAGTACAGTGGATGTAACAATAATTATAGGAAAAGACTTTTAAAAAATATATTAGTGTATATTCAATATATATGAATATACACTAACTTTTATCTATATAAAAATTAAATCTAATATTTAAAATAATCTAAAAACTTTTTTACTGAACTTTTTATTCTTCTTACTCTTTTTATTTCCAAAAAGTAATTTATACAACAAAAACAAAATCAAAACAATCAGCAAAATTTGTACTGCCAAAACATAAGAACTAGAAACCTCCACATTATGAGCAGCAACAAGATTAGAAGAATACTCAACACCATCAATCGTATAAGTAATCTTACCAACAACCTGACCCTGAGCAATAGGAGCAAACAAATTATCTTGCAAAGAAATCTCAGGAGAATATTCCTCATTTGAGTTACTATCAGTAACTAAAGCAGTAATATCATCAGAAATAAGTAAATCTAAATCACAAGTCTCCTTTGTAGCATTTGGAATAGTAATTTGAGTTGCAATAGCATTACTATCTCTTATCTTTTTAATAGAATAATTAGAATAACCATAATCAAAAAGAGCCTTTGTATCCAAAAACTTACCACTCAAATTATTGCCATAAATGCCAGAAGCAAGAACAACACAAATTAACTCAAAACCATCTTTGTTAGAAACAGAAACCAAGCAGTTCTTAGCCTCAGTAGTATAGCCAGTTTTACCAGCAATTGCATACTTATAATAATAATTACTTTGAACATCTCTATTATCATAAATTAATAATTCATTAGTAGTCTTAAAAATACGTTCTTCATATTTGTTAGTAGCCGGAATTGTACAAGACTTTAAAGAAGAAAGTGTTCTAAAAGTCGAATTTTTCATACAATACTTCATAATTAGAGCCAAATCATAAGCAGTAGTATAATGATTTTCATTCTGCATACCACTTGGGTTTGTAAAATGAGTATTAGAAAGCCCCAAATCAGCCACTTTTTGATTCATTAAACTAGCAAAAACCTCTAAAGAGCCAGACACATGATATGCTAAAACATTTGCTGCATCATTTGCAGAATGAACTAACATCACTTTTAGCAATTGCTCAACTGTTAGCTGTTCACCAGCTTGCAAAGCAGCCACAGAATAACCAGAAGGTATTGATGCAATAGCTTCATATGGTACAGTTACAATATCATCCAATTTACAATTCTCAATTGCCAATATTGCAGTTAAAATTTTTGTAGTACTAGCAGGGTACATTTTTGTAGCCTCATTTTTAGAATACAAGATTCTCTCACTTGAACTATCTATAAGAACAGCACTTTCGGCTGAAATATTCATATTATCAGATTCTGCAAAACTTGCGGATAAATTAAAAATAAAAATTACTATAAATATTACTGTTAAAAACTTACTAAATTTCATTACTAAATCTATTACCTCCATATATAAAAATACAAAACCTAATATATAATAATTTTAGAAAAAATTCAATACTAAAAAAACAGAAAGGAGAAAAAATATGCATAAATTTAACAAAAAAACAATCTTAATTATCATTATAATTATTATATCAATTTTAATAGCAATCAAAATTCTAATCAAACCAAATGAACTCATAGAAAATATTTCGGAGTTAGAGAGCGAAATTACAGAAGAAAATAATCAAAGCGAAAAAGCAGAAAAACAAGAAACAGAAGAAAAAATTATAATATACATAACAGGAGCAGTAAAAAATGAAGGAGTATATGAAATTAAAGAAAACAGCAGAATAGCAGACGCAATAGAAACAGCAGGAGGGCTAAAAGAAAATGCAGATATAGAAGATATCAACTTAGCATATGTGTTAGAAGACGGGATAAAAATATATATTCCAACAAAAGAAGAAAAAAACAAAAACACCACACAAGAAAAACAAACAACAGAATATACAAGCAAAAGTAGTAGCACAACAGAACAAACACAAAATAATCAAGCCAGCACAACAAACGCAAACAAAAATATAAATAATACAACAAACAAAAATGAAAAAGTAAATATAAATACAGCAACACAAACAGAGCTAGAAACATTACCAGGTATAGGACCTTCAACAGCACTAAAAATAATAAATTATAGAAAAGAAAATGGAAAATTTAAAACAATAGACGATGTAAAAAAAGTTAGTGGTATAGGTGACAGCAAATTTGACAAGATAAAAAATTTTATAAAAGTGTAAAAAATGGTTACAATTAACGGTCTGTAATTTGGTTTTATAGGCATATATTTTATATTGTATCTTGTTCATTACGCTCAAAAAGCAAATCTAATATAAAAAACCGAGACTCTCTCACTCAGGCAAAAACTGTATATATGTATATGGTTTTAGAAATTCTTATGTTGTGTAATGCAGCCGAAAGAATTATCAAAGCATATACATATATACAGTTTTCCCGTGAGCATCCTCAGTTTTTTATTTAAGATTTTCTATTTTTCACTTCAATCAATCAATACAATATAAAATATATGCCTATAAAGC
>CAKPAB010000052.1 GCA_934132805.1 uncultured Clostridia bacterium | reverse complement strand
CTGGAAATGCATATAATAATGTAAAAAGTACAACTCATGGTTTTGGAGATGCTATATTAGAAACATCACTACGAGTTACAGGTGGAAATGGATGGAATCAAGACACCTCTTACTTCGCTTACGCTGGCGATCCGTTCTTCGAGCGTGGAGGCGTTTACGGCGGTGGCTCTAGTGCTGGTACGTTCGCGTTCAGCGTTTCGGGTGGGAGTCCGACCTACCATTATGGCTTCCGCTCAGTGTTGGTCGCTTTGTAGCACTTTAAAATTGAGTGTTAAAATATAACTGTGTAAATTCAAAATACAAAAAATTTTGAATTTGCATAGTTATATTTTTTTTGGAGGTGAAAAATTATGAAAGAAAATAAAATAGACATTGCAAAATTAATTATAGAAAACATGCCCCAACACACCGAGTTACGTAAGCGCACGATAAAAACACGTCTTGAAACCCAATTTTGCATTTCTGTTTGTGACGGTATATTTTTTATTATTAAATCTATTATATCTAATTACATATTTCAACCTCCTTTTATTTTTGAACGCAAAAAAATGATGTGTGATTAATTCACACACCATATTATACACCATCATACTATGCTGATAGGTGAAAAAAGATGGGAAAAATAACAATTTCCCCATCTTTTTAACCATCATCACTTAAGCAAAAAAGTAGCATATAAAGGAACAGATTTAATTCCATTTTCAAAGCAAAAATTTTTAGTAGAAATACGTATTGAATATTTAGGTTTAAACCTTTTCACATACTCATTCAAACTCTTAGACTGTATGTTATCACTAGCCTTTACCTCTATTGGAATTATACCATCATCATTGTAAATAATAAAATCAATTTCTGAACTACTTGCTGTAGCCCAATAATATAAGTCAACATTATTAAAAAGCAACTGGTTAGCTACATAATTTTCAGTTATTTCACCTTTATACAAAAATGGCTTGTTTAAATATATATCATTCACATTCAACTTTAACATTGTATTTAAAATTCCAACATCACCTAAATAAATCTTAAAAAAATCATTATTTTTATATGCCTCTGGAGGAATATTAATACTATTTAATTTACAGCATTTATAAATTAATTTGCTTGCTATAAGCCAATCTAATGAATCACTATAATCTCGACTTCTTGCATTTTTATCTATCTTAGAATACTGAAATTTATTTGATTTATTTCCTATTTGAATAGGAATAGAATTGTAGATAGCTTCATTTTTAACAGCTTCAGTTTTATTAGATATAAATTTATTCATATCTTGTATATAAGCAGAATTAATATATTCTATTATATTTCTATTTATTTCTAAAATGTTCATATTTTTATTTATAAAATCTTCTACCATTTCAGGCATTCCACCAACACATAAATACTTTCTATACAATTCTATCAATTTTTCATGAGTTACATCATCCATAGGACTATTATCATTAAAACATTTTTTTATATATTCTATTAAATATTCACCATTACTTTGTGTCATCAAAAATTCTTCAAAGTCCATTGGGAACATATTTATCATTTCAACTTTCCCAATAGGAAATGAACTATGGAATCTTTTTAATTTTACACCAAGCAAGCTTCCTGCACATATAATTTTAAAAGGTCTTTCATCTTCACAATACCATTTTAAAGAAGATATTAATTCTTCACTTTCTTGAATTTCATCAAAGAATATTATTGTATTTTCTAAGTCTGGGTTTATATTTAAATTTGCACATAACCTAATATATTTTTCTTCTAATGATATATTTTGTTTATATAATTCAACTATTTCAGGATGATTTAATAAATTAATTTGTATTGTATTTTCAAACTCATTTTTACAAAATTCATTAATTATATAGGTTTTTCCAACTTGTCTTGCACCTATAATCATCAAAGGTTTTTTCAAAGGCACTTCAAACAATTTTTTTCACATTTTTATTTTTTTGAAAAAAACTTGATTAATACAAATAAAAATGATAAAATACAAATAGATTAAAAAAAAACCGCATTTGCCGGAAAATTTTTTAATCTTTTTTCTTTTTAAAAGAAAAAGGCAAAACACAAGGTTTAGAAGGAGGAAGAAATGAACACAAAATACATATTTGTAACAGGAGGAGTAGTATCAGGACTAGGAAAAGGAATAACAGCTGCATCACTAGGAAGACTACTAAAAAACAGAGGATATAAAGTAACAATACAAAAATTCGACCCATACATAAATGTGGATCCAGGAACAATGAATCCATATGAACATGGAGAAGTCTTTGTAACAGATGACGGAGCAGAAACAGACTTAGACTTAGGGCATTATGAAAGATTTATCAATGAAAACCTAACAAAAAACTCAAGTATAACAATGGGAAAAATATATTCAGAAGTAATAGAAAAAGAAAGAAGAGGAGACTACTTAGGAAAAACTGTACAAGTAATACCGCACATTACAAATCAAATAAAAGAAAAAATCTATGGCTTTGAAAATACAGACACAGATATAGTAATATCAGAAGTAGGCGGTACAGTAGGAGATATTGAAGGACTATCAATAATAGAAGCAATTAGACAAGTAGGATTAGAAAAAAATCCAGAAGATGTATGTTTTATACATGTAACATTATTACCATACATATTTGGCTCAAATGAAATAAAATCAAAACCAACACAACATTCAGTAAAAGAATTACAAAGTTATGGTATAAAACCAGATATTTTAGTATGCAGAACAGAACAAGATATACCAGAAAATATCAGAGAAAAGCTAGCTCTATTTTGCAATGTTAGAAAAACAAGTGTAATTCAAAACAAAACAGCAGATTGTTTATATGCAGTACCATTAATGTTAGAAGAAGAGGGATTAGCTAGAGAAGTTTGCAATCATTTAAAATTAGATAGATATATTCCAGATAATAGAAAATGGGAAGAAATGATAGAAAAAATAAGAAAAATAGACAAAAATAACAAAGTTAAAATAGCTATAGTAGGAAAATATATCAAATTAGAAGACTCATATATATCTGTAATTGAAAGTATCAAACATGCAGGTTTTGCAAATGATGTAGAAACAGAAATTAAATTGATAGATGCAGAAAAAATAACAAAGGATACTGCAAACGAAATGCTTAAAGAATTCCAAGGAATTATAGTTCCTGGTGGATTTGGAAACAGAGGAATAGAAGGAAAAATAGAAACAATTAAATATGCAAGAGAAAATAAAATACCATTTTTAGGAATTTGCCTTGGAATGCAAATGGCAGTTGTCGAATATGCAAGAGATGTATTAGGATTAAAAGATGCAAATTCTCAAGAATTTGACGAAAAAACAAAAAATCAAGTGATTCATATAATGGAAAATCAAAAATCAGTTAATAAAAAGGGTGGAACTATGAGGTTAGGAAGCTATCCATGCGTTATAAAAGAGGGGACATTAGCAGAAAAAGTATATGGAATGAAGGAAATAGATGAAAGACATAGACACCGTTTTGAATATAATAATGATTTTAAAGAAAGACTTGAAAACGCAGGTTTAATTTGTTCAGGAACTTCTCCTGATGGTGAATTAGTCGAAATAGTAGAGATTTCTCAAAAAGAACATCCATTTTTTATTGCAGGTCAATTCCATCCTGAATTGAAATCAAGACCAAATAAACCAGCACCATTGTTTGTAGAATTAATAAAAGCTGCAAAAACTTTGTAAAATAAGCATTATTTTTGATTTGTATAATTAATAATGATTTTTAATTTACATAATTTGCAATTTCTCCTAAAATGTGCTATAATAACTATGCATAAAAAATTTTACAGCGGGAGGAAATAAAATGAAAGTAAATAAAAGAGACAACTACTTTACTACAGAAAACCCAATGATAATTGAAGATGGGGATACTGGCGAACAGCAAATCTTCTTAATTGACAGAGAGAACATGGTAGTAATTCGGTCATTATTGGAGGATGATATAAAAAACTTCATATCCAATTATGATAGCATTACATCTAAGCAAAAGAGGGATAAAATGCGCTTACTATATAAAGTATTGCCGCATAAAGACTCTCAATATTACTTCTTTGCAGTTGAGCAAATTATAGGCAAAGAAAGTAAAAGATGGGACTCTATATATGGATTGCCAAGAGTTCCAATGGGGATCTGTATAAGGTTTATACAAACCGAAAACAGGCTGACAACACAAAAGGAGGAAGGTATAGAAGCATACCTGTATGAAAAATACACAGATAAGCTTATATCTGTATCCAAAATGATTGAACAGCTTGCCCAATCATTTGGAATTGAGGGAAACCTCAAATTTTTAAATCAGGCTTTCATTTAATTTCATGTGGACCTAGAGCTATTCCAGGTCCACATTTTCATATAATAATGTCATTAATGTCCGCTTTTGTTCTGTATTCTAGAAATTTAATATATCAAAAAGCTAAAAGATTATATCAATCATCTAAACATTCCATAAAAAATAATAGTTATAAAAATCAATAACGAACATATAATATAAAGTCAAATCTTAGTACAAAGCAATACAATAAAAGATTATTAATTTATGATAATAATTAATACAATGTGAAATCTATGTGAATTTTAGCAAACTCTATTGACAATTGCTAAAAAAAGGTATAAATTATTAGCAGTTAAACAAAAAGAGTGCTAAAACAAAAATAAAACATTCTTAAATGGAAAAATTAAAGGAGGTAATATCATGATTAAACCATTAGGAAGTAGAGTATTAATAAAAATGAAAGAAGGCGAAGAAACAACCAAAAGTGGAATAATTTTAGCAAGTAGTGCACAAGAAAAACCACAAATAGCAGAAGTAATAGAAGTAGGCCCAGGAGAAAAAATAGACGGAAAAAACGAAGAAATGTATGTGAAAAAAGGAGACAACATAATAGTAAGCAAATATTCTGGAACAGAAGTAAAATACGAAGGAACAGAATATTTAATAGTAAAACAAGACGACATTTTAGCGATAGTAGAATAAAAAAGGAGAGATTTAGGGGTTAAAACAAAATCTAAAAAAAGAGGATTAAAGGAATGTCCAAAGATCCCTCAAAAGGGGGAAAAGAAGGAACGTCCCAAGATCCCCCGAAAGAGGGAAAAGAAGGAACGTCCCTTAATCCCAGAAAGGTAGGAGAGTGATTTAAAATGGCAAAACAAATTAAATTTGGAGAAGATGCAAGAAAATCTTTATTAGAAGGAGTTAATAAACTAGCTGATACAGTTAAAGTTACATTAGGACCAAAAGGAAGAAATGTAGTACTAGATAAAAGCTTTGGAGCACCACTAATTACAAATGATGGTGTTACAATAGCAAAAGATATTGAATTAGACGATAAATTTGAAAACATGGGAGCAAGACTCGTAAAAGAAGTATCAGAAAAAACAAATGATGTTGCAGGTGATGGTACTACAACAGCAACAGTTTTAGCTCAAAGTATGATTAAAGAAGGAGTTAAAAATGTAGCAGCTGGTGCAGACCCAATGGCAATGAAAAGAGGAATTGACAAAGCTGTTAACTCAGCAGTTGAAGAATTGAAAAAAATAAGTGTTCCAGTAAATGGAAAAGAAGATATAGCAAGAGTTGCAAGCATTTCTGCAAATAATGATGAAGTTGGAGAATTAATTGCAGAAGCTATGGAAAAAGTTTCAAAAGACGGAGTTATCACAATTGAAGAATCAAAAACATCAAATACAGAATTAAATGTAGTTGAAGGTATGCAATTTGATAAAGGATATGTATCTCCATACATGGTAACAGATACAGAAAAAATGGAAGCAGTTGTTGATAATCCATACATATTAATTACAGATAAAAAAATAAGCAATATTCAAGAAATATTACCATTACTAGAAAATTTGATGCAACAATCAGGAAAATTAGTAATAATTTGTGACGACATAGAAGGAGAAGCACTTTCAACATTAGTACTTAATAAATTAAGAGGTGTATTAAATGTTGTAGCTGTAAAAGCTCCAGGATTTGGTGATAAGAGAAAAGCAATGCTTCAAGATATCGCAATTTTAACAGGTGGAGAAGTTATAACATCAGACTTAGGACTTGAATTAAAAGATACACAAATTGAACAACTAGGTAGAGCAAGACAAGTAAAAGTTCAAAAAGAAAATACTATAATTGTTGACGGAGCAGGAGATAAACAACAAATAGCAGATAGAGTTGGACAAATAAAAGCTCAAATAAATGAAACAAAGAGCGAATATGATAAAGAAGGACTACAAGAAAGACTTGCTAAAATGGCTGGAGGAGTTGCAGTAATTGAAGTTGGTGCAGCTACTGAAACAGAAATGAAAGATAAAAAATTAAGAATTGAAGATGCACTTTCTGCAACAAAAGCAGCAGTTGAAGAAGGTATAGTTGCAGGTGGTGGAACAGCATTAATAAATGTAGCACCAGCAGTTGAAAAAACAGTAAATGAATTAACAGGCGGAGAAAAACTAGGTGCAACAATAGTATTAAAAGCATTAGAAGAACCGGTAAAACAAATAGCAAGAAATGCAGGATTAGAGCCAGCAGTAATTGCTGATAATGTTAAAAAATCAGAAGTTGGTGTAGGATTTGATGCAAGCAAAGAAGAATATGTTGATATGAAAAAGGCTGGAATTGTTGACCCAACAAAGGTTACAAGAAGTGCTTTACAAAATGCAGCATCAATTGCATCAATGGTTATTACAACAGAAAGTCTAGTTGCAGACATTCCAGAAAAAGCTTGCAGTTGTGGCCATAATGATGGTATGGGAGCAGCAGGAATGGATGGAATGTATTAATAAAAAACTTGCTAATAGTTACAGAAACTGAAATACAAAAAATTGCAAAAAAATTTAAGAAATTTTAAAAAAAGTCTTGACAGTTATAAAAAAATACTTTATAATTTATAACTGTCAGGAGCAAATGCAGGTGTAGTTCAATGGTAGAACCTCAGCCTTCCAAGCTGATGACGTGGGTTCGATTCCCACTACCTGCTCC
>CAKPAB010000051.1 GCA_934132805.1 uncultured Clostridia bacterium | reverse complement strand
TATTTTGACAATTCAATTATACTACTTGAATCACTTTTTTTCTATATTTTTTGTTTCACATCAATTGTAACACTACACACGATTCTTTAATTTTTTTAATATCCATTGGCTTTATTAACATAATATGGCAAAATAATATTTAGAAACATTATTAAAAAGCTATTCGGGGCAATTGCCCCAAGGAGGTACAAAATGAAATATTTATCAAACGCCCTTTCATTAAACATGATCCCTGTCGAGAAATTTACATTGATTCGGGTTAGTAAGGTTAACCCTTCGGATATTCCGACTGATGCAATATCAGCAATTGGGCATGTTGATACTGCAAGAGTAGTTGCAGGGATTCTAGGAAGAGAAATTCTTCCTAACCGTATTAATGTCACTTTAAACGAAGACGATGTCCTTTACGTTGCCCAGTATAAGGGGCCTCGTCTTGAGGAAGGAGCAACTAAGCTCCCTGAAGGAGCAACCTTGGAATTCCTTGAAGTGACTCTCAAACCTGGTGGTTGTGGGACATGTTCCCCGGTGAGTTGTGAGTTCTGCGTCCCAATGACAAACTGGACACACGGCCATTAATAACCACCCCCATGTTGCTCTCAAATGAAGCAATTGTCATTTGGGCAATTGACAAGACCAAAGCCCTTATTACTACTTCTTCTGATGATATTTAGAGATCAGCGATGCTTTCGCTGGTCTCTTCCCTATTTATAATTATTAGTATTAACATATGCAATTCTTCCTGTAACATTAACCCTTATTTTATCAATATATGAATTAACATTTTGTAAAACAGTAACTGTAGTATTAGCTTTATACGTATATCTATACCCTGTCAAATTAGAATTACTATATAATATACAATTTCTGTACAATTTTCTTGTCTTCCCTATTGATGATGCATTAATATTTATATTTTTGCTTGTATATGCTAAATAAATCCATCCTTTATCCGTCTTTCCCCATCCATTGCTTTCTGCTAAAATTGTTACTACTGTTCCCTTTGAATAAGCTCCAAGTCTTGAATATGATGTGCTTGCTCCTCTTCTTATATTCAAACCGGTGTTAGCTGTTATTCTTACTTGATAATTTACATTATTAACATTTGTTGTATTATTATTTGTAATATTTTTATTGTTATCATTCTCTTTTATATCTGTTTTCGTATTTTTAAAACAGAAAAACTTTTGATAATTTGCATATTCTCTAAAGTTATTTATTGATACATATACTGTGTTTCCGTTTTGTGTTACTTTTCCTCTTCTAGAGCTAACATCAAATTTTCCATTATATAAGTATGGGTCATAGATTTTTAAATAGTCACCTTCTACCCCAATCAAAACAACAAAATGTCCTCCATACGTAAACAATCCTTGATTGCAACTTGCAATTATATAATGATTATTTTTTAATTTTTCAACAGCATCATTTAATTTGTAGCATTCACTATATTCGATATCAAAAACATCTGCTGTCCACTTAAATGCTGACCAATATGTCCCTTGATTTGGACTTCTATACCCATATTTCACATATAATTCTGCCATTCTATCTGGAGTTATATTTCCTTTTATACTTGATACTATCATAGCCCCTGCTGTAGGTCCACATCCTGATGTTCCAATTGTTTGAGAATTGTTGCCGATACTTGAATATGTATTATATTTCCATCTATTGTCTAATTGTGAATAATATGTTAAACCAGCATATTCTCCAAGTTGGATATTAGGTGTTTTTTCTGCCCCTTCGTATGCAATTATTCCTTGCTCTTCGAATTGTTCTGATTCTGTCTCCTGAACTTCTAGTGTTTGTTCGTCTATTTCTGTTAAGTTTGGAATTTCTGTACTTGATTTATTTTTATCTGATATAGTTATATTTTCTTCTATAACCTTGTTTTCTTCCTTTTTTTCTGTATTTTTATTTTTTGAAATTATATGTATTCCTATGCAAATTAATATTATTAATATACAAATTGTTAAAACTATGATAATATTTCTTTTTCTCATTATCTATTCCCCCTTTAATCAATTTCTTTATTTTTTCTTTGGTGATTGGGTTATTTTTTAGTTTTAATAATCTGTTTTATAATATGTTTTGTAATAATAAAAAATGTACTAAATTCAAAATTTTTATTTTGAATTCAATACATTTCTTGTTCTTTTATATTTTTTCTAATTCGTTTTCTACTAATTCACAAATTAAGTCTGCAGATTTTTCTACTCCAAAAGTATCGCTATTTATACAAATATCATAGTTAGAATTTTGTTTCCAATCTTTTTCTGTATAATATTTATAATGATTTGCTCTTAATTTGTCAATACGTTTAATTTCTTTTTCTGCTTTTGATTTATCCATTCCGTAATATGTAGTTGCTCTATTGATTTTTCCTTCCATGTCACTATAAACAAAAACTTTTATAACATTTTTTCTATCTGCTAGAATGAAGTCAGCACATCTTCCAACAATAACACATGATTCTTTGTCAGCCGCTTCTTTAATTAATTCTGATTCTTTAATAAATAATTCATTGCTATTATTAAATTCTGAATAATATCCATTATTCAAAGCTGCTAAAGCATCTCTTTTTTGCTCATTGTTTTCAATATATTCTTCAGATAAACCTGTTTCTTCTGCTAATTTTGAAATAAATTCATTATCATATAATTTTATTCCTAATTTATCAGCAACTAGTCTTCCAATATATCTTCCACCTGATGCATACTCCCTGCCTATTGTTATTACTATATGTTTTGATATTTTGCTTTCTGTGTTTGTTGTAGTTTCTTTGTTCACTACTTTTACGTTTCCTTGTTTTAATTTTTTTACTTCTCTTATTAAGAATATTGTTGCTAATATGAATGCTAATCCATCAGCAAATGGTCCTGCGAATAAAACTCCATGTATTCCAAACATCTTTCCAAAAATTATCATTGCTGGTATTAAGAAAGCAATTTGTCTTGATATTGAAAGTATTGCACTTATTATGCTCTTTCCAATTGCTTGGAAGAATATTCCTGATGGAATTTGAATTCCATTACAGATGCAAAGCATTAAGTATGTTCTAAATGCTAAACATGCAAATTCCATGTAATTTGCGTCTCCACTACCAAATATTGATATTAATTTATCTGGTATTGTTTGAAATAATATAAATGCTGTTGTACTAATTATAACACTTGATCCTAATACTATTTTTAATGTTGTTTTTACTCTGTCAAATTTTCTAGCACCATAGTTGTATCCAAATATTGGTTGTGCTCCTGCTGCAATTCCTATTATGATACTGTTTAATATTTGGTTTATTTTCATTACAATTCCTAGAACTGTAATTGGTATTTCTGCTCCAAATTTTGATTCTGCTCCATATTTTCCAAGTGTATTGTTTTCAGTAGCCATTACAAATACTATACTCATTTGGTTTATAAAACTGCTTATTCCTAACATTGAAACTTTTTTAGCTACATTTGCTTTTACTTTAAATGTTTCTTTATTTAATTTTATTGATTTGAATTTTTTAATATATAATGCATTTAGTATAAATACTAAAATTTGGCTTATTACAGTTGCAATTGCTGCTCCTTCTACTCCCATTTTAAATACAAATATAAATATTGGGTCTAATATTGTGTTTAATACTGCACCTACAAGCATTGTTGTCATTGAATATTTTGGACTTCCATCTGATCTTATTATTGAATTTAATGTTGTTCCTATCATTGAGAATGGTAATCCTATTGCTATTACATAACCATATTTTAATGCATATTCTTTTAATGCTTCTGTACATCCAAATATATTTAATAATTGTGGTAAAAATATTAATGTGATTGCACAGAATAATACTGATACTATTGTTGAAATTGCTAGTGCATTTCCTACACCTTTTGCTGCTTCGTCTTTTTTCTTTTCTCCTAGTTTTAAGCTTAGATATGCTGATGCTCCATCTCCAAACATTAGTGAGAATGCTAATCCTATCATTGTTAATGGAAATACTACGTTTGTTGCTCCATTGCCTAGATATCCTACGCCCCATCCTATGAAGATTTGGTCTACTATGTTATATAGTGAGTTTACTAATAGTGATATTATGCATGGGATTGAAAATTTTCTTATTAATTTTCCTATTTTTTCTGTTCCCAGCATGTTTTCTTCTTTTTCCATATTTTTCTCCTTCCCTTTTTTATATTTTGTCTGCAGTTGCTTTTTATTTTTGTTCCTATGTTAGGCTTAAAAATCGTAAGTCCTTGTTTGGACTTACGTTTTATCTGCGCGACTTATCTATTATATCACAATTTTGTTTTTTATGTAAGTGTTTTTTGAAATTTTTTTATTTATTTTTTTCAACCTTTAACCAATAATATCCTTTATAATTTCCCCTGCAATAATTAATCCTACAACAGAAGGCACAAACGAAATACTTCCAGGAACTTGATTACGAATACTGCACTTTCTTTTAGTACCTGGAGGACAAATACAATTTGTCTTACAACTATTTTCAATATTTTCATATGGACGTATTGGCTCTTCTTTTGAATAAACAACTTTAAGTTTCTTTATTCCCCTATTTCTCAATTCTTTTCTCATAACCTTTGCTAATGGACATACTGAAGTTTTATAAATATCTGTTACTTCAAATCTTGTTGGGTCAAGTTTGTTTCCTGTTCCCATACTTGAAATAATAGGAATATTTAATTTATTAGCTCTTACAACTAATTCAACTTTTGCAGTTACTGTATCCACACTATCTACTATGTAATCAACTGTATCGTCTAAAATTTCTTTGCTGTCTGGCATAAAAAATTCTTGATATATTTCTACATTTGCATTTGGGTTTATTTCTAAAATTCTTTCTTTTGCCACTTCAACTTTTGGTTTTCCAATTGTTTTTCTAGTTGCAATTATTTGTCTATTTAAGTTTGTTAAACAAATTTTATCATCATCCACTAATATAAAATTGCTAACTCCTGCTCTTACAAGTCCTTCTACGACAAAAGAGCCAACTCCACCAATTCCAAATACTGCAACTTTTGCATTTTGTAATTTTTCTATTCCTTCTTTTCCTATCAATAATTCTGTTCTTGAAAATTGATTTAACATTTTATTTTTCCTCCTCCAAGAACTATGTCTCCAACATAAAATACAGCAGATTGACCTGGTGTTATTGCTCTTTGTGTTTCGTCAAATGTCACTTTGATATTTTCTCCGTCTTGTTTAATTTTGGCTTTCGCAACTTTTGATGAATATCTAGTTTTTACATCAACTTCCATTGGCTCTTCTATTTTATCAACCAATAATAAGTTTATATCTGTAACTGTAATCTCTTTTTTGTATAGTTCTTTTTCTTCTCCTACTATTACTTCATTTTTTGCTTTGTTAAATCCTAAAACAAATAATGGCACTTTATATGAAATTCCTAATCCTTTTCTTTGACCTATTGTATAATTGTATAAACCTGTATGTTTTCCTAATATCTCACCTTTTAAATTTACAATGTTTCCTTTTTTTGGTCTTATATCAGAATTGTTTTCAAGAAATTTTTTGTAATTTCCGTCTGGTACAAAACAGATATCTTCACTATCTGGTTTATTTGCAACTTTTAAGTTGTTTTCTCTTGCAATTTCACGTATTTGTTCTTTATCTGTAAAATCTGCTAATGGGAATAACACATGTTCTATTAACTCTTTTGGAATATTCCATAATACATAGCTTTGGTCTTTTTTACCAGCTTGTGATTTTTTAAGTACCCATCTTCCATATTTTTCACTATATTCTGTTTTTGCATAATGTCCTGTTGCTATGTAATTACAGCCTAGTTCCTTCGCTTTCTCCCACATAATTCCAAATTTCATGTATTTATTGCATTCTATGCATGGGTTTGGTGTTTTACAGTTTGCGTAACAGTCTATAAAATCATTTATTACATAGTCTTTGAATTGTTCTTTACAGTTATATGTGAAGTGTGGTACTCCTATTGTTTTGCAGACATTTTTTGCGTCTATGTATGTGCTTATGTTACAACAACTACTGCCTGCAAATAGCTCGAGTGTTGTTCCTATTACTTCATATCCTTCTTTTTTTAGTAGCAGTGCTGATACTGAGCTGTCAACTCCTCCACTCATTCCTAATAATACTTTTTTGTTTTCCATTTTTACCTCCGGTTGTCAAAAAGGGGCGTCCCTATTGACAATTTTGTCAAAGGGGACGCCCCTTTTTGACAACTTTTTTATTTTTTTGCTTTTAATGACAACAATTTATATTTCCAGTTCCTGTGCTGTCATTTTTATTTAACATATCTTCAATAGTATGCCAAGCCAAAAGAGCACATTTTACTCTTGCTGGCATGTTAGAAACATTCCTAAAAGCAATTGCGTCTTCTAATTTTTTAAGTTGTTCCTCATTAGTCGTCTCTCTTTTTATCATTTCTATAAATGTTTTTATAATCTCTTTTGCTTCTTCAATTGTTTTTCCTTTTAATGTATCTATCATTATTGATGTTGATGCTTGTGATATTGCGCATCCATGTCCTGAAAATGCCATATCTTCTATTTTGTTTCCATTTAATTTTAATTGTAATGTTATTTCGTCTCCACAATTTGGGTTGTGTCCTACTTCACAGTAATCTGCATTTTCTAGTTTCTTTTTGTTGTATGAATTCATACTGTGTTCCATTATTAGTTCATTGTAAACATCTGTTAACTCGTCCATCGAAATTTACCTTTCTTTTTTATTAATTTATTTAAATTATTTTATATAATTTTTAAACATATTATAAGCCTTATCAAGTGCCTTAACCAATTTATCTACATCCTCTTTTGTATTGTAGATGTAGAAACTTGCTCTACATGTAGAATCAATACCCAAGAATCTCATAAGTGGTTGAGCACAATGATTTCCAGAACGCACACATACGCCTTCTGAATCAAAAATACTTGCAACATCATGTGGATGTACTCCTTTAATGTTGAATGAAATTACACTTGAATGATTTTCTTCATTTGGTGTCGTGTACAATGTTAGATAATCTAGTTTAGACAACTCTTTTCTTGCATATGATATTACTTCATGTTCAATTTCTTGTATTTTATCATATCCTAAATTTTCAATATAATCAATTGCAGCACCTAAACCGATTACCCCTTCAACATTTTGTGTACCTGCTTCAAATTTATTTGGAAGTGGTGCAAATGTTGTTTCTTGTTCATAAAC
>CAKPAB010000050.1 GCA_934132805.1 uncultured Clostridia bacterium | reverse complement strand
TCGAACCCCCGACCCCACGCTTAGAAGGCGTGTGCTCTATCCAACTGAGCTATTGACCCATAACGTTTGAACAATAAATATAATAACACAAAAAAAAAACAATGTCAATGAAAAATCAGAAAAAAAAATAAAAATTTTTCAAGCTATTTCCGTAATGTGAAATCTTTGTGAAAAACTTTACAACAAAAAAACAAAATGATATTATAATAGCAACAAGCAAGGCGAAAGCCTTACGGAAATAAAAATGTAAGGAGGAATTTCTCGTGATTGAAGTAAAAAACATCACAAAAAAATACGGAAGCTTTACTGCCGTAGATAACATCAGCTTCAAAATAAAAGAAGGTGAAATAATAGGGCTACTTGGACCAAATGGAGCAGGAAAAAGTACAACAATGAACATGATAACAGGATATATCGAGCCAACAGAAGGAAAAATAACAATAGAAGGATACGACATATCAAAAAAACCAAAAAAAGCCAAATCACAAATAGGATACATGCCAGAAGGAGTCCCACTATATTCAGACCTAACAGTAAAAGAATTTGTAACATACATGGCTGAACTAAAAAAAGTAGACAGAAAAACAAGAAAAGAAAAAGTAGAAAAAATAATTGAACAAACAGGACTAAAGGACGTAGAAAAGAAGCTAACACGAAACTTATCAAGAGGATACAAGCAAAGAGTAAGCATGGCAGGAGCATTAGTAGGAGAGCCAAAAATCCTTATATTAGATGAACCAACAGTAGGACTTGACCCAAAACAAATAACAGAAATAAGAGCACTAATAAAAGAACTAGGAAAAACGCACACAATAATACTAAGCTCACACATACTATCAGAAGTAAGTCAAATATGTAACAAAGTAATAATAATAAATAAAGGAAAAATAGTTGCAATAGACACACCAGAAAACCTAGAAAAGAAAGTAGAAAGCAACAACACAACATATGTAACAGTAGAAGACACAGAAAACAAAATGAAAATAATAGAAGAAAAAATACCAGAAATAAAAGACATCAAATTAGTAAAAGAAAACGAAGACGGTACAAAAGAATATGTACTAGAATCAGAAAAAGACGTAGATTTAAGAAAATTAGTATTTAATGAATTTGCAAAAGAAAACATCACAATATTCGAAATGAAAAAAGCAGACACAACACTAGAAGATGCATTCATGAAATTAATAGAAGGAGGAGAAAAATAATGTGGGCAGTCATCAAAAAAGAATTTAAATCATATTTTTACACACCAATAGGGTACATATTTATTGGAGTATTTTTAATAGCATTTAGTATATCATTTTACTTTAGTGTAATAAGCTCTGGAAATGTAAACTTCGAATACATTTATTACACATTACCAACAATACTAGTTTTAGCATTTATAATACCGTTGCTAACAATGAGGTCATTCTCAGAAGAAAGAAAGACAGGAACAGAACAATTATTACTAACATCACCTATAAGCATAACAAAAATAGTTTTAGGAAAATTTATAGCAGCATTATTCATAGTATTAATTACTGAATTATGCACATTTATGTACTTCGGAATTTTATGTCATTACGGAGTTCCAAAGTTAACAACAACATTTGCAACACTACTAGGATTTTTATTATTTGTAATGTCATATATCTCATTTGGAATGCTAACATCAAGCTTAACAGAAAACCAAATAATAGCAGGAATAATCTCAATAGGATTTTTCATAATAACTTGGGTTTTACCAGAATTTAACTCAAGCTTAGAAAGTTTTTCTTTCATAAATATGTTTTATAAATACACTCAAGGACAAATTGACATAGGAGATACAGTTACATTTTTAACATTTACAATTACATGTTTATTATTAACAATAACAGTAATGCAAAGAAGAAAAAGTGTAAAATAAGAAGGAGGGTAAAAAGTGAAAGAAGAAAAAAAGGCACAAAAAATAAATAAAAATGAAAAGTTGAGCAAAGAAGAGAAAAAAGCTAAAAAAGCAGCAGAAAAATTAGACAAAAAAGCTCAAAAAACTAAAAAAGAAAAACCAAATAAATTCATAGAAACTATAAAGAAAAGATGGCTAATAAATGGAACAAAAACATTTATATTAGTAGTAATTATACTAGCAGTATTTATAGGAATAAGCATCTTAATGCAAAAACTAAATTTAACACCAATAGATTTAACAGAAGATAAGCTATTCACACTAACAAGTGAAAGCAAAGACAAAGTAAAAGACATAGACAAAGACATAAATATTTATTTTGTAGGATACTCAGATGACGACTCTACACTTGATTTAGCAAGACAATACACAAAAGTAAATGACAAAATAAAAGTAGAAGCAGTAACACAAGACAGTAGACCAGATTTAGTACAAAAATATGGAATAGAAACATCAAGTGAAGGAATAATAGTAGAATGCGGAGACAACTACAAAGTACTTGCATCAAATGATTTATACACATATGACACAACAACATATGAATCAATAAATGTAGCAGAAGAAAAATTAACAGCAGCAATAAGAACAGTATCAGTAGAAGAATTACCAAAAGTATACTTCTTAAATGGATATAGTTCATTTACACTAACAAGTGGAATGCAATACTTAAATATGTATTTACAAAACGAAGTAAATCAAGTAGAAACACTAGACATACTATCAACAGGAAAAGTACCAGATGACTGCAACACACTAGTAATAGCATCACCAGAAAAAGACTTTGATGATGTTGCAACAAATGCATTAACAGAATATGTAAACAGAGGTGGAAATATCCTATGGCTAAATGCAGCAATAGCAAAACAATTAGATTTACCAAATGTTAACAAAATTTTAGCATTATATGGTGTAAAACCATTTGAAGTAGGAATAATAAGAGAAACAGACTCAAGCAAAATGGTATCAGGATCACCAGACCTAATTATGCCAGAAATACAATATGCAGACGCAACAAATAAACTATATAACTCAGAAGGTGTTATATTTATAAATGCAACAAAAATAAATGTTGCAAGTGACGAAGAATTAGAAAACTTAAATACAACAAAAACAGCATTAATAAAAACAAGTGAAAATGCATATTTTAGAACAAACTTTGAAAATAGCTCAAACTCAGCACAAGCAGGTGAAGAAACAGGAGATTTCCTAGTAGGTGCCCAATTTGACAAAACAATAACAGAGGCAAATGAAGAAACAGATACAAACGAAGTAAAATCAACATTAATTATATATGGAGAAAATTACTTTGTATCAGACTATCAATTAACACAATCAACACAAACACCAATGGTTGCATACAGAGAAAATAAAGATTTAGTATTAAATTCTATTGCATATTTGTCAAATAGAGAAGAAGACATAACAGTAAGAAAAAGCACAGGAAGCGTTACTTACACAGCAACAGAACAAGAAAACAGAGTTATATTAGGAATAATTACATTTGTACCATTATTAATAATTGTGGTAGGAATTGTAGTTTGGGCTAATAGAAGAAGAAAAAAATAAGCATAAAAATAAAGCAAGTCCCATAAAATAATATGGGGCTTTTTTTAGTAGTTCTCTAATATATAAATAATAAATTACGATATATTTAGGCATATATATGTTTTAAAGGGGCAAAGTTTTTTATGAATATTTTAAAAGTTGTATTTGTGATAATTGGAACATTAATAGGTGCAGGCTTTGCATCAGGCCAAGAAATTTACACATTTTTCTTTTCATATGGAATCAACGGAATACTAGGAATTATAGTATCAAGTACAATAATAGGAATTACAATATATAAAACATTTAAAATAATAGAAAAAAACAAGATTAAAAATTACAAAGAATTTCTCGATTTTTTTATAAAAAATGAAAAAATCAAAGAATTAATAAACATTATTATAAATATATTTATTTTAATATCTTTTTATATAATGATAGCAGGTTTTGGGGCATACATTGAACAAGAAATAAATGTAAATAGTTTTGTAGGGAGTAGTATTTTAGCAATTTTATGCATAATATTATTTAGAACAAATATAAACGGAATTGTAAAAATAAATGAAATATTAATTCCTATTTTAATAGCTATAGTTATGATAATTCGGAATAGTAAACTTAAAAAATATTGATTTTTTAAATTTAAGTGATTATATTATTGTGCAAAAAGATGATAATTGGCTTTTTACAAGCATTTTATATGCAAGCTATAATTGCGTTTTGCTTATACCAGTTTTAATTTCTATAAAAGAAATTATACAAAATAGAAAAAATATAAAATATATAGCTATATTAGTGAGCATAATTATGATTGTTTTATTGAGCATTGTTTTTTTGTTTTTGATAAATGTTGATGTTAATATAAAACAATTACAAATGCCAGCTGTATATGCAATAAACAATATTTGGCCAGAGATTAAGAAAATTTATGGTATTATTATTTTAATTTCGATTTTTACTACTGCAATTTCTTTGGGATTGGGCTTTTTGAAAAATGTGGCAGTTGATAAAAGAAGTTTTAATGTTTTTGCTGTTTTGATGTGTGCTACTGCTGTGATTTTTTCTGGTTTTGGTTTTGCTAATTTGGTTAATTTGTTGTATCCAATATTGGGAGTTTTTGGGTTAATTCAGATAGTGACGATTTTGATGAAAAAATAAAAAAACACTAAAAAGGTGTGTGAATTAATCACATACCTTTTTATACAACGTCACACTTTTTAATATAAAATATCTTGCAAAGGAGGTTACAAAAATGAACAAATTAAAAATACCAGAAAATCATAGTGGAATTAGCAAAACGCTAAGACTACCAGAAAACATAGTAGACAATATACAAAGACTTGCTAATCTCAAAAACTTATCATTTAATAAAGTAGTAACATCACTACTAGAATTTAGTTTGAATAATTTGGACGAAGAAGATAAAGAAAAAATAAAAAGATAGTTTTAAAATAACAATAGCACAAAAGACAATAAAAAAATTATAAAAGCAGATTTTATACAAATCTGCTTTTAATCATCTTCTAAATTACTTATATCAAATAATGGAGAATTAAAGAACTCATTAAAATCAATATTCAAGCCACGGCAAATTCTCATTATTGTTAAAATTGTCAAATTGGTATTTGGTCTTGAATTTATATTAGCCAAAGTAGATTGAGTAATTCCACATATAGTGCATAATTTATTCAATGTAATATTTCTTTCATCACATAATTGCTTAATTCTAGTCTTAACAGCTAAACTTAAAAACATATAATCACCTCAAATAAGTATAGCAAATAAAAATAAATAAAGTTAACTCAGTAGAGTTGACAAAGCAATAAAAAAATGCTATTATTCAGGTATAATTAAAAATGAGAGATAATTTTGTAAAAAAATTTAATTATATTTCAACATAAGGAGGAAAATACAAATGAAAAATAAAGGAATAACATTAGTAGCTTTAGTGATAACGATAATTATTTTGTTGATATTAGCGGGAATATCAATATCAGCATTAACAAAGACAGAATTGATAGAAAAAACAAAAGAAGCAAAAGAGAAAACAGAAGCTACAAGTGAAACAGAAAAGAGAGAATTAGCTCAAATTGAAGCAAATGAAAAGACAGAAGAAACAGAATATGAAGGGATAAAAATTCCTGCAGGGTGCATAGTAAGTAAAATTAATAATGAAGACAAAATAGATAAAGGAATTGTTATAATTGATATTAATGGTAATGAATGGGTTTGGATAGATGTACCAAAAATATATACAGAAAAATGTAACACAGATGAAAAAATTGAAAATAATCTAAAACAATACGCATTGCCATATAGTAAAGAAGCAATAGGAGATAGTCAAAAAGCATATTCAGACGATTGGTATGCTATTGACAATAATCAAGTTATAAGCAAAGACACAGAAAACTTAACAGATATGCAAAAAAACATGACAAATGGATGTGGCTTAACATATGATGAATATTATGAATTAAAAAGTAAAATGTTAAATAGCATAAAAAATAATGGAGGATTTTGGATAGGAAGATACGAGCTGGGAGATGAAAATGCAACAAAAAATAATAGTACAAGAACAAAAGCGACAGAGGGAGAAGGAAAAGCGGTAATAAAAGCAAATCAAGTACCATATAATTACTTTGCATGTGAAAAAGCAGAAGAATTAGCAAATAAATTATCTTTTGGAAATAATAAATGCAGTATTTTATTTGGATTACAATGGGACTTGGTTTGCAAATATCTAGAAGATAAAGAGGGCTTAACAACAATGGATATAAACTCTGATAGCAGAAAAATTGGAAATTACAGAAATAGCTCAATTTCACTTTCTAGAGGAAAATATAATACTACTCCTAAAAAAAGTAATACAAAATGGAAGAGCATAAAAGAAGAAACACAGAATTATATAATAAATAAAAAAACTAATAACAATGAAAATTTTTATCAATTATTAACAACAGGATCTTCAGAAGATACAAAGATAATGAATATATATGATTTGGCAGGAAACTTGTATGAATATACACTAGAAAAATCTCCCAATAATACCGCTAATAGTGCATTTGTGGTAAGAGGAGGTGAATACTCTGGAAGTGGAAATTACGGTTGTATGTCAAAAAGATTTTACAATTCATATGGAAATATTGCCGATTATGTAGGATTTAGAATAACTATGTTTTAAAAAAAAAAATTAATAGATAATAATTGACAAAAGCATTAAACATATTGTTAATCAAAATCATATAAATATATAGGAAATTAAAAGAATGTCGAATTTTGCGATGAAAAACCCTTGCAAAGTTCGGCATTTTATGATATTATGGAAACACTTAATTTTTAATTTTATTCAAACAAATTAATTCAACAGTCCAAAATCAAGGACAAAATTCAATTAATTAAAATACAAAAGAAATAAGAAGAAAAATCTGCAAAAACAAAAAGAAAGAAGGTGAGCTATACGAGCGAAAAAGGAAGAGATAAAGAAATTTGTACAAAAGAAGCAAAAAGAGAAATTTACTTTCAAATAAATATTGACAAAAATCAAAACAAATATTATAATAAAGGAGGAATTGATATAGAAATCTTTACATATAAAGATTATCTTCAATACAAAGACTTATTTTCAAAAAAGTCAGAAGATAATCAGAAAGAAGAAACAAATGGCATAGAATACAATAAAAAAAGAAACTTAAATAAGTACTTTAACATATTAGCAAAAACAATCATGCTGAAGGAAAACTTCAAGAAATTAGTATGTTAGCAGAAGAAAGCGCGAAATATGAATGTGTTAACAATGAACATGACAAAATATTTAGAACAATACTTGGAAAAAAGCAAGAAGCAGTAACATTTATAAACAATACCGATTGTATTATATACAGGGGACAAAAAATGGAATGCAAATAAATTTTTAGAAAAATCACAGGAAAAAATAA
>CAKPAB010000049.1 GCA_934132805.1 uncultured Clostridia bacterium | reverse complement strand
TATGAATGCAAACATAAAATAGGAGTAAGAGGAAAAAAGAATGGTAATTACTATATGGTATGTAATAATTATCGCAGGAATTCAAAATTAAAACTTTGCACATCACATGGTTTTAGCTATTCTAATTTAGAAGAAACTGTAATTGATTATATTAAAAATCTTTTTCAAAAAATAAATAGTGAAAAAATAGAATTAGAAGTAAAAAAAGGAATGACAAAATATGATTATGGAAAAATACTTCAAAAACTAGAAAACGAGATAAAACTGATAAATAACAATATTGACCAAATGTATATAGACAAATTAAACAACAAAATAAGTGAGGAAATGTATGAAAGATTATTGGAAAAATTTAGAGATGAAATAAGACAAAAAGAAGACGAATACATAGAAATAAAGCAGAAAAAAGAAGATGCAAAACAAGATGATACTGAGAAGATAAAAAGTGTTGTACAGAATTTTCTAAGTCTAAGTAAACCAACATCAGAAATTATTAAAGTAATTATCAATAGAATTGAAATTCATCAAGATAAACAAGTAGATTTATATTTCAATTTTAAACAATTAAATAACTTAAAAGAAAAAATATAAGGCTAATTTAATATTAAATTAGTCAAAAATAAAAATTATAACAGTCTATTTTTATATCAACCAGAAGGAATATCAATGGCAGTACCAATGAAAAATGGAGGAATGTCTAAGACAAAGGTTATTTTTTATGTAATATTATCAGGCGTTACAACAGGGGTAGGGGCATTTTTTGGAGCAATAGTTGGTTCAATCTCACAAAGTGTAATTGCAGTTTGCCTAAGCTTTGCGGCTGGTGCGATGCTATACATTGTTTCTGGGGAATTGATTCCAGAGTCTAATAAACTATATAAAGGTAGAATGTCAGCTGTTGGCAATATGATAGGCTTTATAATTGGAATTTTTGCAACGCAATTGTGAAATATGAGGCAAATTTCGCGCGCGAACAAAGACGCGGACTTAAAAATGTCTTAATAAGTAATAATGTCATTAATGTCCGCTTTTGTTCTACTCTAAACAGCGAAAAAATGTTTGAAAATATTTTGAATTCTATTGACTTTTAAGACTCAAAATTATATAATTGGACAGTAAATAAAAGAGAGCAGAATGATGATGTCGCTAAAATATAAACTAAAAGTAGGAGAGAAAAAATGCAAGATATATTAAAAGGATTAAACGGTAAACAATATGAGGCCGTAGTAAATACAGAAGGACCATGTCTAGTAATAGCAGGAGCAGGAAGCGGAAAAACAAAAGTATTAACACACAAAATTGCATACTTAATAGGAGAAAAACAAGTAAAACCATGGAATATACTAGCAATAACATTTACAAACAAAGCTGCAAACGAAATGAAAGAAAGAATTGGAAATTTAGTAGGGGACCAAGCAGCAGACATATGGATGGGAACATTTCACTCAATATGTGTACGAATATTAAGAAGATTTATAGACAGAATAGGATTTGACACATCATTTATCATATTCGATACAAGTGACCAAAGAACACTAATAAAAACATGTATAAAAGCAGTAGGACTAGATGATAAAATGTTTACAGACAGAAGTGTTTTATCAGAAATAAGCAATGCAAAAAATGAAATGTTAGAGCCAGAAACATATGCAGTAAGGGCACATGGAGACTTCAGAAAAGAAAAAATAGCATTAGTATATGAAATGTACCAAAAAAGATTAAAAGAAAATAATGCAATAGACTTCGATGATATTATAAACTATGCAATTAAAATTTTGTTAGAAAATGCAGACATATTAGAATACTACACGAACAAATTCCAATACATTTTAGTAGATGAATATCAAGACACAAACAAAGCACAATTCACATTGGTAACAATGTTAGCATCAAAATATGGAAACATAACAGTAGTAGGAGATAATGACCAAGGAATTTATAGTTTTAGAGGAGCAGATATTTCAAACATATTAAACTTTGAAAAAGACTTTCCCGGAACAAAAATAATAAAATTAGAGCAAAACTATAGATGTACAGGAAATATATTAAAAGCAGCAAATGCTGTAATCAAAAATAATAAAGTTACATACAAAAAAGAGCTATGGACAGAAAATGAAGTTGGAAAATTACCAATAGCATATGCAGCAAAAAATGAATATGATGAAGGAACATATATAGCAGAACAGATAGAACACTTAAGGAGAGAAGAATATTATAAATATTCAGACTTTGCAATATTATATAGAATGAACACTCAATCAAGAGCAATAGAAGAAATTCTAAGAAGAGAAAGTATACCATATAAAATTATAGGTGGGCTAAAGTTCTATGAAAGAAAAGAAATTAAAGACATAATTTCATACTTAAGATTAATACAAAACCAATCAGACAACTTAAGTTTAAAAAGAATAATAAATGAGCCAAAAAGAGGAATTGGAAAAACAAGTTTAGATAAAGTAGAAGAAATTTCAAACAATAGTGGAATATCAATGTATGAAATTATAAAAAACGCAGACCAATACGGTTTAAATAGAGTATATTTAAACTCAAGAGAATTCATAAATGTAATAGAAGAATTAAAAGCCAAAAAAGACGATGTAAAAATATCAGACTTAATAAAAGAAACACTTAAAAAATCTGGATACACAAAAGCATTGGAAAATGAAAATACGTTAGAAGCACAAAATAGAATAGAAAACTTAGACGAATTTTTAACAGTTGCAATAGAATTTGAAGATGAATCAGCTGACAATAAATTAAGTGATTTCTTAGAAGGAATTACATTATCAAGTGATATAGACAATATGGAAGAAGCAGAAGAAACCGTAACACTTATGACACTTCATAGTGCAAAAGGACTAGAATTTCCAGTAGTATTTTTAGTAGGAATGGAAGAAGGAATATTCCCAGGATATAAATCTATAGGAGAGCCGAAAGACTTAGAAGAAGAAAGACGTTTATGCTATGTTGGAATTACAAGAGCTAAGGAAAATTTATTTTTAACCAGAAGTAAGCAAAGAACGATATTTGGATCAACAAGTTGCAATCAAGTATCAAGATTTTTAAAAGAAATACCAAGTGACTTATTAGAAGGATACGAAGAAGCAGTTGGAGAACAAGAAGACAATAATAATATATTTGGAGATTCAAAATACACTTGGACATACGGAAGTAAAGACAATGGAAATATAAAAACTTATAAGGTAGACAAAAAAGAACAAAATGTTGCGGCATCAAGTAATTCAAACAGTGGTTTTATGTTTAGAACTGCAGAAAGTTTCTTAAATACTTTAAATAAAAAAGTTACAGGAGCAGATATAGACTTATCTAAATACAAACCAGGTGTAAGAATTTATCATAAAAAATTTGGCGAAGGAGTTATTAGCAACGTTGAGCCAGAGGGCGATGACTTAAAAGTGGACATTAATTTTGACAAAGTAGGACATAAGCGTTTAATGGCAAAATTTGCTAAACTAGAAATAATTTAATTTTATACTAACAAGAACCGGGATTAAGGAGCTATCACTCCAAATCCCGGTTTTATGCGAAATTTTAAAAAAAATTATGAATAAAATTTTAAAAAACGTAAAGAATAATTAAAGAATAGGAGGTAAAAATGGCAGATTTAAATCAAATGGAATTACAAAACTTAAGACATTTTATAGGAGCACACGAAACAATCTATCAAAAACTAAACACATATTCAGCACAAGCTGTTGACCCACAAATAAAACAACTTTTTACAAAATCAGCGCAAGATGCTTTAAATACAAAGCAAAAATTAATGTCTTTTTTAAATAATTAAAAGGAGGAAAAACACATGGATGAAAAAACAATGGTAAATGATATTTTAGCTGGAGTTAAATCAGACTTAACTGCATATCAAACAGCTATATCAGAAGCAGAAAATATGGGGTTAAGGCAAGCATTTCAACAAATAAGGAATGGTGATGAAAGTTTCCAATATGAACTTTTTAAATTAGCTCAATCTAAAGGATACTATAAACCAGCCCAAAAAGCTTCTCAAACAGAAGTAGAAACAGTAAAAACAGAATTACAACAATAAAAATAACAGAACAACTTTTGTTACAGTTCACCGTCTCACACATATTTTATGACTTGGTATATATTGTTTTTTATACCTTGGTGTCGCAATCTACATATTAAAATATTAGTATGTCGATTGCTCCAATTCGCACTCACATTTGTTCGTTTGGACGCTTACGCGATATTGCAAAACAATATATACCAAGTCATAAAATATGTGTGAGACGGTGAACTGTAACAAACTTCTCTAAAAACTTACGGAAATATATAAATAAAGTATTGCAAAAAAGCAAAAAAAAGTGTAAAATAATGCTATAAAATTATAAGGAGAAGTTGAAATGTTAAAAAAAATATTAGTACATACAAGAAGAACAATGAAGTTAATAATTTTAATATCAATAGCTCTTTTAGCAGTACTAGGGGTAGTTGCGGTATTTTATAAAATAAGCTATAGTGTAAGCTTAGATGGAAAAATGCTAGGATACACAGATAACAAAAGCAAATTACAGGCCCAGATAAATGAATACATAGAAAAAGGGGAAAATGAAAATACTGCATTTGTACAAGTAGACAATTTACCTCAATATAAAATATGTCTATTAAAAAAAGATGTAAGTTCAAGTGACGAGGAAATTTTTGACACAATAAAATCTACAGGAACAACATATTATAGATATTATGCAGTTTTAGAAAACCAAGAAGAAAAAGCATATGTACCAGACTTTACAGAGGCAGAGGCAATTGTAAATCAACTAAAAGAAAAAAATAGTACAAATATAGATAATATAACAATTTCGGAAAAATATGATACAGAATTAAAAGTAATGGATAATATAGACGATGCTGTTGCAAGTTTATATGTAGCACCAAAAACTGTTGTAGTAGCATCAAACAACAAAAAAACTACAACAAAAACATCAACAGGAACTGTAAATACAGCAACAAATATATCAGGAACAAAAGTAGCATTAGGAGTATCACTTACAAAACCAGTTTCAGGGGTAATATCTTCAAGATTTGGTGCACGAAGTACAATAAGAAGTTCAGCACATACAGGCTTAGATATAGCAACATCAACTGGAACACCAGTAGTGGCAGCAGCTTCTGGAACAGTTACATTTTCAGGATGGAAAGGGTCTTATGGATATTTGATGGTTATTACTCATAGTAATGGAGTACAAACATACTATGGACATTGTAGTAAATTGTATTATAGTGCAGGAGCGACTGTATCACAAGGACAAACTATAGCAGCAGTAGGGTCAACAGGAAATTCAACAGGACCACATTTACATTTTGAAATACGTGTAAATGGTGTAGCATATAATCCACAAAATTATTTATATTAATGTAATTTTCGATAAGGTAATAAAAAAAGATGGTTTGGAATTTTCAACCATCTTTTATATGTTGCAATTTAGATCTATTTTTTATGAAAAATATTTTATTCCGGTTGTTATTGCATTGTGTTTTATAATAACTTTTCCATGCTCTTTTAATTTGAATTTGAAATTTTTATTAAAGTTTTTTAATTGTGCAAATTCTAATAAAGTTGAGTGCAGTGAAATTATAGAATTATTTGATAAATTAATTCCATCAATTACTAAATAATAAGTATTATTAAATAAATATAAAATTGCACTTTTATATAATTTTTTTGCAATGATATTATGAGTATTATGTATAAAATCACAGAATTTACAGAAATCTTCAAATTCATTAAAGCTATAAATTAATGTAGAAGCATTTAATGTTTTAGCATTTCTTTTTAGAGTTAAAACTTTTTTGTGGTGGGATTTGTGGTTAATTTTTTCTAAATATTTTGTTATGGTAAATACAAAAATGTCTTCATCTTGTATTGTTGCTTCAATTAATAATTTGTGACCAGTAGTGTCAAAATTAATTTCTTTTTCTGCTTTGTCTAGTATTTCTAAAAATAGTTTTTGCGATTCAGGCTCAGTTAAAAGAATTTGGGCCATGTTTATTTTTTTGTCTTTGAAATCTTCTCTTTTCAATATTATTCTTATCTTGTTTTCATTTAGTTTTTCAATTTTCATTTGATTCCCTCCGATACTTATATTTATATTATACTACTATTATTAGTATATGGGAAGACCACAAAATTTGGTAATAAAAGATTTTTAGAAAATAACCAAAATTTTTTGAATACCTATTGCATAAATAAACTTTTTATGTTAATATAATGACATTATATTTCAAACGATATAAAATTAATTCAAATTCAAGGCAAATCAGCCAAAACTTCAAAAAATAAAAATGAATAAAGAAAGAAGGAATGCATTATAGGAAAGTTATTAAACCCCAAAAATGATTATGTTTTCAAGAGAATATTTGGACATATAGGAAACGAAGATATAACAGCATCGTTAATAAGTTCAATAGTAGAAAAGAAAATAATATTGAAAAAAGAATACTGTATTATTGGAGTAAAATGTATAGTTCAAGTATACAATCAGGAAAAGATTATGAAACATTAGAAAAAACAATAGTAATATTAATATCGGATTATGAATTAGAATCGTTAAAAAAAATCCCCAAATATCAAACGAAATGGCAAATTAGAGAGGAAAAATACCACCAAATAATATTGACAGATGTTATGGAATTATATATAATTGAACTACCAAAGTTCGTGAAATATAGAGAAAATAGTAAAGAACAAGTGAACTTGTGGTTAAAATTTATAGAAAATCCAGAGGTGGTAAAAATGGATGAGAATGTAGAAATAAAAAAAGCTAAAAAAGGATTATTGACAAATTCCACAAATTTGGTATAATTATGTTATAAAACACGGAAGAAAAGCTTACTAAAAATGGGGGGAAACGAATGAATAGATCTAAAAATATAAAAATAGCTGAAAGCCTTGCGGCTGTACACACACACACACACACACACACACACACACACACACATGTAATTTATGGAAATAACAAAACTTTATTAAATAAAGTTTTATTAATCATATATAGAATAATAAAGATAGGAGTATTATGCCTGTAGATATAGTAAATACAGGATAATATTGCTGTCTTATTTGCGTTGTATTTTTACATTAAGAAAATTAAAATAAATAACTTATTAACATTATTAAGAAAGTGTGTTTTGACTTACTTAATATATAAAATAAAAATAAAAAATTTGCCATGCAAAAATGTGTGGAAATAAAAAAGAAAGGAAGCATGCGATATGCAAAAAATTAAAACCAACAAGGGTATCACATTAATAGCACTGGTAATAACCATTATTATATTGTTAATATTAGCAGAAATATCAATAATGGCATTAACAAACACAGGGATATTTGAAAAGGCAAAAGAGGCAAAGGAAAAAACAGAGCAAGCAG
>CAKPAB010000048.1 GCA_934132805.1 uncultured Clostridia bacterium | reverse complement strand
TTAAGATTTTCTATTTTTCACTTCAATCAATCAATACAATATAAAATATATGCCTATAAAGCCCCCTGTACTATAAAACCAAATTACAGACCGTTAATTGTAACGAAAAATGCTATAAAGAACACAATAAAGTTCCTTATAGCATTTATAATTTACACAATATGCAAGTTTATAAAAATTACTTAGAAGAATCAGTAGCAGTTTTTCTTTTAGCTTTAAATATATCAACACCATATGTTATAGCCAAAGTACAAACTGTAATAGCAAACAAAATCATAATATAATTTGACTTAAAGTTTGTAGCAGTAGGTACCAAAACTTCTCTTAACAATTTAATAGAATATGTCATTGGTAAAAATGGTGTAACAGCTTGGAAACCTTTATCAATAGTCTCAACTGGGAAAGTACCACCAGAAGCAGCCAATTGTAAAACAAGAATTATCAAAGCTAAGAACTTACCAATATCACCAAAATTTCTAATTAAAAATTGAATAATACTAATAAATGTTATACCAATTAAAATACTTGCAAAATAATATAAACCAATATCTTGAACATCAAAGCCCAAGCCTAATTTTAATAATGCAGCAACTATAACACCCTGAACAGCGCCAATTGCAATATAAACAATGTTTTGTAAAAATTTATTATTACTATCATGGTCTAAAATTCCAAATCTATGTTTTTGGTCATAATACAATACAACATAGCACATCAAAGCACCAACCCATAAACCAATACATAAGAATAATGGAGTAAATGCAATACCATAAGAATCAACCTCGCCATAAGCTTCAGTCTTAAATTCCACAGGGTCCTCAGCAAAATCTTCTATACCAGAAAGTTTTTCTAATTCTGTATTTGTAGAATCAATGTTTTCATCTATAGCATCATTAAATTCTTGTAAACCACTAGTTAATTGAGTACTTCCTGTATAAGCTGAAGTAGCACCATTATCTAAAGTATTTAAAGCAGATTTAATTTGAGAAGAACTATTGCTTAAAGTCATTAATCCACTTTGTAAGCTATCACTACCAGAAGCCAATTTAGTAGTTCCAATTTTCAAAGTACCAACACCAGATTTTAATGATTTAGTACCAGTTTGAACTTGGCTTAAAGCAGATTTTAAATTAGTAATACCAGATGTTATTTGTCCTAAAGATGCAGAACTTTGTACTAATTGTTGAGTACCAGCATATAAACCACTTGAGCCAGCTTTTAAAGCATCACCTGAACTTAGTAATTTTTCTGCACCAGTTGTTATGCTAGAATTTGATGCAGTCAATTTAGAAATTAAACCATTAATTTGTTTTTCACTAGCTTTTAATTTACTGTCATTATTACTATCAATAATTTCTTGTGCTTTAATAGCCAATTTTTGTACATCAGGGTCAGAACTTGTTTTTAAATTAGCCAAATCTGCTAACAATGCAGATGTTTGTGCATTTGAGCTATTAACAGAATCGATATACCCATTTATTATACCAAATAAAGTATTTGAGCCATTTACATATGCAGTAGCACCAGTAGCTAATGCAGTTGTACCATCAACATATGTTGGTAAATTAGTATTTAAACTTGTTGCACCGTCATTTAATAAATTAATACCATCAGACAAAGCAGCTACACCATCAGCACCTTTTTCAGATAATTCATCAACACCAGCATTTATTTGAGAAATCGCATTATCTAATGAAGTAGAGCCATTACTTAAGCTATCAACACCAGAATTAACTTGGTCAATACCACTCTTTAAAGAACTACTTCCTTCTGATGCAGAATTAACACCATTATCAAACTCAGTATAGCTATTATTTAATTTTGAAGTTCCATCACTAATCTCTTTTAAACCAGAAGTTAAAGTTTGTGAGCCATCTAATAATTGGCTAGAAGCATCAGAAACAGTCTCTAGGCTATCTGGAACACTCTTTAAATTGTCAGCCAAATTACCAGCTATAGCACTACTAACTTTTGCTTGTAAATTAATTTCCATAGTCTTAACAGCACTATTAATTATTTGAGAAGACAAATAATTTGATGCTTGATTTGGACTATATGTTATTGTAGAAATTTGTTTGTCATTAGTAGAAGCACTATTTAAACATTTTGTAAAATTGCTAGGTATTGTAATAGTGGCATAATAATCACCATTTTGCATACCTTCATTTGCTTCATCCAATGAAACAGGACAAATATCAAAAGTTCCATCATCTTGTAAAGACTTTAAGAACTCAGCCCCTTGATTTTCATTATTCTCGCCATCATCCAGATTGACAACAGCAATTTTTAAACCTGTTAAATCACCATATGGATTCCAATAAGATTTTAAATAGAAAAAACTATAAATAATTGGAATTAATATGACAACAGCTAAAATTACGATTTTTAAAATCTTTTCTTTTTTCATTATTAATCAACATCCTTTCTTAAACCATTTTTTAAAATTGCAGTAATACTACTTGCTATCATTTGCTCATCTAGTTTTTTTTCATTTTCGTTCCATTCAAACATAAGAGCGATATACATTTTGTATATTAAAAATGCAGTTATATCGACATCATCGTAATAAATATTGCCAACAGATTTTGCTTTTTCCAATTTGCCTTTTATATAATTTTGAATTTGCGTATCGATTAGTTCTAAGTTGTTTATTATTATTGGATTTTTTAGCCATTCTGCTTCTTTACTTATTGTGTTTAAAAAATCTTTGTCACGCCTGTATTTTAAAAGACTGCAAATGGATTGGCTTACTGTTTCGAAAAAGTCTAGGTTTTTTTTATCTATTTCTTCAACAATATTTTTCATATTTAAGATTTCTTCTTGAATAAAGTATTTTAGTAAATCTTCTTTGCTTGTAAAATATGAATAGATAGTTTTTTTGGTTACACCAGCTTCTCGAGCTATTTCATCCATAGATACTTTTTTGAAGCCGTATTTATGGAATAAAAGTCTTGCAGCTTCTATAATTTGTTCTTTTTTCACTTATATCACCTCTTATCTAAATTACACTAGTATACTACTCTAGTTATTTAGTATATCACCATTATATAATAAAGTCAATAGAAAATTCCAAAATATACACAACTTTTCATAATTACAGTTACAGTTCACTGATTATAGAAAATATAAAAACTGACCAAGCATTATAATAAAAAATACTTGAAAAAATCAAGAAAATCATATATAATAAGAAAAATAAAATAAAAGAGGTAATGAAAAATGGGATTAAGAGACATAAAAGTTCCAAAGATGAAATTTAAAAAAATGAAAATGGACGTAATAGAAGAACTAAACGAAATAGACTACGAAAAACTAGAAAAAAAGAACTTAAAAAAGAAAAGAGAAACACCATACGAAGACAGGACACACTACAAAACAGTAAAAGAATTCTTTTTAAACTCAGCAGAAAAATATCCAGAAGAAGACTGCATACTAGAAAAACCAGACCACAAAACACCATATAAAATAACAACATACAAAGAATTCAAAGAAGACGTATTTGGATTAGGAACAGCGCTAACAAACGTTTTAAACCTAAAAAATAAAAGAGTAATCATAGTTGGAGAAACACAATACGGATGGTATGTATCATATATGGCAATGTTGTGTGGAGTAGGAATTGCAGTACCAACAGACAGAGAATTACCACTAAACGAATTAGAAAACATAGTAAAAAGATCAAGAGCATCAGCAATAATATATTCACCCAAAAAAGCAGAAGACATCAAAAAAATAAAAGAAGACATCCCAGAAGTAGAATACTTTATTGAAATGAAATCAGAAAACAAACTAGAAGGAAAAGATGTTGGACTACAATACCTAATAGATTTAGGAAAATCAATAATAAAATCAGGAGACAGCAGTTTCGAAAAAATAGAAATAGACCCAGAAGAATTCAAAATACTATTCTTCACATCAGGAACAACATCAAATGCAAAAGGAGTAATGCTAAACAACAGAAACCTAGCAGAAAACATCAATGCAGTAACAGCATATGTAAAACTATATCCAATAGACATGCTATTTTCAGTATTGCCATTACATCACTGCTATGAATCAACAATAGGATTTTTACTACCAATGGCAACAGGAGCATCAGTAGCAGTATGTGAAGGTCTAAGATACATAGTACCAAACTTACAAGAAGCACATCCAACAGCAATATTAACAGTACCATTATTAGTAGAAAGTTTACACAAAAAAATAAACGAAAAAATAATAAAAAGCAAAAAGGACAAAATGGTAAACACAATGATATCAGTAACAAATGCACTAAAAGGAGCAGGAATAGACATCAAGAAAAAAGTATTCAAAGAAATATATGACAACTTAGGAGGAAGACTAAGAATTATAGTATCAGCAGCAGCACCAATAGACAAAAAAGTTGGAAACTGGTTAGAAGACATAGGAATCACATTCTTGCAAGGATATGGATTAACAGAAACAGCACCAATAGCAGCATTAACACCAGAATATAAACCATGTGTAGGCTCTGCAGGAAAAGCAATAGTTCAAGCAGACATCAAAATAAAAGACCCAAATGAAAACGGAGAAGGAGAAATCTTAATAAAATCACCAACTTTAATGTTAGGATATTATGAAGATGAAGAAGAAACTAAAAAGGTAATAGACGAAGAAGGATACTTCAATGCAGGCGATATCGGATATATAGATGATGATGGATACATATTTATAACAGGAAGAAGCAAAAATGTTATTGTTACTCAAAATGGAAAAAATATTTATCCAGAAGAAATTGAAATGCTATTAGACAAAGTTGATGAAATAAAGGAATCTATGGTTTATGGTAAAAAACCAGAAGCAAATAGTAGAAGAGAAGAAAAAGAATTGATTATTACTGCAAGAGTTATACCGGATTATGATAAAATTAAAGAATTACATGGGGATCTTTCTGAAAAAGAAATTTATGATATAATTTGGAAAAATATTAAAGAAGTAAATAAAAAATTGACTTCTTACAAAGCAGTTAAGGCTCTTGAGATTAAAGATGGAGAGTTTGAAAAAACTTCTACTATGAAAATAAAAAGATATAAAGAATTAAATAATAATAAATAAAAAAGAGGGATTGTGGAGTAACCACAGAAAATCCCTCTTTTTTAAACTGAAATTCAATAGTTTTTTTGGGGGAAGCTTTTAAAACAGCTAAAAGTCAATAGTTTTTTGAAAAAAATTCAAAGTTTTTTGCCCCAATATTTTTAGGGTTTGATTTTTTATATTCTTTATCATTGTAACTTTTTGGAAATAAACTTGATTTTTATATAAAGATACTGCAAGTTCTCTTCAAACATTGTATGACAGAAACCAAAAAGTATTTTTCATTCAAAGTAAAAAAACACTAATCAAGCATAATCCAGACTAGTGTTTTATATATTGTGGTTGCGGGGGATGGACTCGAACCACCGACCTCAGGGTTATGAGCCCTGCGAGCTGCCAACTGCTCCACCCCGCGATGTGTTGACTAATTTATTATACAACTTTAAAATTAAATTTGTCAATACTTTTTAAAAAATTTCCAAAAATTTCCGCTAATAATTGTAAAACAACAATATATATGATAATATTTAACTATAAGAAATGTCCAATTTGGAAGTGCCACATCAAATGCCACATCAAATAAAAGTAAGCAAAAGTCTAAGTTATCTGTAACTCATTCCCAAAAGGACATTAATAAAAAAGTGAAATGGAGAAAACATGAAATTTTTAGAAGAAAAATTAGAAAAACAATATGGAAAAGAAATCACAAAAGAAATAATAGAAGGATATCAAACAAAAAGAAAAACAACACTAAGAATAAACACAATAAAAAGCAACATAGAAGAAATAAAAAACGAATTAAAAAAAGAAAAAATAGAATATGAACAAGTAAAATGGAGCAAAGAAGCATTAATAATAAAAGATGCAAACGAAAAAACAATACAAGAAATGGAAATATACAAAAACGGAAAAATCTATTTACAAAGTCTATCATCAATGTTACCACCAATAATACTAGAACCAAAAGAAAGGACTGACATACTAGATATGGCTGCAGCACCAGGAGGAAAAACAACTCAAGTAGCCGCACTTACAAATAACAAAGCACACATAACTGCATGTGAAAAAAACAAAATAAGAGCAGAAAGATTAAAATACAATGTAGACAAACAAGGAACAACATGTGTGTTCATAATGCCAAAAGACTCAAGATTTATAGACGACTTTTTCTCATTTGATCAAATTTTATTAGATGCACCATGTAGCGGAAGTGGAACATTAGACTACAGTGATGCAAATATAGAGAAATATTTTACGGAACAATTAATAGAAAGGTCATCAAAAACACAAAAAACATTATTAAGCAAAGCAATAAAATTACTAAAACCAGGTCACGAAATGGTATATTCAACTTGTTCAATACTATCTTGCGAAAACGAAGATGTTGTATCATCGGCCGTAAAAAGTGGAAATATAGAAATTATTCCTATAAGTTTTGATGGAATGGAAGAATTACCAGTGCTTCCAACAAAAATTCCAGGAACTTTATGTGTTAAACCAACAGATTTATATGAGGGATTCTTTGTTGCAAAAATAAGGAAAAAGATTAAATGAAAAATTTTATAGATAACACAATATATATTAAAAATTATTAAAATTATCCACATAAAGTGATATAATTGTGGAAAAGGAGGCAAAAATGGAAGAATATAAAGGAGGAATAAACGTATCAAAAGATGCAATGATATTTGTAACTAATTATGCGTTGGGAAATGAAATAAAAGAATGGATCTATGTCAAGTTTTTGGACACTTTTTTTGAGAATTTTTTTATTTTTTAATAGTATTTCATTTTTCTTTCATAATGCTTGCTTTTCTATTTCTTCTGGTGTTCTGTAATTTATAGCTGAGTGGATTCTTCTACGATTATACCAACTTTCTATAAATTCAAATATTACTCTTTTGGCTTCTTCAAATGTTTTATATTCATGTAAATTTACTTCTTCTTTTTTTAAGATGGCATTGAAGCTCTCCATACTTGCATTATCATATGGGTATCCTTTCTTACTGTATGAATGCTTTAAATCCAATTCTTTGAGATATCTCTCTACTTTATTAGAAGTATATTGGCTACCTAAATCGCTATGAAATATTGCTCCTGTTTTGAATTTTCCTTTATTCCTTGCGTTTTGTATTGCTTTTATTACTAGTTCTGCGTCCATTGTATCTCCATAGCTATATCCTATTACGCTCATGCTATATAAATCCATTACTATCGCTAAATACGTCCATCCTTTTTCCTTTGTATAAATATATGTTATATCTGATACTAGTTTTTCTCGTAAGCCTTCTGCCTTAAAGTTTTGAGCTAATAAGTTTGGCTTATTTGTATTATCTACTTTTCCTTTACTTCCACTCGGTCTGTATTTTTTTACTATTATTGATTTTAGCCCCATTTTCTTCATTCTTCTTGCTACTCTTTTTTGGCTTGCCTTTATTCCTCTTTTTTCTAGTGCTTTTTGGACTTTTGGCAAACCATATCTTCCTTTTGATTTTTCATACTCTTTTAGTATTTCTTTATCTAATTTTCCATTTGCTTCCTTATATCTATTTTTCTTTTTGTTTCTCTGATAATAATACTCCGAACGTGCTATTCCTAGCACTTTACACATTGTTCTAACATCATGTACTTTTTTATTATTTTCTATGAATTTTACCTTGTCTTCTATTTTGGCGTGAATATGGCAATCGCTTTTTTTAGTATTTCTAATTCTTCTTTTAATTTCAAATTTTCTTTTTTGAGTTTCTTTATTTCATGATTGCTTGTACTTTCTCCTGTGTCTGTTTTTATTTTTCCATATTCATTTATCCATCTATAAATTGTTGCATCTACTAAGCCATATTCACGTTTTAATTCACATACTGGTTTCTTGTTTTCATACAATTCCACTATCATCTTTTTAAAATCTTCATCATATACTTTTCTTTTTGCCATTTCTGACACACTCCTTTCAAGTTAGTGTACATAATTAATTATACACCCTCTCATTAAATGTGTCCATATATCTATTCTAACACCA
>CAKPAB010000047.1 GCA_934132805.1 uncultured Clostridia bacterium | reverse complement strand
ATATAATAATGTAAAAAGTACAACTCATGGTTTTGGAGATGCTATATTAGAAACATCACTACGAGTTGCAGGTGGAACAGGTGGAAATGGATGGAATCAAGACTGCTCTTACTTCGCTTACACTGGCAATCCGTTCTTCGTACGTGGAGGCTATTACGGCGATGGCTCTGATGCTGGTACGTTCGCATTCCACTATACGTCTGGGGCTCCGCACCACGGTAATGGCTTCCGCTCAGTGTTGGTTGCTTTGTAGCACATTAAAATTGGAAATGTCAAGTTAACTGTGTAAATTTTTTAATATTTTTTTGGAGGTGAAAAATTATGAAAGAAAATAAAATAGACATTGCAAAATTAATTATAGAAAACATGCCCCAAGACACCGAGTTACGTAAGCGCACGATAAAAACACGTATTGAAACCCCATTAAATTGAATGTAAAAAGAATACACAATAAATTTAATGGAGGTTTTAAAAATGGCAAGAAATTATAGCGAAGAAGAAAAAAGAGAATATCTAGACAGATACAAAGTAAGTGGTCAAAGCAAAACAACATACGCAAGAGAAAACGGAATACCAGAAGCCACATTCAGAACATGGGCAAAAGAAGAACAATACGGAATGTTTGGGGCATTAGAAATAAACCAACAAGAGCAAGTAACGCCAAAGCAATTTTAAATTAGTAGGAAAAAAGATAGTACCACTATATAGGCAAGAAAAAATGTGGGAAGACAAAGGCTTAGTATTGTCAAGAAGTATGATGGCAAATTGGAACATAAAAATAAGTTTCTATTATTTAGAGCCATTATATAAATTGATGCATAGTAGAATGAAAGCCGAAAGTGAATTATTACATTGTGATGAAACAACAATGCAATGTAATAAAAAAGCCGGAAGAAAAGCGACAAGCAATTCATACATGTGGGTATTACGTTCAGGATAAACAGAAAAGAAAATAGCTCTTTTTAAATGATGGAAAAATACCATTAACAAATTCACTTGCTGAACGTGCAATTAGACAATTTGCTGTGCATAGAAAAAATTGGCTATTTGCTGATAGTGTAGATGGTGCGGAGTCTAATGCAATATTGTATTCATTGATTGAGTCAGCCAAAGTTAATAATTTAAATATTTATAAGTATATAAATTATTTGTTAGAACAGTTGCCACAACTTGAGAATTTAAATGATGCGTAGCTTCACTAGAGTGATAATAGCCATACTTCAAAATTAGGATTAGACCAAGCTGAATTATACTCATTTAATTTAATTGCATTATTGAATTGTTCATCTGTATAATCATCTTTGTCAAAAACAACCCAAACTTGTCCATATACTTTAGGAGATATTAAGCGATTTATTTTATTTTCAAATTTAGGGTTTCCTAAATCTAAATAATAGCTATTTAAAAACCAATCATATACACTTTTAAAATCTTCATTGTCTTTTTCTATTTTTCGGTATAAGCTTAAAAATAAAGAACTAGAATCAACATCAAATTTATTTATCTTTGCTTTGTATGATTTATTAAACTTAACTTTATTTTCATCTCTATTAAAGATAGGAGTTACTTTATTTATTTTTTTTACATACAACCACTCTGAAACTATATTTTTATTTTTAATTTCAAAACCATACTGATATATTTTTTTATTTTTAGCCCAAAATGTTACTTCTAATGCAATAGGTTCATTTTTTGTTTTTTCATCAAAAGAAAAGTTATAAAAATTATTATTGAATAACATAAAAAGAGCCAACTCTAACGAATGTAATACGTTAGGGTTGACTCTTTTTGTTTTGAGTTTAATCAGTTGCTAAATTTTGCAACCGATTTCTTATTTGATTAGCTTCGTATTTTACTACATTACTAACCAGATAACCCCTGAAGTGCTCTTCCATGAGCTTTTCAGAGTCTTGCAACTCCTCCTCAAGGTGCTGCAAATTTTTTTTGGGGGTTGAATCTAAAATCTTGTGTCCCTTTTTGTTGAGGGAAGGCATCTTTTGCCCAGTTCTCTCAGCTATGCTGAGAGTCCCCTCTTCAGGATGCCAGTATTTCCGACGAATCATCTCCGCCAAAAAATCTTCATTAAACTGACTAGGTAGCTGATAGCTTTTTGCTATCTCCTTTGCCATTTCTCTTACAATGCTCATTAGATTTTTTGTTTCCATTTTTTTTACTCCTTTTCATATGTGTGCCTCTAGTTAGAGGACTTATTATTATACTAGTTATAGTTGCTACAACTATATAATAACATACTTTACATAATTTGACAAGCCCCATTTCCATTAAGTATTCAATAAAATGAACAATATCAATTTTCATAGTCATATTCTAAAAAGTAAAAATACACATATATTTATATTAAAATAAAAAACATAACGTTCTAAAGCACAAAATAAATCAATATAAAAGCAGGGGGTAATAATGAAGAAAATAATATCAACGTTTATTTTAATATTTTTTTGGTTATCAAGCATAACATTAAGTTATGCAACATCAAGTTTATATACTTGGTCAACAGCCATAGACACAGAAGAAGTATCATCACAAATTACTTCAGATACATCAAATAAAACAAATACTATAAATGAAAATAATTTAGAAACAAATTCAACAACAGACAGTAATACATTAAATCTAGAAAGTGGGGCAGCAATATTAATTGAACAAACAACAGGGCAAGTTTTGTATGCGCATAATGCACATGAACAGCTAAGACCAGCATCAGTTACAAAAATTATGAGTATTTTATTAATAATGGAACAAATTGATGAAGGAAATTTATCTTATACAGACACCATAAGCTGTTCGGAAAATGCTCGTTCTATGGGTGGCTCTCAAATTTGGCTTGATACAAGAGAAACTTTAACAGTTGATGAGATGTTAAAAGCAATTTGTATAGTGTCTGCAAATGATTGTGTAGTAGCTATGGCAGAACATATTGCTGGCTCAGAAGAAGCATTTGTTCAAATGATGAATGATAAAGCCAAAAGTCTTGGAATGAATGATACTATATTTAAAAATTGTCATGGTATTGATGAAGATGGGCATGTAACATCAGCATATGATATTGCATTGATGTCTAAAGAACTTTTGACAAAACATCCAGATATTACAAAATATACAACTACTTGGATGGATAGTTTAAGAGATGGAAAATCTCAACTTGTTAATACAAATAAATTAATAAAAACTTATAAGGGTATAACAGGCTTGAAAACGGGCTCTACTTCACTTGCTTTGTATAATTTATCTGCAAGTGCTACACGAGATAATTTATCTTTAATTGCTGTAATTATGAAGGCTCCTTCTACAAAGGTAAGATTTTCAGAAGCCCAAAAATTATTAGATTATGGTTTTAATAGATTTTCTTTTAAAAGTTTTGGAAATAGTGGTGATATAATTCAATCTGTGTCTGTTAATAAAGGAGTGAAGAATAGTGTAGGTGCTGTTCTAGAAAGTTCTGCTGGAACGTTAATAGAAAAAGGGAAAGAAAACCAAGTTATGCAATCTGTTGAAATTAATGATAATATAGAAGCTCCTATAAGAAAAGGAGATGTTATTGGAAAGGTTATATTTTCTTTGGATGGAGTTGAACTTTCTACTACTAATTTAATTGCCTCATGTGATGTTGATAAAATAAGCTTGTTTACTATGTCAAAGAAAATTATTTATAGTTGGGTTGATTTGTTAAGAAGTTAAAGTTACAATTCACAGCCAATAAAATTATTACTTGTGTGGCACCCTTCCACTTTGTGAACTTTTTTCATTTATTTTTTAAGAAATTCTAATATTGTTTTAATTGCATTTAAGAATTCTAAAAGCATATACATATATACAGTTTTGGCCTGAGTGAGAGAGGCTCCAGTTTTTTATGTTAGATTTTCTTTTTGAACGTAATGAACAGGACGAAATCTCAAATATATACAATTACCCAATGGGAAAAGTGGGTGCCACACAAACAGTAATTTTATGGACTGTGAACTGCAAAATTGTAACAAAATTTTTTTAAAAAAAACCAAAATTATGTTTGACATTTTTTTGTTTGTGTGATATTATGTATAAAAATGAGAAATGGAGTGAGATTAAATGCCAAGAAAAAGACCAGAATTAAATGTAAGAGAAAAAGCAATATTAAGATATATCGAAAAACAAATAATGAATGTAGGATATCCACCATCAGTAAGAGAAATAGGAAAAGCTGTTGGACTAAGCTCAACAGCAACTGTACATGGATATTTGGCTAGACTAGAGGACAAAGGATACATAAAGAAACAAGACAAAAAGGGAAGAACATTAAGATTATTAAAAGGAACAGATGGAGAAGTAAAGAAAAAATCATCAAAAGATTTCTATACACAAAAAGAATTAGTAGAAGTACCAGTAGTTGGAAGAATAACAGCAGGAATGCCTATTTTAGCTGTCGAAAATGTTACAGATACATTCCCAATTCCAATTGATTTTGTTGGGAATTCAGATTGCTTTATGCTTACAGTTAGAGGAGAAAGTATGATTGAAGCAGGTATTTTGGATGGAGACTATATATTAGTAAGAAAACAAAATAATGCAAGTAATGGAGAAATTGTTGTAGCATTAATAGAAGATGAAGCAACAGTAAAAACATTCTATAAAGAAACAGACCACATAAGATTACAACCAGAAAATAGTACAATGGATCCAATAATAGTTCCAAATTGTGAAATTTTAGGAAAAGTATGTGGAGTATTTAGAAAAATGTAATAAAATATTTATACAATTGTTATAAATTGTTCACAAAAAATTCACAAAAAAAGTATAATATATATATTATGAATAATACTGTGCCATTTTAAAATGACACAGTTATTAAGTTATAAGAGAGGAGAAGATATGTTTAAAGTATTAAAAAATTTGAAGGAATCTTGGATATCAGTAATTGCAATAGTATTATTATTAATTGTACAAGCTGCAGGTGATTTAACATTACCAGATTATACATCAAAAATAGTAAATGTAGGTATCCAAAATGGTGGAATCGAAAATGTAGCACCAGAAGTAATAAGAAAATCAGAAATGGATAATTTGCTAATATTTACAGATAATGATGATAAAATTTTGTCATCATATGAAGAAATATCAAAAGAAAATTTGGATAACAACGAATATGAGAAATTAGTAAAAAAATATCCAGCATTAGAAAATGAGGCTTTATATAAAATAAAAAAAATAAGTAAAGGAGAACAGGAAGAGTTAGATACAGTAATGGCTAAGCCTTTAATGATGCTTAGTACATTGGAAAATATGGAAATAATTAAGCAAATGCCAAAAGAACAGCTAGACAAAATGCTAGAAACAGTAAATCAGAAATTAGACGATATGCAAGAAAGCATTTTAGAACAAGCAGCAATACAAGAAGTTAAAAATGAATACAAAGCAATAGGAATGGATACAGATAGTATACAAAATCAATACATAATAATGGTAGGGCTAAAAATGCTTGGGATATCATTTATAATTATGGTATCTGCAATATCAATTATGTGTTTATCAGCAAGAGTTGCAGCAAGACTTGCAAAAACTTTAAGAGAAAAAGTATTCAAAAAAGTGTTAAGCTTTTCAAACAAAGAATTTTCAGAATATAGTACAGCATCTTTAATAACACGTTCAACAAACGATATTCAACAAATACAAGGGCTAATAGCAATATTATTTAGAGTTGTTGTATATGCACCAATTATAGGTATTGGAGGATTTTTAAGGGTATTAAACCAAAGTGATAATTCTATGGCATGGATAATAGGAGTAGCAATATTAGCAATATTATTTGTAGTTGGAACATTATTTATAATAGCAATGCCAAGGTTTAAAAAATTGCAACAGTTAATTGACAAATTAAATTTAGTTGCAAGAGAGATTTTAACAGGATTACCAGTAATTAGAGCGTTCAATACAGAAAAGAAAGAAGAAAAGAGATTTGATAAAGCAAATATAGATTTAACAAAAACAAATTTGTTTGTTAATAGAGCAATGAGTTTTATGATCCCAACATTAATGTTAATTATGAATGGAATTTCATTGTTAATCGTTTGGGTTGGAGCCCATGGAATTGATAATGGAACAATGCAAGTTGGTAATATGATGGCATTTATTCAATATACAATGCAAATTGTAATGAGTTTCTTGATGATCTCAATGGTTTCAATAATGTTACCAAGGGCATCAGTATCAGCAAATCGTATAAATGAAGTAATAGAGACAGATGAAGCAATAAAAGATAGAAAGGAAACTAAAAGATTAAATCCAAGTAAAAAAGGTTTAGTTGAGTTTAAAAATGTTTCATTTAGATATCCAGATAGTGATGAAGAAGTTTTAAGTGATATATCATTTACTGCTGAGCCAGGAAAAACAACTGCTATTATAGGAAGTACAGGTAGTGGAAAATCAACAATAGTTAATTTAATACCTAGATTTTATGATGTAACATCTGGAAATCTTTTAATAGATGGAGTGGATATAAAGGATATAGCAAATAAAGATTTAAGAAAAATTATAGGTTTTGTACCTCAAAAAGGAATATTGTTTTCAGGAACAATAGAATCAAATATAAAATATGGAAATCCAAATATGTCTGATGAGCAAATGATAGAGGCTGCTCAAATAGCACAGGCAACTGAATTTATTGAATCAAAACCAGAAAGATATCAAGAGCCAATTGCACAAGGCGGAAGCAATGTGTCTGGTGGTCAAAAACAAAGATTATCAATTGCCAGAGCAATAGCGATTGACCCAGAAATATTAGTATTTGATGATAGTTTTTCAGCACTTGATTTTAAAACAGATAGTATTTTAAGAGCAGAGTTGGCTAAAAAAACACAGGACAAAACTGTAATTATTGTGGCTCAAAGAATTAATACAATATTAAATGCTGACCAAATTATAGTATTAGAAGATGGAAAAGTTGTAGGAAAAGGAACACATGAAGAATTAATCAATAATAATGAAACATATAGACAAATTGCTTTATCACAACTTTCAGCAGAAGAGTTAAACATTCAAGAATCAAATGATAAAAATAAATCAAGAATAGAAGGAGGTAGAGAACATGAGTAACAATCAAACAACAAATAAACCTCCAAAAACAAGAGGACATGGCCCAATGGGAGGCGGACCAGGAGGAAATGGTCCAGTAGAAAAAGCAAAAGATGTAAAAGGAACAACAAAAAAGTTGGGACAAAGGCTATCAGCTTATAAAATAGCAATAATAATTGTTATGATATTTGCAATAGGAAGTACAATTTTTAGTATAGTAGGACCAAAAATCTTAGGAAATGCTACAACGGAAATATATACAGGTTTAATGAATAAGATAAATAGAACTGGTGGAATTGATTTTGAAAAAATAGGAAAAATTATTTTATTTGCATTAGGGCTATATGGTGTAAGTGCACTATTCTCAATGATACAAAGTTATATCATGGCAGGTGTAGCACAAAAAGTAACATATCAAATTAGAAATGAATTAACAGAAAAAATAAACAAATTGCCTATGAAATATTTTGATAAAAGAACAAATGGTGAAGTATTATCAATTATTTCGAATGATGTAGATACATTAAGTACAGGTTTAAACCAAAGTATTACACAAATTATAACATCAATATGTACAATTATAGGAATATTGGTAATGATGTTTTCTATAAGTTGGGAAATGACAATTGTAAGTTTATTGATATTGCCAATATCAGGTGTGATTCTAAAAAAAGTGATAGGAAAATCACAGAAATATTTCGTAAAACAACAAGAATATTTAGGACATGTAAATGGTCAAGTAGAAGAAGTTTATGGTGGACATAATATTATTAAAGTTTTCGGAAGAGAAGAACAAGCAATAACAGAATTTGAAAAAGAAAATGAAGAATTATATAAATCAGGATGGCGTTCACAGTTCTTATCAGGTTTAATGTATCCATTGATGAATTTTGTAGGAAATGTTGGATATGTCGCAGTAGCAATTTTAGGTGGATATTTTGCAGTAAAAGGAAGAATTACAGTTGGTAATATTCAAAGTTTTATACAATATAATAAACAATTTACACAACCAATAGGTCAAGTTGCACAAATATCAAGTACAATACAATCAATGATTGCAGCTGCTGAAAGAATATTTGGATTCCTAGAAGAGCCAGAAGAAGTTGAAGATGTAAAAAATCCAGTATCAACAGATGGTTTGAAAGGAAACATTGAATTTAAAAATGTTCATTTTGGATATGATCCAGAAAAAACAATTATAAATGACTTTAATGCAAAAGTTAAAGACGGTCAAAAAATAGCAATTGTTGGACCAACAGGTGCTGGAAAAACAACAATGGTTAAGTTATTAATGAGATTTTATGATGTAAATAGTGGTGA
>CAKPAB010000046.1 GCA_934132805.1 uncultured Clostridia bacterium | reverse complement strand
CCTGCTTGTAAGGCAGATGCTCTCCCAGCTGAGCTAAACGACCATGTCCTTTCGACATTGACTAGTATACAAGATTTAAAAAGAAATGTCAAGAGTTTTATAAAAAAAAATAAAAAAAATTTTAAAATAAATCTAAAAGCCTTGATTTTAAAAGAAAAATATAATATTATAATAATACTTCTTTTACTAAATAATGTATAATAAAATAATACATAATAAAATATATTTAAATAATGTATAAAAATATATTTAGGAGGAACAGAAGAAAATGAAAGAAAAAAAATTAAACAAAAAAAATCTAATAAGAAAAATAACTTTAATTTTAATAATAATAGCTTTAATAGTTATTTTAAACTTAATATTTAGATATACATTTAAAAACCTAAAAAACAAAAAAGAATTTGAAAACAATATAACATCATTTGCAAACAAAAACGAAAAAACAATATTTTCGATAGACAAAATAATATTTTTTAGTAGTTGCGATTCAAAAAACAAAACAAGTTCAAAAACAAACTTTACAATAGAAAATTTATATGCATATACAGATATATCAATATTTATAAACAATCAATCAAATCAAAAAGACGAAAAAGAAACACTTATAAATTCAAATGAAGAAGAAAATACAAATAAAAACACAGCAGAAAACACTTTAAAAAATGTAAAAATAACAAACATAACATTTACAAAACAACCAGAATTAGGAAACGGAAATTTATATTATAAAAATGTGAAAAATTTTGCCAAAAGTGAAATAAAAGAAGAAAACAAAATAGACACCGAATTACAATTTGAAACAACATCAGCAAGTGAAGCGGATTTAGACAAACCAATATTATACAATAATTGTGCAAACCCAATAACACTAAGTTATATAAACCAAAATATCAAAGCAGACTATACAATGACTGATACACAAAATCCAATAACATATAATGGAAAACTCTTAAAAAGATGTGGGGTATCAACAGAAACAATAAATGCATCAATATCATTTGAAATTGAAATAGAAAACAACAAAAATCAAAAATTTAAAACAACCGTATATTTTGATATACCATATGAAAATGAAGAAAAATCAATAAACGATGGAAGCATAATTGTAGAAAAAGAAACAAATTTCAAATTTTATAGATATGAGTAAAACAAATGAAAGGAAATGTTTTAGAATGAAAGAAAAACAAAAAATATCAGAAGAATTAAAACAAAAATATCATAAATGCGAAGAAGTAACAAACTTTAAACAAATGCTAGACAGGTCAGCAGAAATTTACAAAACAAGAACAGCATTTAAATTAAAAGACAAAGAAGGAAAAATTTACAACAAAACATACGAAGAATTAAAAGCAGATGTAACAGCATTAGGAACAAGTCTAATTGAAGAAGGACTTTTAAATAAAAAAATTGCAGTTATAGGAAAAAATTCATATAAATGGGCAATATCATATTTAGCTGCATCAATAGTAGGAATAGTTGTACCAATAGACAAAGAATTACACTCAGATGATGTAATTAACTTTATGAATGTTTCAGAAAGTAAATGTATTTTAGGAGATAATAAAAATTTAAAGCAAATAACAGAAAATAAAGAAAAATTAAAAAACAAAGAAACACTATTTATAGATTTTGACAGCAAAATACAAGAAAAAAATTTATTATCATTTGAAATACAAATGGAAAAGGGAAAAACACTAGCAGAAGAGGGAAACACAGAATTTGAAAAAATAACCATAAACCCAGATGAACTAAAAATACTATTATTCACATCAGGAACAACAGGAAATGCCAAGGGAGTATGCTTGTCACAAAGAAATATCTGTTCAAATATTTTATCAATATATGGAATAGTAAAAGTAAAAAGAAGTGACCTATTTTTCTCAATATTGCCAATTCACCATACATATGAATGTACAATAGGATTTCTATTGCCATTATATAGTGGGGCAAGTATTTGTTACTGTGATGGGCTAAGATATATAACAAGCAACATGTTAGAATATCACCCATCAGTTGTACTGTGTGTACCATTACTTTTAGAAAAAATGTATCAAAAAATAATAAAAAGCATACAAAAAACTTTACCTAAAAAATATACAGAAAATCTTAAAGAGAATGAAAACATAATTGACAAATTACCATTTTTTATTAAAACGATAGTAAAAAGAAAAGTACAAAATTCATTAGGTGGAAGGCTAAGAGTATTTATAGTAGGAGCTGCAGCTGTTAATCCAGAAATAGCAGACACATTTGACAAACTAGGTCTAAACTCTTTACAAGGATATGGCTTAACAGAATGTGCGCCATTGGTTGCAGGAAACACAGACTTCTTTAAAAGAAATGATAGTGCTGGCTTACCAATACCAAATGTAGAATATAAAATCGACACCCCAGACAGTGAAGGAGTTGGAGAAATAATAGTAAAAGGACCAAATGTAATGCTAGGCTACTACAATATGCCAGAAGAAACAGAAAAAGTTTTGAAAGATGGTTGGTTTCATACAGGAGACTTAGGAAAAATTGACGAAAATGGATTTTTATATATTACAGGTAGATGCAAAAGTGTTATAGTAACAAAAAATGGGAAAAATATATATCCAGAAGAAATTGAAGCATATTTAAATGATAGCCCACTAATTTCAGAAGCATTAGTTATGGGAATTCAAAAGGAAAATGATGACGAGACATATGTTAACGCTCAAATTTTTCCTAATATGGAAGCCATAAAAGAATACTTAAAAGGAACTGTTCCAACAAAAGAAGAAGTAAAAAAAATTATGGCTGATGTAGTTTCTGGTGTTAATAGCAAAATACCAAATTATAAACATATTAAAAATTTTGCTGTTAGAGATAAAGAATTTGAAAAAACTACTACTCAGAAAATAAAAAGATATGGAGACAATATGAAAAAATAAAACGAAATTAAGGAGACACCACTCCAAATCTTGGTTAAATAAAAAAGATGGACCAGAAGAAATTCTAATCCATCTTTTAATATGTCTTATAAAGGACTAGCAGCATCCTCTATTTCCACCGCAACAGCAGCAGATTATTAATATTAATAGTATTATACAGCAGCAGTCATCACCGAAACCAAATCCGCCACCGCAACCTCTGTTCTCTGGCATAGTCTAGACCCCCTTTCCAAGCAAAAACTATTTTCTTTTTGTGTTTTTCCTTGTTCATTTGTATAATACATATTATGAAAAAATAGAAAATTGGTTACAAAAATTATTTAAAATATTTTTAGGACTTGAATTTAAAAATCAAATCATATATAATAAGAAAAACAAAAGAAGGCATATAGGTTAAAATATTTTTAAACCACAAATGCCTAAAGAAAGGAAGGAAAAACATGGCAGGAATAAAAGTAAATTTAAAAAACACAGGGATACCACAAAAAACAATAATGGAATACAAAGAACAAGTAGAAAATATACACAAAGAGCTACACAAAAGAGCAAATGACGAAAAAGACTTTGTAGGTTGGTTAGAATTACCAACTAACTATGACAAAAAGGAATTTTCAAGAATAAAAAAAGCAGCAAAAAAAATAAAAAAAGAATCAGATATATTAGTAGTCATTGGAATAGGAGGCTCATATTTAGGAGCAAGAGCAGTTATAGAAGCATTAACAAGTACATTTAGTAACATGCTAACAGAAAAACAAAGAAAATATCCACAAATACTATACGTAGGAAATAATCTAAGCCCTAATTACATCAATGAACTAATTGAATATATAGGAGACAAAGACTTTTCTGTAAACGTAATATCAAAATCTGGAACAACAACAGAGCCAGCAATAGCATTTAGAATTTTTAGAGAAATACTAGAAAATAAATATGGGATAGAAGAAGCAAGAAGTAGAATATATGTAACAACAGATAAAGAAAAAGGAGCGCTAAAAACACTTGCAGACAATGAAGGATACGAAAAATTTATTATACCAGACAATGTAGGAGGAAGATATTCAGTACTAACAGCAGTAGGCTTATTACCAATAGCAACAGCAGGAATTGACATAGATAAATTAATGCAAGGAGCTCAAAATGCACAAGAAAGATATGACGACTCAAATTTAAAATACAACGAATGCTATAAATATGCTGTTACAAGAAATATTTTATACAAATTATATAAAAATACAGAAATATTAGTAAACTATGAGCCAAAAATGCACTATTTCACAGAATGGTGGAAACAGCTTTATGGAGAAAGCGAAGGAAAAGACCAAAAAGGAATCTTCCCAGCAGGAGTGGACTTTACAACAGACTTGCACTCAATGGGACAATACATTCAAGAAGGAAGAAGAAACTTATTTGAAACAGTTATATCAATAGAAAAATCAAAATCAGATATAACAATAAATAAAGACGAAGACAATTTAGACGGCTTAAATTATTTAGCAGGAAAAACACTAGACTATGTAAATAAAATGGCAATGGAAGGAACTGTAAAAGCACATGTTACAGGAGATGTTCCAAATATAATAATAAACATAGAAAAATTAGATGAAGAAAATATAGGAGAATTAATATATTTCTTTGAAAAAGCATGTGCTATATCTGGAATGATACTTGGAGTAAACCCATTTAATCAACCAGGTGTAGAGGAATATAAGAAGAATATGTTTAAGCTGTTGAAAAAACCAGGGATTTAGGGACGTTCCTTAAAATCCCTTTTTAAAGGGAATATGGGACACTCCTTTGGAAACTAGGAATGTCCCACAATCCCCATTTGAAGGGAGTTTAAGGAACGTCCCTAAATCCCTTGGAAAAGAGGTAGTAAAATGATATTTAAAGAGCAATTTACAATGCAATTAAAAGATATAGGAAAAGAAAATTACATGAAAAACAGAGCAATATTAGAAATATTCGAAAACATAGGAACACATCACTCTGATATTGCAGGATACGGACCAAATGATATAAAAAAAACAGGAGTAACATGGGTATTACTAGATTGGAAAGTTCAAGTTCTAAAAAGACCTAAATATGGTGAAAAATTAAATGTATCAACGTGGGGCAGAACAATGAAAAGAACATATACATATAGAGATTTTGAGATGTATGACATAGAAAATAACTTGTGCGTGATAGGAACATCAAAATGGGTTTTAATAGATATTGAGACTGGAAAAATTGCAAAAATAACAGAAGAAATTTATGAAAAATATCAAATTGAAGAAAAAAGTGTATTTAATATAGAAGAATTGGATAAGCTGAAAGCACCAGAAGAATTTAGTAGTGAAATTGAATATAAAGTTTCTAGAAGAGATATAGATTTAAATGGACATATGCATAATTTGTATTATCTAGATATTGCATATGAGGCTTTACCAGAGGAGGTTTATGAGCAAAGACCTTTTGATAATTTTAGAATTCAATATAAAAAAGAGGTAAAATTAGGTGATGTTGTTAGATGTAGATATACTTTTAAAGATGGAGAGCATATTGTATCTATTTTTAATAGTGATGGGAGTAGACCTCATGCAATTGTAATTTTGAAATAGATGTATAGTGTTAAAATTTTTCGAGATTTGGGGACGGGTCTTTAATCCCGAAAAATTTTAAAAAAAATGTTGAAAAATTGTAATTAGTTGTGATATAATAGATAACGGTTAAGAAAAAGGGAGGAATAAAAATGAAACAATTAAGAAAAACAAAAATAGTTGGAACAATAGGACCAGCAAGTGAAAACAAATTAGAAGAATTATTTAATGCAGGTCTAAATGTAACAAGAGTTAACTATTCTCATGGAAGCTGGGATGAACAATCTGAAAAAACAGAAAACATAATCAAATTAAGAAAAGAATTAGACATACCAGTAGCATTATTATTAGATATGAAAGGTCCTGAAATAAGAACAGGAATGTTGTACACAGGAAAAAATAAAAAAATTGAATTAAAAGATGGACAAAAATTCACATTATTCAATGAAGATATTGAAGGAAACGAAGATGGAGTTTCTGTATCATACAAAGAATTATATAAAGATGTACAACCAGGTACAAAAATATTAATTGACGATGGAGCAATTGAATTAAAAGTTGACGAAGTTACTGGAAAAGACATAGTTTGTACAGTAGTTCACGGAAATGGATTAGGAAGTAGAAAAACAATGAACCTACCAGGAACAGTAATTAGATTACCAGGTTTAGCTGAAAAAGATATAGCAGATTTAAAAACAGCTTGTGAACATGATTATGACTTTGTTGCAATTTCATTTGCAAGAAATTTAGATGATGTAAGACAAGTAAGAAAAGTATTAGACGAAAACGGTGGAAAAGACATTCAAATAATAACAAAAATTGAAAACGTTGAAGGTATATCAAACTTAGACGATATACTAGAAGAAGCAGACGCACAAATGATTGCCAGAGGAGACATGGCAACAGAAACAGACTTTACAGAACCACCAGTAATGCAAAAAAGAATTATAAAAACATCTAACAGATTAAGCAAACCAGCAATAACAGCTACACAAATGTTAGAATCAATGACACATCAACCATTACCAACAAGAGCTGAAGCAAGTGACGTTGCAAATGCTATTTATGATAGAACAAGTGCAATAATGTTATCAGGAGAATGTGCACAAGGTGATTATCCAGTAGAATGCGTTCAAACAATGGTTAAAATAGCAAATAGAGTAGAACCAGAAATAGATTACTGGAAAAGATTTAGAACAAACGATAATATTGATTTATCAGACTTTGAAACAAAAGTTGCATACTCAACATGTGTTACAGCAATGAACATGGAAGCAGATGCAATTGTATGTTACACAAATTCTGGAAACTCTGCAAGAAAAATAGCAGGACTTGGAGCAGGTTGCCCAATTTTAGCTATAACAGATAATAGAAGAACATTTAACCAATTAGCACTAGCTTGGAATGTAACACCAGTATTTGTAGAAAGTGCTGAAAACATTGATGCAACTGTTGAAAATGGAATTAAAAAATTACAAGATAAAGGAATTCTTGAAAAAGGAGACACAATCGTAATTTCAGGTGGAGCTGTAGCATTAGCAAATGTTGAAACAAGCAAAGTAGTTGCAAGTGTTGCAAAAATTTAGTTAAAATATAAAATACTTGAATAAAAAATAGCTGCAAATGTTGCAAAATTTACTTCAAATATAAAATAGAAAAGAGAAAATTTAGGAAAACTAGATTTTCTCTTTTAAATACTATATATTTAAGAAATTATACAATTTTTAAATACAAACTGCATAAAAAACTTTAATCACAATTATTCATATAAAATTTCTTTTCAGCCAATTTACCTTGAACGCCTCTTAATGCCTCACCAAATCTTTGAAAATGTACAACTTCTCTTTCTCTTAAATATCTTAATGGATCAATAACGTCAGGGTTATCTCTGCACAAATCTATCAATTTTTCATAAGTTGCACGAGCTTTTTGTTCAGCAGCTAAATCTTCCTGCAAGTTTGCAATTGGATCACCTTTACAAGCTAAGCATGTTGCATCAAATGGTACACCTGCCGCAGACTGAGGGTATACATCTACACCATGGTCTGTATAATATGCTCCAAGACCTGCTTTTTCTATTTCTTCAATTGATGCTCCTCTTGTTAATTGGTGAACTATTGTTCCTACCATTTCAAGGTGAGCTAGCTCTTCTGTGCCTATATCGTTAAGAATAGCTTTTGCATTTTGGTCAGGCATACCAAATCTTTGAGATAAATATCTTAGAGATGCAGCTAATTCTCCATCTGGTCCACCATATTGAGATATTATCACTTTTGCCAATCTTGGATCTGGGCATTTTATATTAATTGGATATTGTAATGTTTTATTATAAGTCCACATTAGTTTATTCCTCCTTCCCAAGGCCATGGCTCTTCTAACCATCTCCATTTATTGCAAGGACAATTTATAGTTAAAGGACCATAAACTTTTTGATATTTATCTTTTAAATCTCGAGCCTCTTTACAATATTTTCTATGCAAGCAAAGCGCCTTATCATCTGTTGGATGCGTATCTAGGTATAAAGCAAGTTCAGTAATGGCAAAATCACAACATCTTATTTGTTGCAACATTTCTTCTTTGGTGCAGCAATCTATTGGCCTTCCTTGTACATTCATTGTCATTTCAGGTGTTGCATTCATATTTGATGTAATGTTAAAATTATTCATCATATTATTTTTCATATTATCATTGCAATTACAATTTCTATTTTCTTCTATTGACATTTGTTACAGCCCTCCTTTACAGTATTTGTAGATGCTATATACTCTATCTCTCTCATAGATTGACCTGGAGCATATGGGCTAACTAGTTCTGGAAAGATTGTTCCCATTTTTAGACCTACACATGGTTTAAAGGTTTTATCCATATATTGAATGGGTACATAACTTTGCCCTAACAGTGGATTTTCAGGAAATACATTGTCTTCTTCCTCAAATCCACATTCACAACAGTCCATGTATTCATCTTGATTACAACTAGAGTTCATATTTGATATATTTGAACATTTATCTTCAAATATGTCATTTTTTTCTTCACATGAATTATTTTGATAATTATTATTCATACAATAACATTTTCTTCTAAACATTTTGTTTCCTCCTTTAGTTTTATTATATGAGTTTTTTCGACATTTGCTACTTTTTTATAAAATTGTTACTACTTATAAACTAAAAGTTACAGTTCGCAGTCCATAAAATTACTGTTTGTGTGGCACCCATTCCCCTTGGGTAATTGTATATATTTGAAATTTCGTCCTATTCATTACGTTCAAAAAGAAAATCTAACATAAAAAACTGGAGCCTCTCTCACTCAGGCTAAAACTGTATATATGTATATGCTTT
>CAKPAB010000045.1 GCA_934132805.1 uncultured Clostridia bacterium | reverse complement strand
AAAAATAAAGAAAAGAATGTTTTAGACAAGGTATATGTTTAAAGCATTCTTTTAAAAAAAGTGTCCGGATATCAGATAAAGTGAGAGAATATTTACAGAAAAATATAGAACTTTTTCTTGACAATTAACATAAAATCATGATAATATATAGTCATGCAATTAATTAGACAATTGCATGGCTAAAATTTTTGAATAAAAGATTTAATTCAAACAACTTAGAAAATACAAAAAAATAATTTTAAATTCTGTGTTACAATTTTCAAAAGTAACAATTTAATCAAAGAATTAAAAAATAAATCTAAAAAAATACCCCAAAAGTATATAAAAAATTAATAAAGTGTAAATGATGCTAATACACTGGTAGTCCGTAATTGTCTTTTTAAATGTAAATTTAATAAAAGTTTACTAAATAGTGTTGTAAAAAACAAAAAAATTTAGTATAATTAGAAAGGAAGACATATGGTAAATAAAAAAACAAGAGAAACACAAAGACTACCACTTACAGATGATTACATATTTAAAAGAGTATTTGCATTTGAAGGAAACGAAAGTGTACTAAGAGACTTTCTAGAAGCAATATTAAAAAAGGACATAAAAAAAGTCCAAATAAAAAATCCGGAGATAATACCATACGAAAAAGACGAGAAACGTGGACTTTTAGACATAAAAGCAGAAATAGAAGATGGAACAATTATTGATATTGAAATGCAAATGGCAGATAAAAAGAATGCAGAAGAAAGAGGAACACAATACTTAGGAAATCTAATAACAGAGCAACTACAAGTAGGAGACCAATATACAGAACTAAAAAAGAGTATAGTAATATTTATAACAAATTATAATTTTTTAAAACGTAATAGTTACCATAGTGTAGGAAAAGCGAAATTTGATGAAACTTTACCAGAAGAATATGTAGACATGGGTTATACAAATGAAGAAGAAATAGCATCAAAATATATAGAATTTCATTATATAGAATTACCCAAATACAAGAAGAAAAGCCTATCAAATTTCACAAAACTAGACCAATGGATGTGTATATTTACACAAAATGAGGAGGGGATGAAATTGGCAGAAAAGGAGAATAAAGAAATAAAAAGAGCAATAAATACACTAGACTATATAAGTGCAGACCCAAAAGAAAGAGAAAGACATAACTCGATAATAATGGCAGAATACAATAGACTAACAAGTGAGCGTAATTTCTTTAAAGCTGGTAAAGAGGAACGGAATAGTAGAGCGGAAAAGAAGAACGGTAGAAAACAACGGCAAAGAAGAAATAGCAAAAAAAATGTTAAAATTAAATGTGGATAGAAAAATAATAAAAGAAGCTACAGGATTTACTGAAGAGGAAATAGAGAAAATAGAAAATGAATTAAAATAAACAGGATATAATTTCATATCCTGTTTTTAAATCCTACTGCAAAGACTTTTAAATATCTGGATATAAAACATTATATTTTCTAACAAAATCTTTAGTATCAGAATTATTCATAAAAACAGCAGAACGATTTTGCATCAAAAACTCAACAATATTATAAACATCAATCCAAATTTCATTATTACCATCAACCTGAGAAGCATCAAAAATCAATTGCAAACCAAAATGAAGATGTGGAACATTAATATTATTAACATTCTCCTTAGTACTATAACCAGTCATACCCAAGTACCCAATAACATCACCAGCAGTTACTTTTGCACCTTCCGTAAGACCAGCAGCATAAGGATGACTCTTACGTAAATGAGCATAATAATAGTATCTTTTTCCATCCAAACTCCTAATACCAACACGCCAGCCACCATACTGATTCCATCCTAGATGCTCAACAGTACCAGACTCAACAGCAATAATAGGAGTTCCAATATTACCCATTAAGTCATTACCAAGATGAGTACGTCTAAAACCATAAGACCTAGAAGCACCAAAATCATCATAATGGCTAAAATTATAATTTTTGGCAATAGGTAAAAAAGCTTTAATTCCATACTTATTTTCAAAATGTGTAGTGCCATCTTCAGCTTCAACTTCTATAGAATAATTACCTATAAAATTGTCCAAAACTGCAGAATATGCATCATAATAATAATTATAATATTTCATATCTTTGGTCAAATCTTGAATACTTTTTCCACTTTTTAATTGTTCTAATAATTTATCTAAATCAGATTGCTTAAAGTTTTTGAAATTACCACCATTTTTACAGGCCAAATAGGATAATAGTTCTATCCAATTGTATTGTATTTCTGAATTTGAATTATGGGAATCAATATCTAGTTTTGCTGTTTTTGAAAGGGCTTCAGATGTTATGTTAAAATCTACCCATTTTATAAAATTGTTATTAGAATTTTCAGAAGGTTTTGAGTAGTTATTCCAAAATAATTCTGGCCCAAATGTGGCTGATTTTGATATAAATATGTAACTTGCTAGAATTATGGTGAGGGATAGTAGTGTTGTTATAAAGTAAAATTTTTTGTGTATTTTTAAGGTTTTAATAATCATTTAAATTCCTCCGGATTAATTAGAGTTATTAAAATATATTACAACAAAAAAAATTTATGAATTGTAACAAGAAAATAGAAAAAATAACAAATAATTATTCACAAAATATTGACGAATGCAGATAATCAGTTTAAAATTAAAACAAAAGAAAGGATGATAAAAATGAACAAATACATGAAAATTGCAAAAGAAAATGCAGATAACGGAATTGCAAAAAAAGAAGGAGGACCATTTGGGGCAGTTATTACAGACAAAAAAGGAAATATAATTTCAAATGGAAACAATAGGGTATTAAAAAACAACGACCCAACAGCACATGCAGAAGTTGTAGCAATTAGAGAAGCATGCAAGAAATTAAATACATATGATTTATCAGATTGCATTTTATACACATCTTGTGAGCCATGTCCAATGTGCTTGTCAGCAATAATATGGGCTAATATTAAAGAGGTGTACTATGGTTGCACTAAAGAAGATGCAGGAGAAATTGGTTTTAGGGATGATGCTATTTATGATTATTTAAAAGGCAATAATAAAGATTTAATACATTTAACTCATTTGGATAGAGATGAATGCATTAAAACATTTGAAAAATATAAAAAAGAAAATGGAGTTATTTATTAAAGAGTAGATGAATTGTAAAATAAAATGCAATTCATCTTATTTTTTTGCTATAAGTTTATAAAAGTCTACATAAAACATTGAAAAATAATCAAAATTATGATAAAATATTGAATTAACAAATCAAAAAACAGAGAGGAGAAAAAATGGACAAAGCAACAAAAATCAATAAATTTTATCTAGACAAAGAAAAAGACATAATAGTAAACCTATACAAAACAAACGAAGACGAACTAACATACATACTAGAAACACCAAACCACAACACAGGAAACATAATAACCAACCTCGCAAAAATATGTAAATTAGAAACAACCAAAAACAAGAAAGACATGAAAATAATAAAAGGAACAATACCAGCAAGCATAAACGGAAACAATGAAGAAATATACATATTCAGACTAGGTGGAATAAAAATAGCAAACATACACACAGACGGAAGAATAGACATAAAAGCCACAATACCAGCAATAAGCAAAACACTAATGTCACAAACCAAAAACTACAACCTAAGTATAAACCAAACACTAGTAAAATCATACATACTAAAAAAATCAAAATTCAGAACAGACTTACATACACATATGAACGCAAATCTACCAGCAGACACACTAATTGCACTAGGCATAAAACACCAAGTAAAATATCCACTATACTACATCAAAAAAATAAATCTAAAACTAACAGAAAAGCAAGAAAAGCTAATATATGAGCAAAGGCAGGAAGTAGAAAAAGACTATAAAGACTCACAATTACAAGGAAAATATCTAACAAGGAAAATAGATGACAACACATTTATCAACTTTGCAGATCTAATATTAAACAATCTAGAAAATGCAGAAGAAAACATCCACAAAATACGTAAAAGCTTAGAAATACTAAAAGACGGCCAAGCCGTATTTACAAACCTTGAAAAACTATACATATACAGATATGTTTTTGCAAAAGGAACAGAATGCAAAGAAAAAATAAAACTTGAAAAAAATAAAATTGAAAAAATACCTGACAAAGAAATAAAAGAAACTTTAAAAAAAATGATATCAGACATGGATAAAAACAGTCCATATGCCAAAAACAACTTAAGACAAGACAAACTACTATGGATAGCAAGAGAATACCAAAAGCAAGGGATATATTACACAGAAATTGCAGATACAACACTAACCAAAAAAGGAATACCTGGAATCGAATTACTAGAAGAAGTTCACCAAATTATGCCAGAAATAGAAAAAGAAACAGGAGTAAAAATTCGATTTTTAGTAGCAATTAGAAGGATACCACTTACAATAATAAAAGATGCAAAAACAAGTAGCAACTACTTAAGAGAAAATTTAAATGTATTAAAAGCAGTATCAAAAAGCCCATATGTAGTAGGAAGCGATTTCATCGGAGAAGAAATAAATGACATTTCAGAATTAAAACCAGCCATAACAGAAATAGTTCAATATGCATGTAACGAAGATGAAGGATATACAGTAAGAATACATGCTGGAGAAAACGATAGTCTAAGGGAAAATGTAAAAAAATCAATAGAATGTGTAGAAGAAAGCCTAAAACCAGGTCAAAAAATGCCAAAATGTAGAATAGGACATGGACTATATACAGCAGACCTAGACACAGAAGAAGGAAAAAAATTAATAAAATTGATAAAAAAATCAGGTGTAGTTTTAGAATTTCAATTAACATCAAATGTAAGACTAAACAATTTAAGCATATTAAAAAATCATCCAATAAAAAAATATTTAGACAGCAATTTAAAATGCGTTCAAGGAACTGATGGATGTGGCTTTTATGGAACAAACACAATTGATGAACAATTGGCAATACAAAATTTATTAGGCTTAGATGACGAAGACTTTGCTAAAATGAGAAAAGTAGAAGATGAAATAATAAAAAATGCTGATATCTATTTTGAAGAAAAAAGCAAAAAATTCAACAAATTTTTGGCAGGAAGAACTATAAGAGAAGCTATATTAGAATTAGAAAATGAAATAGAAGAAAAAAATAAAGAGAATCAGATAGAACTAAGAATAAATAGCAATATAGAATCAGAAAAATTACTAAAAGGAAAAATAAAAAAATTGCCACAAAATAAAGTGCCAATAATAATAGCAGGTGGAAGCTTCAATGCTAAAAATAAAAATACAAAATTAACTGCAGAAGGAACAAAAATGATAGAAGAATTAATCAAAAAAATAGATAACAAAAAAGCATATTTTGTAATTGGACACAAAATGGAAGGGTACGAAAAAGCAGTAATTGATATATCAAATAAATTAAATAAAAAATTTGAAATTGACGCTATTATTCCTAAAATGATTTCAGAAGAAGTTGGATATAAGCTTAAAAATAATGAAGTTGACGGTGTTTGCATATCTACAGAAAGCGAGGAATTTGGTATTTATAAAAGTTTTAATTATGAGATTTTTGAAAGAAGAAATTCTGTTGTCATTGCTTTTGATGGTAATTCTCCAGTCTCTAATTTAGTTCAAGAGGCTAAAAATGGAAAGGGAAAAGCAAAAATTTATGTTAATGAAGAGAATCATAATTTGAGGGAAAAGGCTAAAACATTACAAGGATATGTTGTTCCTTTTGACATAGGAGACAATATTGTAGATAAAATTTTAGAGGACAATCCGGAAATTATCTAAAGTAAAAAAGTACCATTAATGGTACTTTTTTGGTGCGCCTGGAGGGATTCGAACCCCCGATCTCAGACTTCGTAGGCCTGCATTCTATCCAACTAAACTACAGACGCATATTTGGAACATAAAAAATTTTTATAAATTTTCATATATTCTATATTATAAAGAATTTTTTACTAATTTGCAAGACCTTTTTAAAAAATTTATAAAAAAACCTTGTCAAATCTAAAAAAGTGTGGTATTATATATAAGCGTTAAACAATATTTAGATTATTTCGAGGTGTAGCGCAGTTGGTAGCGCGCGTGGTTTGGGACCATGAGGTCGCAGGTTCGATCCCTGTCACCTCGACCATATTTTATTATAGTATAGGAAGTCCAACCTTAAATAGGGACACAAACAAACAAGAAAAATTTAGATGAAATAAACTAAATATTTCTTGTTTGTTTATATATTTAGAAAAATTATTATATCATTCTTTTATTTCAATTTAATCCTTTTATATCTTCTACAATCCACAATTCCTGCTAAATATGTGGATAACTTCTCACCAATTATTAAGTTTTCCTTTTGTTTCTTTGTTAATTGTTTGATTTGATATTCTAACTTACAAGCCAACGATTTATCTTTGCTTCTCCAAGCTACTTCTAGTCTAATTGCATTATGTGATTTAGTATATTTTGCACCATTTTTTGATAAATGTTGACTTATTCTTTTATCTAAATTATTTGTCATACCAGTATATATAGAATTATCCTCACATCTTACCATATATGTATAATACATTGTAATTCTCCTAGATTATTTTTTATTAAATTTTGTTAAATCAACTCTATTATTCTTAAATTTTAAATAATCAAAATAAATCTGATTTAATAAAGCTATTGTATAATCATCCAAATGCTGTTCATCACCAGGAACATAAGAATACTTATAAGAAAAATTCATTCTACTTTTAATATCATCCCAAACAGCCAAAGGAATCATTTCCTGATACTCTTTATCCAAACATTTCAAAATAGAATAAACCTCTGTAAATCTATCAGACAAATTATCTATCATCAGTAATCACCTAACCTTCTCATCATCATCTTTTGAAAAAGACAACAAACTTATGCAACATAGTTGATGGTAAATCCGGTATTTTAGCATCAGTATCAACTGAATTATTATCCATTTTTAAACTAACCCCTTTCATATAATAAAAATGCTAAAAACATTATAATTGATTTTGAAAAAAATTACAATATTTTTAACATTTTTATTGACTTATTGCTGCTGTTTTGCTACAATCAGCTTACATTCATATATTTATATTATTTATTATTTATTGAACTAGATTTCTTCGATATAGAATAATCTAGTTCTTTAAAATTTTATAATCATCAATTCATATAAAAAATACCAAAGATAGGCAACATTAAACACCCAAATCAAAAATTTGCAAATCATCAAAAGCAGGGTCATAAATATTTTTACCCATAAAATCAAAACGAGAGCCATGGCAAGGACAATCCCAAGTTTTATCAGAATCATTCCAAGAAAGCAAACAACCAAGATGAGTACACACAGGCTTAACAGCAAAAACATTTCCGAGAAGTATCTTTATAAACACCAACTTTCTCATTGTTAACATCAATAATACCACCAGAATTAAAAGGAATATCATCAAAAACAAGACTTGAATTTTTTAACTTCTTAATAGCAAGAGAATTAACAGACTCGCTAATCATATTTTTAACTTCATCCACATTTTTTATAGGATGAACACGAGTGGAATCAAAAACATAAGCATATTCATTAGTTTTGCAACAAATCATATCACAAACAATATTAGCAGCAACATTAGAAGAAGTCATACCCCATTTATTAAAACCAGTTCCAACAAAAATATTTTCCATCACATTAGAAAAATGACCAATATAAGGAATCTTATCAAGAGTAATACAATCACGAGTACTCCATCTAAATAAAATATCACAATTTGGAAATAGCTGTTTAGCATAATTTTCCAAAACACCATAAGAAACAGTATAATTCACTGGCATACCAGTTTTATGACCACATCCGCCAAGTAGCAAAATTTTTCTACCATTAAAATTTGTAGTCCTAAAAGAATAAGTTGGGGAAGAGGCAGTTATATACATCCCATTATTTAAAGTCTTTTTTGCATCAATACCAATAACATAAGAAGAAGCTTGATACATCTTAAAAAAATAAATTCCAGGAAAATTTATAAATGGATAATGTGAAGCAAGAATGACATATTTGGAAGATACAACACCATTAGGAGTAAAAGTATAAAAAATATCATTATCATGCTTTATATCATAAACAGTAGTATTAGTGTATATTTCACCATTATTTTTTATAATAGAATTAGACAAACCGTGTAAATATTTTAATGGATTAAATTGAGCTTGGTTTTTAAATTGCACAGCACCAGCAACTTCAAAAGGCAAACCAGTTTTTGTAACAAAGTTTGCAGGAAAACCTAATGCATTTATAACATTTACCTCATCCTTTAATTTTGAAACCTCCGATTTTGCAGTTGTATATACAAAACTCGATTGTATTTCAAAGTCACAGTTAATCTTTTCTGTGTCTATAATTTTTTTTATATTTTCAATAGCCTCTTGATTTGCATTTAAATAATCTTTTGCAAATTCTTCGCCATATGTTTCTACTAAGTAAGTATAAAATAAACCATGCTGAGAAGTTATTTTCGCTGTTGTGTGCCCAGTAGATTTATGACCAATTTCATCTTTTTCTATAATCGTAGTCTTCAAACCTGATTTTGCTAGATAATAACCACAAGTCATACCAAATATCCCAGCACCTATAATACATACGTCTGTAGTTTTATTAGTACTAAGTTTTTCAAAGTTACTATTTTTTTGATTTTCTTGTAACCATAAAGAATTCATAAAGTACCTCCTATTTTAATATTATTTGTTACAGTTAACAGCCAATAAAATTATTGTTTGTGTGGCCCCATTCCCCTTGGGTAATTATATATATTTGAGATTTCGTCCGATTCATTGCGTTCAAAAAGAAAATCTAACATAAAAAACTGGAGCCTCTCTCACTCAGGCCAAAACTGTATATATGTATATGGTTTTAGAATTCTTGAATGCAATTGAAACAATATTA
>CAKPAB010000044.1 GCA_934132805.1 uncultured Clostridia bacterium | reverse complement strand
TACATATATACAGTTTTCCCGTGAGCATTCCTCAGTTTTTTATTTAAGATTTTCTATTTTTTACTCCAATCAAACGGCCGAAATCTCAAATATATACAATTACCCAATGGGAAGTGGGTGCCACACAAACAATAATTTTATGGACTGTAAACTGTAACAATACTGAAAAATAAACAAAAAACTATATATACATCCATATTTACAAATACCCCTAATGGGTGTATAATAAGTAAGAAAATTAAAATAATAAAATTTAATGAGGAAAATAAAATGAAAGAAACAAATTTAAAAATAGAAGGAATGCACTGTGCAGGATGCTCAACAAGATTAGAGAAAGTATTAAACAATTTAGATGGAGTAGAAACAGCAAAAGTAAGTTTAGAAGAAAAGAAAGCAACAATAAAATATGACGAAACAAAAATTAATATAGAGAGCGTTAAAGATGCTATTGAAGATGCAGGTTTTAAAGGAGAATAATTACTATGAAAAAAGTATTATTAAAAATTGACGGAATGACTTGTAGTGCTTGTTCAACAGGACTAGAAAAATACCTAAATAAACAAGACGGAATAAAACAAGCAACAGTAAATTTAATAATGAATAATGCAAACATAGAATACGACGACAAAAAACTAACACTAGAACAAGTAGAAAAATTTGTAGAAAAAGCAGGATTCGAGAGTTTAGGAATAGACAATTTTGAAAAAGAAGAAAAGAAAAAATCAAACGAAAAATATAAACTAATAGTAATAACAATAATATCAATATTAGTATTATATATATCAATGTCACATATGGTAGGATTGCCAGTAATTCCATTTCTAAACATGATGACACATCCAGTAAATTATGCAATAGCACTATTTATTTTAACAACAATAGTATTAATTTTAGGAAAAGACATAATAAAAAATGGATACAAAAATTTGATACACAAAACACCCAATATGGATACACTAGTAATGATAGGAGTTCTAGCAAGTTATATTTACAGTATATATGGAACAATTCAAATTTTAAAAGGACATGAAATGCATGTAGAAAGCCTATATTTTGAATCAGCGGCAATAGTCATATTCTTTATAGAAATAGGAAGATATGTAGAAAATAAAAACAAAGATAAAACCAAAGAAGCATTGCAACAATTAATGACTATAACTCCAAATAATGCAATAATTTTAAGAAATGGACAAGAGGTCACAGTAACATTAGATGAAATCCAAAAAGGTGATATTGTGATATGCAAGCCAGGAGAAAAAATAGCAGTTGATGGAGAAATTACTGAAGGAGTAACACATATTAATGAATCATTTATAACAGGTGAGAGTGTACCAGTAAAAAGAGAAAAAGGCTCAAAAGTAATTGCAGGAAGTATAAATTATGAAGGAACAATAAAATATAAAGCAGAAAAAATTGGTAAAGAATCAACTGTTTCAGAAATTGTGAGACTAGTAACACAAGCAACAAGCACAAAAGCACCAATAGCCAAAATAGCAGACAAAATAAGTGGCTACTTTGTACCAGTAGTTTTGGTAATTGCAGTTTTATCATTTATTTTATGGTTGCTAATTTCAAAAAATGTAGCAACTGCAATAAACATATTTGTAAGCATATTAGTTGTAGCATGTCCATGTAGTTTAGGGTTAGCAACACCACTTGCAATAGTTATAGCATCTGGCAATGCAAGTAAAAAAGGAATATTGGTAAAAACAAGTGAAACACTAGAAAATGCACATAAAGTAAAAACAATTTGTTTTGATAAAACAGGAACACTAACGAAAGGCGAATTGAGCATTTCTAAAATATATAATTACAGCAATATAGAAAAAAAAGAGATATTAAGAAAAGTTGCAAGCATAGAAAATAAATCTGAACATCCAATAGCAAGAGCAATTGTAAAAAAAGCACAAGACGAGAAAATAGAACTAGAAGAAATGAAAGAATTTAAAGCAATACCAGGATTTGGAGTTGAAGGAATAACGCAAAACGGAGATAAATATCTAATTGGTAATAAAAAATTAATGACAGAAAATAATATCAAAATAGACAATGAACAAGACGAAAAAGACTTGGTAAATCAAGGAAACAGTATTCTATTTGTTAGCTTAAACAATGAATTAATAGCATTAATAGGAGTAAAAGATATACTAAAAGAAAATGTTGTTGATGTAATACAAAAATTAAAAAATAGAAATATTGATATCGTAATACTTACAGGTGACAATGAGAAAACCGCAGAAATAATCGCAAAAGAAATTGGAATTGATAAAGTTATTTCAAATGTCACACCAAAAGAAAAATCAGAGCAAATAAAGAAATTAAAAGAAAAAGGACTTGTAATGATGTGTGGAGATGGGATAAATGATAGTGTAAGCCTAGTAACAGCAGATATTGGTGTATCAGTTTTAAGCGGTACAGATATCGCTATGGATTCTTCACAAGTAGTTCTTATGAATGATAATTTGGGAAAAATTAATGAGTTAATTGAGATTAGTAAAAAGACTATACGAAATATAAAACAAAATTTATTTTGGGCATTTTTCTATAATATTTGTATGATTCCAGTTGCTTGTGGTATTTTGCAACCATTAGGAATTACTATGAATCCAATGATTGCGGCATTTGCAATGACAATTAGTAGTTTGACTGTTGTGTTAAATGCGTTGAGGTTGAGAATATAAAAAGGTGAGACAGTACAAATCTGTCTCACCTTTTAGCCACTTTTTTCAGAAATATATTGTTATTCAGAAAAGAGAATATTATAAAACCTCAAAATACAAAAATGCAAATAAAACAGTTAATAAAATTACAACAAAAGAAATAAGAGCATAAAGCAAAATAATCATAGGTTGAGTAGCAACAACAGTAACATCAATAGTTTCAATTTTTTCACCATTTTTTACAGTAACAGAAGCAGTACCCTCTGAAACACCAGTAATAATACCATCTTCACTTACAGTTGCAATAGACTCATTATCAACGGAATAAGAAAACAAATCAGCAAAAACATCTTCATATCCAGAAGGCGCTGTAGTAATAACAGTAGACATTTTCATATTTTGATTAACAAATAATTTTACAGTTTTAGTTGGAACAGTAAAATCATAAGAAATAGATTGTTTAGAATCACCAATATTATCATTAATAATTTTAACAGAATCTGTTGCAGTTACATTATAAGTTTCGTTATCAATAGTTATAGGTGAGCCATTGCTAGTTCCAAAATCTAAAGATTCTATAGTTCCACTAACTAAATGAGTGTTAACTTTATTAAGAACACCTGTAACAGACTTATCTTCAGTTTCTCCACCTACATAAAATTTACCAATAGAAGAGCCAGCAACTTTTACAGTAGCATTATCCAAAGTGCCTCTATTAACAGTTTGGTAAACACCAATTTTTCCACCTGTCAATTTAATATTTGCAATACCAGTATAGCCATTAGAGCCACCAGCTGTAACATAAGAATTACCCATGTCACCATCTGAAATTGCAAGGTTAGCAGTTCCGGTATATGAATAACCTTGGCCACCACCAAAGACTCCATAAGAGACCTTATCACCAGAAATTGTAACATTTGCAATTTCTGTTCTATTTGGAGAATTTTCACTATCTTCTTTAGTTCCAACAGAATAATTTATACCATCAATTTTTCCACTTGCCATGCCACCACCTTGAACAGTTAAAGCAGTACCGCTATTCATTTGTATGTTTGTTTCATTAACTTTTGCATTAAAATATCCACCACCAGTAACTGCATTTGAAATAGTGCCACCATTTATTGTGACATTTGCTTTTGTAACAGTAGAAGATTTGTCAGCAGTATATCCAAGTCCACCAGCAACTAGATTTTGGACAGTTCCACTTTCCATAGTGATTTGGGAAGATTCATAGTTGCCACCATTTCCTCCACCAAAAACACTTACAGTATTTGGCACAATTTGACTTCCACCATTCCAAGTTATGACAGTATTTCCATCAATTTCCGAAATAACAATTGGAGTGCCATTTGCAAAAAAAACACCTTGGTTACTATTAAAGTTTTGGTCATATAATGGTGATTCAGCTGCATAGGATGGGATGTTTATTAGTCCAAATGTTGCAATTAAAGCTAAAAAACAAAATAATTTTTTCATTAAATTCAATCCTTTCTTTTTTTCATATTTCAACAAAAAATATGATGTATAATATAATATGAGATAAAATAGTTACTGGATAATAGTTTTTTATATTTTATGGAATGTGAACTGTAACTATATCAATTTTATAAAATACAAAATGAAGTAATATTATTGATAATTATTTACTTTTATGATATATTTCAAATATACTAATAAAAGGGAGGAAAAACAAATGAAAACAGTAGTAATAACAGGCTCAGCAAGAGGCCTAGGATTTGAAATGGCAAAATAATTTAGAAAATGCAGGTGTAAATCAAAATATGATACCAATATGGGAAGTTGATACAAAACAAATAGACAGATTAATAGATATAGATTTAAAGGGTGCAATGATTGGCTCAAAAATAGCAATGAATCAAATGATAAAACAAGGATTTGCACAAATATATGGAATTGAAGGATATGGTAGTAATGATGCAATGATGCTCGGATTATCAGCTTATGGAACAAGCAAAAGAGCACTTACATATTTTTTGAAAGCATTAGCTAATGAAGTAAAAGAAAGAAATTTACCAATACAAATTGGACGTTTAGCACCTGGAATTATGATTACAGATTTTGTTTGAAGGCTCAAGGGATATTAGTAAACATACAACAGACTGTGAAGAAAAAGAAGTATCAATATTTAAAGAAACATCAAAATGGTTAGATATATATTTTTCTGGAGAAAATCCAGATTTTATACCTTATATATAAAAAGAAGGGGAAAATAATAATGAAAAATGAAGAGCGAAAATGGATATTTTCAAACTAGACAGGTTTCGCTAAGGAAGGAGATTAAAAATGGAAAAACAAACAGCAGGAAGAAATCAATTAGGAGAATTTGCACCAAAATTTGTAGAACTAAATGATGATGTATTATTTGGAGAAGTATGGGCAAGAGAGGATAAATTATCAACCAAAAATAGATGTATGATAACAATAGCAGGATTAATAGGAAAAGGAATGCTAGACAACTCGTTCAAATATCACTTAATGAACGCTAAAAAGCACGGAATAACAAAAGAAGAAATGGCAGAAATAATATTGGCATGGTGCTAAAAAGAATAGTTGGTTCAGTCATTTAGCATTAGAAGTACCAGGAGAAAATACATCTAATGAATGGTGTGAAAAAGTTACAGACGAAGAATATGATAAATTACCAGAATAATTATTTAAATCATAAGGGGGAAACAAAAATGACAATAGCAGAAGTAGGAAAAAAGTACGATATTACACCAGATACATTAAGATATTATGAAAGAGTAGGACTTTTAACTAATGTACCAAGAAACCCACATGAACTTATTCGAACAAGGAAAAGACACAGTAAAAGCAAGAAAAAGCTTACTAGAAGAGCAAAGAGAGAAGTTAGTAGAAAAGCAAAAAAGTATTACAGAAACTTTAAAAAGACTAAATTACAAAATAGAACTATATGACGAAATAGAAGCAGGCAAGAGAAAAGACTTTACAGAAGAATTATAGAAAAATAATTAAGCGAATAATTAGTTGATAATTACTCGCTTTTATGGTATAACACTAATAAAAAAGAAAGAAGAAAAATAATGTGTAAAAATAACAAAAAAAGATGCACATGGTGTAATCTACAAAATGAATTATATGTAAAATACCATGACAAAGAATGGGGACAACCATCTTATGATGATAAATATTTATTTGAAATGTTAATATTAGAATCATTTCAAGCAGGATTATCATGGGAATGTGTATTAAATAAAAGAGAAGCATTTAGAAAAGCATTTGATAATTTCGATATAGAAAAAATCTCGAATTATAATAATGAAAAAATTGGAAAACTATTGGAAAATCAAAATATTATTAGAAATAAACTAAAAATAAATGCTACAGTAAATAATAGCAAAATATTTAAGAAGATACAAAATGAATATCAAACATTTTCTAATTATATATGGCATTTTACAAGAAATGAAATTGTATATGAAATAAATAAAACAAGTTCAGAATTATCAGACGTAATTTCAAAAGACTTAAAAAAGCGCGGGATGAAATTTGTAGGGACAACAATTATTTATTCATATTTACAAGCAATTGGAGTAATATATTCACATGAAAAAGGATGTTATTTATTTAAAAATAACTATTAATGCATAATATTTTTAATAAAAGTTTGTGTCTTGAAAGGAAGGAATATCGGTAAATATAAAATCATCAAAGATATAGAAAATAAGTCAGAAAACCAGAAAAAAACTGACTTGTGGGAAAGTACACAAAAACATGGTAAGAATTACTTTGATGTAACAATGAAGAAGTGCCTTTGGCATACAGCTTGTATTGAAAATGATTGTGCAAAATTATGTCATCTTTTTTGCGATGTTGACAATGTTACTTATGGAGAACTTAAAAAAATAGGATTTTCAAGAACAAAGACTTTAGGATATGGAAAGAAAATTATAATAGGAGACAAAAAATTAGAAAATGCACAAAATATTAGCAAAATAATGAATGAAGCAGGATTTGACACAGAAGCAGTAGAATGTGATATATCTTCAAGAGAATCAATACAAAATCTAATTAAAGTAGGGCAAAGTTATGGAGAAATATCAAATCTTATAAATGCAGCTGGGGTATCTCCTTCACAAGCACCAATAGAAGCAATATTAAAAGTAGACTTACATGGAACAGCAGTATTGCTAGAAGAAGTTGGTAAAATTATCAAAAAAGGTGGAGTTGGTGTTACAATTTCAAGTCAATCTGGAAAGAGAATGAAACAATTGAGCAAGGAAGAAGACGAATTACTTGCTACAACTGATACAGAAGAATTATTAAAATTGGATATACTACAACCAGAAAATATTACTGATACATTACATGCATATCAAATGGACAAAAGATGTAATGAAAAATGTTGCTGAATTAATAATGAGTGAAAAAGGTTCATTTATAACAGGCTCAGACTTTTTGATAGATGCTGGAGCAACTGCTTCATATTATTATGGGAAATTAAAAAAGGGAATTATTTAAAAATGAAAGAAAAAACAAAAAAATTTATGAAGAAAAACTTTAAATGGATTGTGTTATTTATAGCATTAATCGGATTTTTAGCATTAGCAGAAGATGTATTTCACAAAGAAATAATGAATGGAGATATAATTGGTTACAAAATAATATCAACATTTTTGATATCAGATTTTGCAACACCAATAGCCAAATTCATTACCAACTTTGGAGGAGCAATATTTTTAATAACATTAACAGCAATATTGTTTATATTGATAAAAAATAAGAAAATAGGGCTATCTATATTTTCAAATTTGGTAATAATTACTGTATTAAATCAATTATTAAAAAGAATATTGCAAAGACCACGTCCTACAGAATTTAGGATAATAGAAGAAACAGGTTACAGTTTTCCATCAGGTCATTCTATGGTAAGTATGGCATTTTATGGATATCTAATATATTTAATTTATAAATATGTGAAAAATAAGTATGTTAAATGGATTTCAATTGTATTTTTGAGCATTTTAATTTGCACCATTGGTGTAAGTAGAATTTATTTAGGTGTGCATTATACAAGTGATGTTTTGGGCGGATTTTTAGTATCAATTTCTTATTTGGTTTTATTTATAAGTACAATTAATAAATTACTAATTGAAAAAGATTAAAAATTTTTTAGGTTATGATGCAAAGCTATAGGTCTAAAAGCATATATGCTTATGATATCTAGGTTGCACAAAAGAGGAGGTAATGTATCAGGTATTTTATATCTGTTTCTTATCTCCAATATTTGTGAAAAAGCAACCAAAATATCTCCCAAAAATGTGAAAATGCAATCAAAACATCTCCAAAAAATGCAGGGTCATTTCATAAAATATTACAATTTTGTAACAATTGAAAAATATGTTAAAATATATCAGGGTGAAAGAAATGGAAACAAACGATATATTAAATATGTACTTTGGATTAATAGAAGATAAAAGGGACCAATTCACAATAAAACATAAATTAATAGATATATTAAAATTAATAATGATATCAGTATTATGCGGAATGGATGAATTAGATAAAATAGTAGATTATGGGAATAATAAAAAAGAATTCTTAGAAAAAGAATTTAATATAAAAACAATACCATCAAAACCAACAATGACAAGAGTATTAGTAATGATAGATACAAAATGGTTAGGGTTAAGCATAGTAGGAATAGTTCAAAGCTTAATAAAAGAAAAAATAAACAAATAATGTTGGATGGAAAAGCAATAAGGTCAGCAGATGCAATGCATTGCCAAAAAGAAACAGCAAAAAAAATTGTTGAAAATGGAGGAGATTATGTATTGCAATTAAAAGCAAATCAAAAAAACATTTATGAAGATGTATATGCAATGTTTGATGATAAATATATGAGTGAAGTAGATAAAGAATGTGAATATGAAATATATAAAACACAAGAGAAAAAACATGGAAGAATAGAAACAAGAACATGTTATGTGTTAAATGAAGTAGCATTTTTTACAAATTATATAGATGCATGGAAAGGCTTGAAAAAAATATTTGCAGTAAAAAGAAAAGTGGAAAAAGAAGGAAAGGCAAGCGAAGAAATTAGTTGTTATTTAAGTAGTAAAAATGCAACAGCAAAAGAATTATTAGAGTATACAAGAAAGCATTGGCAAATAGAAAGTATGCATCATATTTTAGATGTAACATTTGATGAGGATAGATGCAAATTATTAAGTAAAAGAGCACAAGAAAATATGAATATATTCAGAAAAATGGGAGTTAGCGTTCATAAAAACTATTTAAAAGGAAAAAAGCAAACAGTTAAATCAAATATGTTTAACTGCTTACTTAACAATTCCCATTTATTGGAAATATTACAATTGTAATATTTTATGAAATGACCCTGAAAATTTTTAAAAAAGTATTGCCAAAACAAAAAAGTTATATTAAAATAATAATGTAAAATATTTACTGAGGTAAATAATTGAAACCTTGAAAAGTTAATATCCTTGCCGAGAAATTCGAGAGAAAATTATTTATTGAAGTAATTATTTTGCAAAAAACAAATAACAAGAATTAATAAAGACAAT
>CAKPAB010000043.1 GCA_934132805.1 uncultured Clostridia bacterium | reverse complement strand
AAAATCTTACCAAGAAGAACAACAGGATGTTGTGCAAAACATCAAAGAGATATTACTACAGCAGTTAAAAGAGCTAGACATATTGCTGTATTACCATATGCTCAACAATAATAATACAAAAAGACTGGAACTTGAAATTACAAAGTTTCAGTCTTTTTGCATGATTTTAAAAAAATTAATAATATCTTTTTAATTCTAAGACATATTTGTGTCCTTAGATAGGAGAAATAGAATCAAGTAATTTAAATTGTTTTTCTATTTCTTTTGTCATGTCTGAATTTGTTGAAGCAAAAATGTCAATGTTGACCATAGGTCCATGTTTGGAATCGACATTATTACAACTGATAAAAACCGGCGATGTATTTGGAATTTTAGAACATGCAAAATTAAATTTTGCTAGTTCAAATTGATATTCAGCAGGTACTGAATTTCGGATAAGTCCAACAGTAATAGATAATGAAGGACTTTTAATATCTTCATATAATATATTTATATTAAGATATGTTTTTTTGTTATCCGATGTAGGCCGTAGTGTAATAAAACTGCTTGCTTTTTTAGCAAACATTCTGTTTGCAATAGAAATTAACGATGTTAGTTCCTTAAATGGTTTCCGCAAGTAAAATTCTAGTGATAACAAACAATCTGTATGAATGTCAAAAATATTATCATTTGTATATGTTTCTATTTTTTTAGGTACATATATATCAAAGATTGTAATTGTTACAGTTTTGTTGTCTTCTGCTACAGAAAAAACAGTAAAATAATTTTTGTTAGATTTTTTAAAATTAGAAAACTTTATTAAATCAATATTTGTTTTTTCTGAGATAGTTTCTATGTTTCTATTAATTCTGATAGAAGCGAAAGATGTTTTACATCGATGCAGACCAACATATAAATAATAATAAATTTGTCCTTTTTCCACATAGTTTCTTACTTCAATATCAGTGTTACTAATTTTATTAGTTAACACCATGTTGTTGAAGATTAAAAATAAATCTTTTAATTCAACAAATTCATTCCGAAGAATAAATTCAAATTTAAAAAGTTCCATGATGTTTTCCTCCTATATTGTGTTTTTTTAATGATTAAATCATAACACAATTTACATAAAAAATCAACTTCTACTATTGTAAAAATGTGCAATCTATAGTAAAATATAATAGATTAAAAAAGAAAAGAAGGTAATAAAATGTTAGAAAGATTAGGAATTGATACAGAGCTAGAAAAGCTATCAAATAAAGTAGAAGCAGAAATAAAAGAGCAATTTAGAAAGATGGATGAAATATGTGAAAAGAATAGTCTAAAAGTGTTATCAGCATTTCAAGAATGTAATTTACAAGAAATGCACTTAAATTCATCAACAGGATATGGAATTGACGAGGCAGGAAGAAATAAAATAGAAGAAATTTATGCAAAAATATTTAAAGCAGAAGATTCTTTAGTACGTGCCCAATTTATATCAGGAACACATGCTTTAGCAATAACATTGTCAGCATTACTACGTCCTAATGACACAATGATAAGTATAACAGGAGAGCCATATGACACTCTACAAACTGTTATAGGATGCAATGAAACAGAAAGCAAAAGTTCATTAAAAGCATTTGAAATAAAATATGAGCAAATAGAGCTTATAGAAAATGACTTTGATATAAAAACAATTCAAAAAAGATTAGAGCAACAAGATGTAAAATTAGTTGAAATCCAAAGGTCAAGAGGATATTCGACAAGAAAGAGTTTAACTATAGAGAAAATCGAAAAAGTAATAAAAGCAATTAGAGAAGTTAATAAAGATGTAATAATTATGGTTGACAATTGTTATGGTGAATTTGTTCAAGACAAAGAGCCAATAGAAATAGGAGCAGATATAGCAGTAGGGTCATTAATGAAAAATTTAGGTGCAGGAATTGCAACATCTGGAGCATATATAGTAGGTAAAAGAAATTTAATAGAATTATGTGCAGAAAGGCTTACAGCACCAGGGATTGGAAAGGAAATAGGGCCATCATTAGGACAAAATACACAATTACTAAAAGGACTATTTTTTGCGCCACAAGTTGTATCTTCAAGTGTAAAAACAGCAATATTTGCAAGTAGGATATTAGAAGAATTAGGATATGATGTTGAGCCAAAATATGATGAAGTAAGAGCAGATATTGTTCAAACAATAAAACTTGGTAGTGAAGAAAACTTAGTGAAATTCTGTCAAGGAATTCAAATGGGCTCACCAATAGATTCAAATGTAATTCCATTTCCTAGTGATATGGGAGGATATGAAGATAAAGTTATAATGGCAGCAGGAACATTTACAGAAGGGTCAACAATTGAATTAAGTTGTGACGGTCCAATACGTGAGCCATTTATTGCATATATGCAAGGTGGACTTACATATGAGTATGGAAAGTTTGGAATATTAAAAGCAATTCAAAAAATGGGGATTGAAAAATAATTAAAATTTTGACTGTGTCAACTTACATTAAGAATGAAATGGAGAGAAATATGAATGTTGTAGTAATTGGTGGAGGACCTGCTGGGATGATGGCAGCAATTGCTTCTGCTGAAAATGGAAATAATGTTACTTTGTTGGAAAAAAAAGAGAGACTTGGAAGAAAATTGCTGATTACAGGTAAGGGGAGATGTAATATAACATCTTCTTTACCAATTGATGAATTTATACGTAATATACCAGGTAATGGACAATTTTTATATAGTTCTTTTAAAAATTATACTAATAATGACATAATAGATTTTTTAAAACAAGAAGGTTTAGAAGTAAAAGAAGAGAGGGGGAATCGAGTGTTCCCTATAACAGATAAATCTTTAGATGTATTAAAATGCTTTACTAAAAGGCTAAAAGAATTGAATGTTAAAATTGAATATAATATGAAAGTAACTGAAATTATTCCTAAAAATGAAAATGGAAAATTGAATGTTAGAGTTATGGAAGCGGAAAAAAATAAAGCTAGATTTTTTGAAGCTGACAAGGTAATATTAGCAACAGGTGGAAAAAGTTATCCACTAACAGGCTCAACTGGCGATGGATATGAATTAGCAAAAAAATTAGGACATACAGTAACTCAAATTAGACCATCATTAGTGCCATTAGAGACATTTGAACAAAATATGTGTAAAGAGTTACAAGGTCTGTCTTTAAGAAATGTAAATGTAGAGTTAAAAAATAAAGAAAATAATAAGATTATATATCAAGATTTTGGAGAAATGTTGTTTACCCATTTTGGTGTATCTGGACCTACTATTTTGAGTAGTTCAGCCCATTTAGTTAGATACAAGAATATAGATGAACTTTTGAAAAATAGGAAAGTTGTGTTAAGTATAGATTTTAAACCGGCATTATCAGAAGAAAAATTAGATGAAAGAATTTTAAGAGATTTTTCAGAATTTAAAAATAAACAATTTAAAAATAGTTTGGATAAATTGTTACCACAAAAATTAATTCCTGTAATTGTTGAGAAAAGTGGAATAAACCCTGAAAAACAGGTTAATGAAATCAATAAAAAAGAAAGACATAAACTAGTTAGCTTGTTGAAAAATTTTGAAATTACAATAAAAGGGTTTAGGCCAATAGATGAAGCAATAATTACCAGTGGTGGTATAAATATTAAGGAAATAAATCCTAAGACTATGGAATCGAAGTTAGTAGAAGGTGTATATTTTGCAGGTGAGATTATTGATGTAGATGCATATACAGGCGGTTTTAATTTACAAATTGCGTATTCTACAGGATATGCTGCTGGACAATGATACAAGCTGAATGAAAATTAAGTAATAATGATAAAGTTAGTATTTGTGCATTAAGAAGGGATGAGTAGAATATGGAAAATTTTATTTCAATTAAACAAAATGTTGAAGCAGAAATAGTTGTAAAAAAATCTAAATTTATATGTAATCTAATAAAAATTGAAACTCAAAAAGAGGCTGAAGAACAGATTAGAAAAATTAAGAAAAAATATTATGATGCACGTCATAATTGTGTGGCATATAGAGTTATAGAGAATGAACAAGTAATAGAAAAATCAAGTGATGATGGAGAGCCATCAGGAACTGCTGGTGGACCTATGTTAAATATTTTACAAAAAAATAATTTGTGCAATGTTTTAGTGATTGTTACTAGATATTTTGGAGGAATATTACTTGGAACCGGAGGTTTAGTTAGAGCGTATTCAGATGCAACATTTGAAGCAATAGAAAATGCAGAAAAAATAGAAAAGTGTATGGGAATAGAAGCTGAAGTTGAGTTGGACTATAATAATTTGGAATCTTTTAAATATTATTGTAAAAAAAGCAATATTTATATAAAAGATTATAATTATTCAGAGAAAATTATTTGTAAAATTCAGTTAGAAGAGTGTAATAAACAAAGATTAATAGTTGATTTTAATACAAAAAAAGTAAATTTGATAAAATTGGAGTTTTCATCTAAAAAATTGATAGATAAAAGTATATTAAAATAGTGTTTTTGTAAATATTGGGAAAAATTGATTGAAAAAAAAGTAAATAAATAATATAATTAGAACTGTAAAAAATTTACAGTTCTTTAATTTGCTGATACAAGGACAATTCAAAAGATAAGCTACATAAAACAAATGAAAAAGAACAAAAAGGGGAGAGAAGATTGAAAAATTTTTTTCAATCAATCTGTGCCTTGGGAAAGGAATGGGGTTAAAGATGAAAGAAAAAACATCAATTTTAATAGCAGATGATAATCAAGAATTTGCTCAAACACTTGCTAGATATATTCAAGAGCAAGATGATATGGAGGTAATAGGAATTGCCAAAGATGGAGAAGAAGCAATAGATATGATAACAAATGTAATGCCAGATGTAGCTTTAATAGATGTAATAATGCCACACTTAGATGGAATAGGGGTATTAGAAAAATTAAGTATAATAAAATGTGAGAAAAAACCAATGTGTATAATGCTTTCTGCAGTAGGACAAGACAAAATTACTCAAAAGGCTGTAAGACTTGGGGCAGAGTATTATGTTGTAAAGCCTTTTGATATCGAATTATTAATAAAAAGGATAAAAGAATTAAAAAACTTTATACCAAGCAAAAATACAAGTAATTTTTTTACTAAAGAAATAAAACAACAATACGTGGAAATTTCAGGAGAATCAATTAAAAGTCAGGAAAATTTGGAAGCATTGGTAACAAATATTATTCATGAGGTTGGAGTTCCTGCACATATAAAGGGATATCAATATTTGCGTGAGGCTATTATTATGGTTGTTAATGATATTGATGTTATTAATCAAATAACAAAAAGTTTATATCCTAAAATTGCAATGAAATTTAATACGACTCCAAGCCGTGTTGAACGTGCAATACGCCACGCAATTGAAGTTGCTTGGGGTAGAGGGGACCAAAAAACAGTTGAGAATATTTTTGGTTATACAATATCAGCAGCTAAAGGAAAGCCAACCAACAGCGAATTTATAGCAATGATTGCTGATAAATTACGCTTGGAATTAAAAAGTGCATAACGGGATTGAGGGACGTTCCTTAAATTCCCCTTTTTTAGGGATTAAGGGACAGTGCTTTAATTCCGTTTTTATTTTATTATATTTGGCATGGAAAAATAATATGTGAATAAAAGATTTTTTTTGCAACAAAATAATTATAGATTTTATGATATTAAATAATATGTTGCCTTTAATGCCTTAATTAATTATATGAAAGAAGTGATTAAAGATGAAAATATCTTTTATAAAATATGAAAAAGACTATCAACTTCCAAAATTGCTAGGAATGAACATAGAAGAAATAAAAGAGCCAGAAGAAATTGACAATAAAATAGAAGAATTAAAAAAACAGAAATATACAACAATAGTAATACCAAATGAATTAGCAAGTTTTTCACAAGATATAATAAGCAAATACAAATATGACTCAACATTAAATATAGTAATAGTTCCATCAAAAAATAATTAAGTTATGAATAAAATGAAAACAACCTCATATACATTTATAAAGAAAAACTGTAAGGAGGTAAAAAATGATAGAAGCACAAAGAGAAAACTTAAATATAAATAAATTAATAGCAGAAAGAAAAGAAATCATATTAGCAGAGGGTGATATGATAGTACCAGACTCAAAGCCAGATGTTTTAAACACAATTGGTACAAGTGGTATAGCATCAATATACAAAAAAGAGGTGCAAAGTGAAAAAGTAAGACTAGACGGAACGGTAAATGTTTACATAATGTATATGCCAGATGGAGCAGATGATACAGTGAGAGGACTAAACACAAGTGTTGACTTTTCTGAAAGCCTAAATGTTCCAAACTGTCAAGAAGGAATGAATGCAATTTCTGATGTTAAAATAAAATCAATAGAGGCAAAGGTCATAAATGGTAGAAAAATCGGTATTAAGGCAACATTGGAAGTTAACTTGAAAATTTATTCAAATGATAATGTAGAGATAATTAATGAAGTTCAAAATGAAGATGATGTTCAAATTTTAAAGGAAGATTTGAAACTAAATTCATTGGTTGGAACAGGTAGTACAAAGATTTATGCAAAAGATAATATTCAAATTGATAATATGGATAATTTGGCGGAGATTTTACAAGCGCAGGTATGTCTAGTAGATAAAGACATAAAAATCAGTTATAATAAGGTTTTGACTAAAGCAGAAGCGGAAATAAAGATAATGTATTTAACGGAGGATAATAGGATAAATGTTGTTACATATAAAATACCGGTTGTTGGATTTATTGATATTCCAGATGTATCAGAAGAAAATATATGTGATGTAAATTATGAAATCAAAAATATAATTATAAAACCGAATTCACAAGATGAACATTCAATATATGTTGAAATAGAAATAGAAGTAACTTGCTGTGCATATGAAGAGAAACAAATCAATTTGATTCAAGATATGTATAGCCTAACTCAAAACTTAAACTTTGAGAAAAAGCAAATTACAACAATGACTAGTAAACAAAATATTACAGGAGTTAAACAAATAAGAGAAAAAATCAATATGAATGATATTGATGGTATGAATTTGCTTGATGTAGAGACAACACCAGTTATAATAAATGAAAATAAAATTAATACTAAAATTATGTATGAAGCAGAATTGAATATGAAATTTATTTTTGAAAATTCTAGGAAGCAAGTAAATGTAAAAGATGCAAAAATTCCATTTGAATATACAATTGAAAATCTTCAAAATGGAGAAATGTTAAGCACAAATTGTGATATGGGAATAAAATCGCAAGACTTTATAATTCAAGATGGTGGAGATATTAGTTGTAATGTTGATGTTCAGGCAGATACAAGTATGTATAGAACTGTAAATTTGAATATGATAGATAGTATAGTAGAAGATGGGGAGAGGGAAGAGCAAGATTATAGTTTAGTAATTTATGTTGTAAAAAAAGGTGACACTTTATGGAATATTGCTAAGGAATTTGGTAGTACTGTTGATGGAATAGCTAGAATAAATGGCATTGAAGATAGAAATAAAATATATCCGGGACAAAAATTATATATACCAAAATTTGAAAGAATTTCGGAAAAAGTGTATGAATAAATTCTTACTAAATTATGAAGGGATTTACAACTATGAATAGTAAAATATATTCAAGACCAAGAATAAAACTTCCAAAGATTTTCTTTTCAAGTGGGGGAGATAAAAATTTAAAAAGAAAACAAAAAATAGCAAAAATTTTTATAATAATGATAATTGCATTTAGTATAGTAAAAATTGTACTAGATGCAATTTCTCCAATATTTGAAGCATTGTGTGAAGATAAAGCAAAATCAATAGCTACAATAATATCAAATGATGAAGCTACAAATGTTATGAAAGAGCACACATATGATGAATTATTTTCAATTGAAAAAGATAATGATGGAAATATAACAATGATAAAATCTAATATAATTTCAATAAATGAGATAATATCAGATGTTGCTGCAAAGATACAAAATTCAATTGATAATAGAGGAAGGGAAAACATAAAAATAGCAATAGGAAGCTTTACTGGCTCAAAGTTATTATCTGGTAGAGGCCCTGGTGTTCCAATTAGAATATCGTCTATTGGAAATGTTGAAACAGATTTACGTAGTGAATTTTCGGCACAGGGGATTAATCAAACATTGCACAGAGTATATTTGCAAGTTGATTGTGAGGTTAGTATTTTAACACCATATAATACGATTACTAAAAAGATTTCTAATCAGGTTTTACTTATTGAAAATGTGATTGTTGGTAGAGTTCCTAGTTCTTATTATAACCTTGAGGGTATTGATTCTAATAATGCTTTGGATATTATTGAATAAAATCGGGATTAATGGGCACTGTCTCAAATTCCGGTTTTTTCTTATGAACGTATGAATTTTATTGGGTGATCATATCATAAATTATTCATAATGAACGTATGAATTTTGTTGAAAAAGGGTTATATTTCTGATATAATATATAAATAAAAATGAATTTATAATGGAATGATGCTTGATGGAAAATAAGTTATAAATAATAAAAGAGAGGTATTAAAAAATGAAATTTGTAGTTCAAAGAGTAAAAAAAGCACAAGTTGATGTAGAAGGAAAAACAGTAGGCAAAATAGACAAAGGTTTTTTGGTTTTAATAGGAATAACGCATGAAGATACAAGAGAGACAGCAGATTATTTAGTAAAAAAATTAATTAATTTAAGAATATTTGAAGACACTAATGAAAAAATGAATTTATCTTTAAAAGACGTTAATGGCTCATTACTTTTGGTTTCTCAATTTACATTATATGCAGATTGCTCAAGTGGAAATAGACCATCGTTTACAAATGCAGCAAAACCTGACTTTGCTAATGAATTATATGAATATGTTGTGGAAAAGTGCAAAGAACAAATTGAGGTAGTTCAAACTGGAATATTTGGTGCTGATATGCAAGTGGAGTTACTAAATGATGGACCTGTGACTATTATTTTAGAAAAATGATTTGAAAAATATATATTTTATGGAGAAAATACTAGAATTATTAACATTTTTTTCTGATGCAACTAATAGTAGCATTAATGTAAAGAAAAGTTTATTTAAATTATGTATTAAAATAGCTATAATTGCAGATGAAGGAGATGAGAAAAATGATAATTTTGTTTTACCCATAATAATTATAGTATATTGAATTTATTTAGAACTATATTATTTATATTAAATGTTATATGAAATGTATCAAGACAAGCGGTAACTAAATGGGAAAGTGGACAATCTTTGCCGGATATTGAAAACTTGAAGCAAATTGCAGATTTGTTTGGAGTTACTATGGATAGTATGGTAGGAGATGTGGAGAATAAAAAAGAATCAAAAATTAATAGAAAGATTAATGATATAGGCTATTTTATATTTGGTTTAATTATTTTATTAATATCAATTTTCTTTTCTATAATGTTTTCTTTAACATTAAACGTTGCCTTGACAGCAGTTCTATATAAGAACTGGGTTGATAAGCAATTACATAAATAAAAAAAACTCACATCTGTAAATTTGACGATTTAGATGTGAGTTTTTATATCTATTTCGGCAAAACCACGTTTGTGGATTTGTCATTTCCTATATTTATTATAGCTATTTAAAGATAAAAAGTCAAGAAAAAAGATAAAGTTATGATAAATAAATAGTAATTTGGAGGGCAAACAAGTAATGAAAAAGATAAATTATATATTGATAATATAGGTTTTGCTTTAATT
>CAKPAB010000042.1 GCA_934132805.1 uncultured Clostridia bacterium | reverse complement strand
TGATTTTTAGGTTTAAAAATCATACCGCTTCGGTTTATTCTCTAAAGGATTTACTGTTTACTTTTCAATGTACTTTTGTGTCCGTTGTTTGTTACGAACGTTTTTGATTATACTACAAATCTCTTTACTTTGTCAAGAGTTTTTTGAAAGTTTTTTATCTTTTGTCAAAATAAAAATTAGTAACTTAAGTTTCCGTTTTTATGCCATTTTTATTACTAATTCTTTCGTTAACTTTCTTTATTTTTTCTTCTTGTAAAGTACTTATTTATAATAGCACATTTTGTCGAACTTTGTCAATAGTTTTTTTGATTTTTTTCAAATTATTTTTTAACTATTTTTTGTTCTTCCCAAGTGCTCATTTATAATAGCATATCCACATGCCAAAGTCAATACTTTTTTCAAATTTTTTTTAAATTTCTACAAGAATTAAATCATCACCTATGCACTTTATATTTTTCCATGGTATAACTATATCATTATTAGGAGAAAACATGCTTATAATTCTATTGTTTCCTGGTACTATTATAGATGTAATTACCCCAGTTTCTAAATCTGCACACACATCTTGAACATATCCTAATCTTTTTCCATCTGTAATGTTAACAACTTCTTTATGTTTAAAATCTAATCCTTTATCTTGCATTTTATCCCTCCTAATAATATTGTTATGTTTTATATAATCTTTTTATGTGTTCAATTGCATTTTTTTCTAGCCTAGAAACTTGTGCTTGGGATATTCCTATTTCGGCAGCAACTTCCATTTGAGTTCTTCCATCAAAAAATCTTTTTATTATAATCATTTTTTCTTTTTCATTTAATTTTTTCATAACTTGTTTTATTGTCATGCTTTCTATCCATGCTTCATCTGTGTTTTTAGAATCTTTTACTTGATCCATTATATATATACTTTCTGCACCATCATTGTAAATAGGCTCTTGTAAAGAAATTGGATCTTGAATTGCATCAAAACTATATGCGATCTGTTCCCTTTCTACTTCCAATTCTTTTGCTATTATATCTATGGTAGGCTCTTTACCATTTTCTTTTATATACTTTTCTTTAAATTGCATAGCTTTATATGCTAAGTCTCTTACAGATCTGCTTACCCTTATACTGTTGTTGTCTCTTAAATATCTCTTTATTTCTCCAATTATCATAGGTACTCCGTAAGTACTAAATTGCACATCTTGATTTATATCAAAGTTATCTATCGCTTTTATTAGCCCTATACATCCTACTTGAAACAAATCGTCAGCCTTTTCTCCTCTTCCATAAAACCTTTGTATAATGCTCAAAACTAGTCTTAAGTTTCCTTGTATAAATTTAGTTCTTGCTTCTTGGTCACCTTGTTTTATTTTTACTAGTAATTGCTTCTTTTCTTCATTTGTTAGTAATGGGAGTTTGCTTGTGTTTACTCCACATATTTCAACTTTATTAAACAAATAAAAAACCTCCTTTGGTTTTACTTATTTTTAGTATTTCCAAAAAAGGTTTAATCAATACAGTTTCTATCCAGTTTTGCTGATTATTTCTTTTTTCATTTTATTTATTATCTTTTTTTCTAATCTTGATATATAACTTTGTGATATTCCGCAACTCGTCTGCCACTTCCTTTTGTGTTTTTTCTTTTCCTGTTTTAAATCCAAATCTCATTTCCATTATATTTTTTTCTCTTTCATTTAGATTTAATATTGATGCTCTTAGTAGCGTTTTGTCTACTTCGTCTTCTAAATTTCTGGATGTTATATCTGGGTCAGTTCCTAAAATATCTGAGAGTAATAGTTCGTTTCCATCGCAGTCTTTATTAAGTGGCTCATCTATTGATATTTCTCCTTTTATCTTATTATTTTTTCTTAGAAACATTAGTATTTCATTTTCTATACATCTTGATGCATATGTTGCTAATTTTATGTTTTTTTCCGCGTTAAATGTGTTGACCCCTTTCATTAATCCTATTGTTCCTATTGATATTAGGTCTTCTATTCCAATTCCTGTATTTTCAAATTTTTTTGCTATATATACTACTAATCTTAAATTTCTTTCTACTAATATTTGTCTTGTTTGTAGATTGTCTTCTTCTGATAATTTTTTTATTAGTTTTTCTTCTTCTTTCGGCTCTAATGGTGGTGGCAATGTTTGACTTCCTGCAATATAAAATATTGGTAAATATTCAATTTCGTCTTTGTCATTTATGTATTTTGCGCAGATTGTATTTATGTCATTTATTCTTCTTTTTAAAAATTCAACAATATTCATTATACTTTTTCATTCCTTTCAAAAATCTATTACTTTTTGTAGTTGGTTTTTTAAGTTTTTGTTGTAATTTCGTTTTTAACTAATATAATTCAATTCCTATGAGTGCATTGTATTCTCCTTTTTTTGTTAATGATTTATTGTATATTCCTATTATTGCATCTTTTTCTTCTTTTGTTTCTTCATTTATTATTTCTACTTTTTCTGGCTTTATACCAACCAACATTCCATTTTGCTTTCCTAATGATGAAAATGGAATTATTTTTAATTTGTTTATGTATTCTTTTTTTATACTTTCTGGTATTTTTTCAAAATCACCTCCTAATATTGCATCTGTGTTATTTAAAATTTCTTTTGGTATCAAATCATATAATGTTACTTTTTCTACTACGACTACTGGTGTTCCCGTTATTGGCTCTTTTAACATGTTTCCTGTGTCTACCATTGTGTTTACTATTTTTTCTTTTCCATCTATTTTTATTTTTACTTTACAAATCATATCTTTTTGGGTTATTTTGTTTTTTGTAACTTTAAATGCTATTACTAATATTATTGTTCCTATTATTGCTCCTAAAAATATTGTTTTTAATACATATGTTCCTATATATGTTCCATTTTTTATTATTATATTTTGTGGTTTTAGTACATATATTAAGTATGTTGCTATTCCTCCAAATGTAAATGTCGTTAAATAAAATAGTATTAGTTGTTTACACATTTTTTTGATGTTTTGTGGATAAAATGCTACATATATTATAATTATTGATAATATTATTTTGATTATTATGTTTGAATATATATTTAATTTTGATGTATATTCTGTTATTGCATATATTGCTCCTATAAGGCTTGCTATAAATATTCTTGTATATGATATTTTGTTCTTTGATATTATTCCTGTTGCATATAGAATTATAAAGTTCATTATTAGGTTTTCTACAATTATTATATCTATATATATTGTCATTTTAATCACCTACTTTTGTATTTTACTACAGTTGGTTTACGAAGTCTGTCTTTTCTTATTGTAGAAAAAAAGAAATAATCGAGTATTTTCGATTATTTCTTCCTAATTTCAAATTTAAATTCCAGTCTGAACTGAACTTCAATTTAAAATTTTATTATAAATTTTTATTTCTGTTTTTTCTTAAAAATGGTGGAATATCTAAATCATTTTGTGAAGAACTTACATCTGAGCTAGATGGTATTGAGTTTATTTTTTTCTCCCATGTTTTTGATACTATATTTTCTACACCTATACTTGAAATATTGTTTTCTGCTTTTTCAAACCCTGTTGCAATTACTGTAATTTGAATTTCATCTTGCATGCTTGGGTCTGTAACTGTACCAAATATGATATTTGCTTCTGGGTCTACACTGCGTTGTACTAATTCTGCTGCTGTGTTTACTTCGTGTAATCCTAAGTCTTCTCCTCCTGTAATGTTTATAATTACTCCTTTTGCTCCTTCTATTGATGTTTCTAGTAATGGGCTTTGTATTGCTTCTTTTGCAGCGTCTTCTGCTCTGTTTTCTCCAGATGCTCTACCAACTCCCATGTGTGCCATTCCTTGATTTAACATTATTGTTTTTACGTCTGCAAAGTCTAAGTTTACAAGACCTGGTACAGCTATAAGGTCTGATATACCTTGTACACCTTGTCTTAATACATCATCTGCCATTTTGAATGCTTCTATTATTGATGTTTTTCTATCTATTATTTGTAGTAATTTGTCATTTGGTATTACTACTAATGTATCTACTTTTCCTTTTAAGCTTTCAATTCCTCTTTCTGCTTGTGAAAGTCTTTTCTTTCCTTCAAATGTGAATGGTTTTGTAACAACACCTATTGTTAATATTCCCATTTCTTTTGCTGTTGATGCAACTATTGGTGCAGCTCCTGTACCTGTTCCACCACCCATTCCGGCAGTAACAAATACCATGTCTGCTCCTCTTAGTATTTCTGCTACTTCTGCTCTACTTTCTTCTGCTGATTGTGCTCCAATGTCAGGGTTTGCTCCTGCTCCTAGTCCTCTTGTTATTTTTTCTCCAATTTGAATTTTTGTGTTTGCTTTTGATTGTTGTAGTGCTTGTCTATCTGTGTTTACTGATATGAAGTCTACTCCTTTTATTCCTGCATCTATCATTCTATTTACAGCATTGTTTCCTGCTCCTCCAACTCCAATTACTTTTATTGTTGCTGTCCCATCCATCATTGTTATATTGTTATCATCATATTCCATCATTTTGATTTTTCCTCCCTTGATTTTTTGTTTACATTATATATTTTTTAAAAATTAATAACTTTGTATATTAGCTATAAAAGAATTCTTTTATTCTTTCTAATATATTTTTTATTATGTTTTCGTTTGATTTTGTGTCTATGCTACTTGATACTGTTTTTGTAAATGGTCTAGAAGCTATGTATCTAACTAATGCATATGCTGTTCTATATGCTGGTCTTGTTGTTCCTATTAGTCTTCCTGTTGATATTTTTACAGGTATATTTAAGTTGATTTTTCCAGCCACATCACTTTTACTAATGTTTACTATTCCTTGTCCTGTTAGTACAACATTATTTATTCTTGATTTTATTCCTTGGTTTGTTAAGTCTTTGTTTATTATAAGGAACATGTCTTCTATTCTAGCTTCTATTATTTCTATTAGTTCAGAGCTTTTTATTATTTTGTTCTTGTTATTGTCTTTGCATGTATTTAAAATGATATCATTATCATTATCTATAAAAGATTTTAAAGCTAAGCCGTATTGTTTTTTTAGCTTGTCTGCTTCTTCTTTTTCAATATTTAGTACTAATGCAATATCATTTGTTATGTTTTCTCCTCCAACTGGTATTGAATTAGTGTATACATATGTAGTGCCTTCAAATACACCAATATCAGTATTTTCTGCGCCTACATCTATAATTGCTATATTATCATGTAATTCATTTTTGTCTAATATTAAATTTCTTTCTGCTAATGTTGTTGGTACTATTCCATCTATTTCTAGGCCTGCCTTTTTGAATATGTTATTTAATTGTCTAACATATTCTTTGTCTGCTAATATTATTTGTGCACTTATTGTAAAGTGAGAGCTTAAACTTCCAACAGGGTCTGTGACTACTGTTCCATTGTCCAAGACTACTTTGTCTGGCACTATGTCTATTAAAGTTTTTCCTTCTGGTATTTCTATATCTTTTACTTGCATTATTGCATTTTGAACGTCTCTTATTGATATTCCTGAATATTTGTCTTTAGCATCTTTGGTTATGCTATTTTGTACTATTGTTACATATTTTCCTGGAATTGTTACATATGCTGAGTTTATTTTTAAATTCGTTTCATCTTCGGCATCTTTTATAGTTTTTGATAAGCTTAGACTTATTTCTTCTTCGTTTATTATCTTACTCTTTTTTAATCCACTGCATTTATATGATGTACTACATATAGTTTCTATTTGTTCAAAATTGTTAACTTCTCCTACTACTGTTGCTACTTTTGTTGTTCCTATGTCTACACCAACTATAATATCACCTATAGCCAAGTTAATTCCCCCATCTTTTTTTATAAATTTCTTGATGTATTTATATTACATTTTCTGTAAAATGTCAATAGAATTTGTTATATTTTTGTAATAATTTTGTAATGTATTTGTAACATTCTTTTTTATATCTATTGTTTCTCTACTTTTTCTACTTTTTCTGATTTATTTTTTACTTTTTCTGTCCATTTTTCGACATAATAACGTCTAATTATTCCTAAATTGTTGAACATTCTTCCTACAAATACTACAATTGCAGCTAAGTATATGTCAACATTTAGTTTTGTTCCTAATACTGTTAATAATATTGCTAATATTGCATTTCCAAAAAAGCCTGAGATAAATATTTTCATGTCAAATTTTTTATTTATAACTGAGGCTACTCCTCCAAATACTGAGTCTAATGCTGCGATTATTGCAATTGCTAAATAACTTGAATATGTATATGATATCATTGGCGCATTTAGCCCTACTATTACACCTAAAACACATGCTATTATCATAATTAAAAAAATCATTTTTAGTTCCATCCTTTCTTATTTTTTTAATGTTTGAATACTTACTTTTAAGTTATTGAATATATTTGTGTGATATGTCTTTATTATATTTTGGTATTGTTATTTTGTCTTTTTCTATATCTATCTTAAACCCGTAGTTTCTTAGTTCTTCTATATATCCACCATTTCCAAGTAATGTACTTTCTAGTTTTATTGGGTCTCCTATTGCTTTTATTGTATATGGTGCTAAAATTCTTTGTTGGTTTACAAATATTACTGAATTGCTTCCTATATCTACAATTTCTGTTGTGCTTATTATTCTTTGGTCATTTATTGATATTGCTTCCGCTCCTGCTAGTTTTAGATAGTCTACAATTACTAGTAAGTCTTCTGCTGAAATTGGGTTTACGCTTTCTTCTTCGTTTGAATTTTGATTATTAATATCTTGTATCTTTATTGTTATCCCTTGTCCTTCTACATCAGTTTTTCCTAGATACATATTTGTTTGTTCTAATTCTTTTTCTACTAATTTGGATGAGTCTTCAGTTGATTGTTCTTTTTCTTTATATTCTGTTAATTTGGCATTTTTTTCATCATATTGTTCTTGTGCTTCTTTGTACATTTTTTTCCAATTTGCAAGTTCTGTTCTTAATTCTTCTTCTCTCATTGTTTCTATTGACGTAATGTCTGTTTCTTTTACAACTTTAAATTGCATTGACATTACTATTGCTAATGCAAAACATGCTATTGCTATTGTTATACATACTGTTATTTTGCCTTTTTTCATATATAGTCCTCTCCTTTCCGTTTTTACTTGTTGCTATTGCTTATATATTTGAAGTTTAATACTCCTGTATATTTTGGTATTGTTATTGAATTTGATTTTTTTATTGAGCCTACTTTTATTCCTCTTTTTTCTAGTTTGCTTAGCCATCCTCCTGGTCTTGATAAGTTTGCTAATGCTTCTGGTGAGCCTATTGCTTTTATTTCGAATGGTGAGCCTATTCTTTCTCCATTTATGTTTATTGTGTTTCCTCCACATATTATTGGTGTTGTTAAAATTATTCTTTGATTATTTATTGATATTGCTTCTGCTCCTGCGTTTTTTAATTCGTTTACGACTTTTAATAAATCTATGTCATGTATTAATAAATCGCTAGCATCTAATACTGAATTTGAGTCTATATCACTGTCTGCTAATGTTAGTGTTATTCCTGATCCTGTTACTTCTGTTAATCCAATCATTTTGTTCCCGTCATTTATTTGATTATTTGCTTCTTCTAGTTCTGAATTGTTTTTTGTAGCTGTGTCTATTTGTTCTTGTAGTTGTGTATCAATTTTTTCAGTTTCTTTTATAATGTTGTCATATTTTTCTTTATATTTTAATACTTCTGCTCTTAAGTTGTTTTCTTCATAGTTTTGGCTTACTGCTGAATTTGTATTTTTTACTGTTTTTATTTGTATGCATATTCCAGTTGTTAGCGCAAAGCACATAATTCCTAAAACTAATGCTATTGCTTTTTTGTTTGTCATTTTTTTCTCCTTTCTTAAGTTACAGATTTTGTTGAAATTTTTTATTTTTATACTTTTTCTTTAAATCTTGGTTTAAAATCACTATTAATGTCTCCATTTAAATATATTGTTCCTTCTTTGTCTTTGTTTTCTGATAATATTGCTGGGACATATAACATTTTATTGTTTAAGTTGTTGTTGTTTCCTAGATGTATTGTCTTTTTTTCTGTTTCCATTTCTATAATATAGTCATTTTTGTTGGTTATGTCTATGCTTGATATTTTTTGGTCTAATTCGTAATTTTTGCTTATATTCATTATTTGTATTACTGTTTCTAGTTTGTCTAAATCATTGTCATTTAGCCTGTTTCCTTCCACAATTTGTTCTTGTTCTGTGGATATTCCTCTTATTATTGGTTTTTCTAATTTTTGTTCTGATATTTCTAGAATGTATCCTTGATTGTTTATATATGCATATCCGTTTAGGAATTCAACATTGTAGCTTGCTTCTCTTTCTTCTATTGTTATTTCTATTTTGTTTGGTATTTTTCTTTGTATTGTTGCTGTTTCTATATATGCGTTGCTTTTTATATTTTGTATTATTTGCTTTTTGTTGAATTTAAATATGTTTTGTCCTTCTTGTATTTGTGATAAACTTTGTATTGTTTCTGTTGCTATTTTGCTGTTTCCTTTGACTTCTATATTTGTTATGTTAAATATTGGTGATTTTAGTACAAAGCAAATTCCTCCTATTATTATTGCTATTAGTATTAGTAGTTTTAGTAGCTTTTTTATTTTCTTTTTCTTTCTTGTTATTTTTGCTTCTTTTTTTGTCATTTTTCTTTGCACTGCTTTTTTGTTTCTTTTTGTGTTTTTATTTGTTATTCCTATTACTGTTTCTGTGTCGAAGTCAAATTGGTCTTTTTGTTCTTTGTTTTTTTGTTTTATTCTTTTTTCTCTTTCTTTTGTTTTTTTCTTTTCTTCTTTTATATTATTTTTTGTTGTGTTGTATAAGTCGTCTATTTGTTTTCTTTGTTGTTTTGTCAAATTTATCACCTCCGAAAAACTCTATTGTGTATTGTATCAAAAAAAAAACTATATTTCTATAGTTTTTACAAAAAAATCATAATTGTGTTTTATTATGTTATTTATTTTTTTAATTTATATTAATTATTTTTATTACTATCCTTTAGCATTTTAACCATTTTATCAAAATCGCTTTCTAGTTGTTTCATTTCTCTATCCCTGTATATTTCAAATTCTTTTTCTGCCTTTTCTATTGCTTCTTGATGAGATATCTTCCCTTTTCCTTCAAGCAATTTTCTTTTATTTTGTATAATTTGATTGTCTAATTCATTTATCCAATCTTTCATTGTCATTGTTCGTTGTTCTAGAGCTTGAAATTCTGCAAAATCTAAAAATTGTGAAACTAACAAATTCAATCTTTGCAATTCAATTTCTGAAAGATAATTTTTAGCAATTTTTACATCATCAACTGTTACATAATCACCTTTAAAATTAGTCATTCCTACAAATGGCTTTTCATTGTCTACTCTTTCATATATCAATTCTGCCGCAGTATGTTCATGAACTGCAAAGTGAAGTTTGTTTTGTACTGTTGCAAAAAAATTCTTTGTCAAATCAGAACGTGGATCATAATCTATTGAAGTTGCATATATATCTGTAACTTGTTGATAAAAGTTTCTTTCAGAAGAACGAATGTCTCTAATTCTTTGTAATAATTCTCTAAAATATCTATTTCCTCCTTGTTTTAATCTTTCATCATCCATAGAAAAACCCTTTTGCATATATTCGTGTAATCTTTGAGTTGCCCACACTCTAAACCTAGTGGCAACTTGTGATTGTACCCTATATCCTAATGCAATTATCATATCTAAATTATAATGATCAATGTTTCTTTTAACTTTCCTATTCCCTTCATTTTGAACTAACAAGAATTCCTTGTTAGTTGAATTCTTTTCTAATTCATTATCTCTATATATGTTATTTATATGTAGGCTTATATTTTGCTGTGTTGTTTTATATATTTCTGCAATTTGATTTTGTGTTAACCATATATCTT
>CAKPAB010000041.1 GCA_934132805.1 uncultured Clostridia bacterium | reverse complement strand
TTAAATACAGACTTAGTATGTGATGCTATAAATACTGCTATGAGAGAATTATTCTTACAAATAGTATATGGTAGAACACAAACTGCTTTCTCAGAAGGAGGACTTCCAGTAGGAGCAGGACTTGAAGACTTAGGAAAAGGACACACATCACAAGTTGGAACAATTTATTCAAGTTCTTTAAAAGGACCAAGATACTTAAATCTTGCAGAAGGTTACATAGTTGAATTAGGTTTAGATAAAGATGACCAAATTATAGGTTACAAATATGTGCATCTAGGAAAAATGATGGATAACATCAAAAAAGGAATTGACCCTAAAGATGCTATTGAAAAAGCTTCTGGTACATATGGAAGATTTGATGAAGCGGTTAAGAAGATTGACCCTAGAGAAGAATAAAAATAAAAAATATAAAACCATAAATTAGAGGAGGAATAAAAATGGCAGTAACATTTGAAAGTTATGAAAGAAGAATAGACCAAATAAAACCAGTAATGGAAAAATACGGAATAAAAGATTTTGAAGATGCATTAAAAATATGCACAGACAAAGGATTCAACCCATATGAAATAGTAAAAGGAATTCAACCAATATGTTTTGAAAACGCAGCATGGGCATACACATTAGGAGCAGCAATAGCAATAAAAAAAGGATGTAACAAAGCATCAGATGCAGCTAAAGCAATAGGAGAAGGATTACAAGCATTCTGTATTCCAGGGTCAGTTGCAGACGACAGAAAAGTTGGATTAGGACATGGAAACTTAGCATCAATGCTATTATCAGAAGACACAAAATGTTTTGCATTCTTAGCAGGACACGAAAGCTTTGCAGCAGCTGAAGGAGCTATTGGTATAGCAAAATCAGCAAACAAAGTTAGAAAAGAGCCATTAAGAGTAATCTTAAACGGACTTGGAAAAGACGCAGCACAAGTAATATCAAGAATTAACGGATTTACATATGTAAAAACAGACTTTGACTTCTTCACAGGAAAAGTAAATGTAGTAGAAGAAATTAAATATTCAGAAGGTGAAAGAAGCCAAGTTAGATGCTACGGTGCAAATGATGTTAGAGAAGGTGTAGCAATAATGTGGTTAGAAGATGTTGATGTATCTATTACAGGTAACTCAACAAACCCAACAAGATTCCAACATCCAGTTGCAGGTACATATAAAAAAGAAAGACTTGAAGCAGGTAAAAAATACTTCTCAGTTGCTTCAGGTGGTGGAACAGGTAGAACATTACATCCAGACAATATGGCTGCTGGACCAGCTTCTTATGGTATGACAGATACTATGGGAAGAATGCATTCAGATGCTCAATTTGCAGGAAGTTCTTCAGTACCAGCTCACGTTGAAATGATGGGATTAATTGGCATGGGTAACAACCCTATGGTTGGTGCTTCAGTTGCTGTAGCGGTTGCAGTAGAAGAAGCTATGAAATAGTTGTCAAAAGGGACGGCCCTTTTTGACAGATTTGATAAATAATATAGAAAAAATAAAAGGCAGGGAAAATACCCCTGTCTTTTTAATGCTTTAATGCTTTTTTAAACACCGAACAAAATTTTTGATTTTTTTATAAAAAAGTATTGACAAAATGAAAAAAAGAATATAAAATAGGTACAACAAAGCGAACAATAATTTGTAAAACATAAATTTGCAAGGAGTGATATAAAATGAAAATAATGACAAAGAAAATCAATCTAAAAATAACAATAGAAGAAACAGCAGAAAGACATCCAGTGCCTGTATTAGGAACAGATTATAAAGTTAAAATTATATACAAAAATATAAAAATTGCCGAACTAGATGTAGAAGATGAAATTATAAAAATATCACTACCAAACAAATATAAAAAAGCAAACAATGAAAGAATATTAGATATAGCAATAGACAAAATGTATGAACAAATTGCAAAAGTAGAAGTAGAAAGAGCAATGGAAAAAACAAGAATTTTATTAGGATTTGCACCAGAAGATTATGAAATTAGAAAAATGAATGAAGAACTTGGAAGATGTGAAGAAAATAAAATAACAATAAACCCTGAAATAGTAAAATATGATAGAGAAGTAATAGATTACATAGTTTTACATGAATATTGTCATCTAAAATACAAAAGTCATTGCAAAAGTTACATAAAAATGTTAGAAAAATATGAACCTAATTACAAAAAATATGAAAGAATTGTTGCTAATATATAGTAATTTAAAGAAATATTGACTATAATATAGACAAAAGCAATTTTTTAGCAAAGTTAAAAATTGTATAAATTATATCAAAATTTAAAATTACATATTATAGGAGGGAAAAATAGAAATGAACAAATATTATTTTACATCAGAAAGTGTAACAGAGGGACATCCAGACAAAGTAGCAGATTTAATATCAGACAGTATATTAGATGAATATCTAAAACAAGATAAATACTCAAGAGTAGCAGTAGAAACATTTGTAACAGGAAATACTGTAACAGTAGCAGGACAAATAACATCAAAAGGACAAGTTGATATAGAAAAAATAGTAAGACAAACAATAAAAGATATAGGATATGATAATGAAAAAACAGATATAGATTACAGAACATGTAAAATAAATGTAGATATTACTAAACAAAGTCAAGATATTGCATTAGGAGTAGATGATGGTGGAGCAGGTGACCAAGGAATAATGTTTGGATACGCATCAAACGAAACAGAAGAATATATGCCATATGCAATATCAATGGCACATAAATTAGCAAAAAAACTAACAGAAGTACGAAAAAGAAAAGAAATACCATATTTACGCCCAGATGGAAAAACACAGGTAACAGTAGAATATGAAGGCAATAAACCAAAAAGAATAGAAACAGTATTGATTTCAACACAGCATTTACCAGAAATAACAATGGAACAATTGAAAACTGACATTAATGAAAAGGTAATAAAAGCAGTAATATCAGAAAAAATGATAGACAAAAATACAAAAATATATATAAATCCAACAGGAAGATTTATAATAGGTGGACCACTTGGAGATACAGGGCTAACAGGTAGAAAAATAATAGTAGACACTTATGGTGGATATGCTCGTCATGGAGGTGGTGCTTTTTCTGGAAAAGATTCAACAAAAGTAGATAGAAGTGGTGCGTATATATTAAGACACATTGCTAAAAATATAGTTGCAAATGGATATGCTGATAAATGTGAGATACAAGTTTCATATGGTATTGGTATGAAAAAGCCTCTTTCTATATGTGTAAATACTTTTGGCACAGGCAAGAAATCAGACGAAGAATTAGCAAATATGGTAAGAGAAAAATTTGACTTAACACCAAATGGCATTATTGAATATTTAAAACTTAGAGAGCCTATTTATACAAAAACAACGAATTATGGACATTTTGGAAAAGAAGATTTGGAGTGGGAGAAAATTATAAAAATTTAATGCTAGATATATAGTGTGCTATAGATTATGATATTGTATAATTTATAAAAAATTATATAATAAAAAACAAAAAAGAGGAATGAAATAATTTGCAATATATAACGAAATTAGATAGAAATAAATTGGAAAAATATATAATATAAGTATAATATAGAGAGTTATTTGAAGTGGACAATAGTGCCATCCACACACCCTAGTGGTCAAAAGAGATGCAGGATTTGGCATACCTGCCAAATAACTAACATTTATGGGAACTATGAAAACATAGTTCCTTAATTTTATAAAAAAACTATAAAAAAACTATGAAAAAACTTCAATTTATGATATAAATAATAAGGAATTTAATAAAAGCTAAAATTTCGAAAGGAAAATAAAAATGAAAGCATTATTTGCAACAACAAACCCAGCAAAAGTAAAAAAATATAAAAAAGCACTTGAAGAAAAAGGAATAGAACTGTTAACACTAAAAGATTTAGACATAAATATAAAAGTAGAAGAAACAGGAAAAAGTGCAATTGAGAATGCATACATAAAAGCAAAATCATACTATGAAGTAGCACACATACCAACAATAGGAATGGACAATTGTCTATTTGTAGAAGAACTATCAGAAGAAGAACAACCAGGAACACATGTAAGAAGAGTAAATGGAAAAGAGTTAACAGATGAAGAGATGATAGAATATTACACAAATTTAGTAAAAAAACATGGTGATAAACTAACAGCCAAATGGGTATATGGTATGGTAATTTATAATAACAAAGAAGTAAAAGAATATACCTGGAGCAAAAGTAACTTTTATTTTATTGACAAACCATGTGAAAGAAGAAATCCAGGATACCCGCTAGATTCAATTAGTATCGTACCTGAGTTTAATAAATATTTAGTAGAATTAACAGAAGAAGAAAAAGCAAAAAATAACAGCAAAAACAGTGATAAAGGAGTTATTAAATTCATAGTAGATAATATAAATTAAGGAAAGGAGAAACGTATGTTAAAACTAAAAAACATAAAAAAGACATATGTAAGTGGAGACGAAAAAGTAGAAGCACTAAAAGGCATAAACATAGAATTTAGAGAATCAGAATTTGTCTCAATACTAGGGCAAAGTGGATGTGGAAAAACAACACTTTTAAACATAATAGGAGGGCTAGATAGATATACATCAGGAGACCTAATAATAAATGGAAAATCAACAAAAGACTTTAAAGACAGAGACTGGGATGCATACAGAAACTACTCAGTAGGATTTGTATTCCAAAGTTACAACTTAATAGGACATCAAACAGTATTATCAAATGTAGAGCTTGCATTAACAATATCAGGAGTATCTAGAAAAGAAAGAAAACAAAGAGCAATAAAAGCACTAGAAGAAGTTGGACTAAAAGAACAAATACACAAAAAGCCAAACCAATTATCAGGAGGACAAATGCAAAGAGTTGCAATAGCAAGAGCATTAGTAAATAACCCAGATATAATTTTGGCAGATGAGCCAACAGGAGCATTAGACACAAAAACAAGTGTGCAAGTAATGGAAATATTAAAGAAAATATCAAAAAACAAATTAATAATCATGGTTACACACAACCCAGAACTAGCAGAAAAATATTCAAGTAGAATTATAAAAATACTTGATGGAAAAATAACAGATGATTCAAACCCAATTGAACATCAAAAAGAAGAAAAAAAGGAAGACACTAAAAAGAGAAGAACATCAATGAAATTCCTTACAGCATTAAGATTAAGTTTAAACAATTTAATGACTAAAAAAGGAAGAACAATATTAACATCATTTGCAGGAAGTATTGGAATAATAGGAATTGCACTAATTTTAGCAATTTCAACAGGAGTACAAAACTATATAAATAAAGTAGAAGAAGATACACTTTCTTCATATCCAATCACAATAGAAGAATCAACAGTAGATATGTCAAGCTTAATGCAGTCTATGTCCGGAGAAAACACAGATAACACGGAAAACGAAGAAGAAGGAAAAGCATATTCAGCAGATATAATGAATGATATGATAACAACACTTTCTAATAAAAAGCAAAGCAATAACTTGAAAGAATTAAAAAAATATTTGGACGATGGCGACAATGAAATTACAAAAAATAGTAATAGCATAAAATATGGATATGACTTAAATATCAATTTATATAGAGCAAATACAGACGATGGAATTGTAAGAGTAAACCCAAGTACAGTAATGAATGCATTTGGAATGGGAGATATGATAGAAGCCCAAAACAATTCAGCAATGTCATCTGTATTTGGAAGCTCAATGATGACAAATACTGATGTATGCTTTGAAATGATAGATAATCAACAATTATTAGAATCACAATATGATTTAGTAAAGGGAAACTGGCCAAAACAATATAATGAAGTAGTTTTAGTGTTAAAAGAAGACGGAAGAATAGATGATTACACATTATATTCATTAGGATTAAAAGACCAAAGTGAGCTAAAAGACAAATGGAAGGCAGTAGAAAATGGCGAAAAACTTGACGAAAATCAAGAATCAACATCATATTCATATGACGAACTTTTAAACTTACAATTTAAGCTATTATTAAATTCAGATTATTATCAAAAACAAAATGGACTATGGATAAACAAAGAAGATGACGATAATTATTTAAAAGAGAAAATTAATAATGCAGAAACTGTAAAAATAGTAGGAATTATAAAACAGAATGAACAAAGTGCTGTAAGTACTTCTGTTACAAGTGGCATAGGATATACAAAACAATTAAAAGAATATGTAGTAGAAAAATCAAATGATGCACAAATAGTGAAAGAACAAAAAGAAAACAAAGATGTAAATGTATTTTCTGGTTTAAAATTTCCAACAGATGAAGATACATCTTCAACGGAGAATTTGACAACAGAACAAAGAATGGCAATGAGCAAATTAAGTAGTGAAGAAATTGCCAAAATGATGGAAACATATTCAGCAAATAAAGATGCAAGCTATGAAAAAAATCTACAAAAATTAGGTGCAGTTGATATTGATACACCAACATCAATCAGCATTTATCCAAAAGACTTTGAATCAAAAGATAAAATATCAAATGCAATAGAAGAGTATAACCAAAAGCAAAGAGCTGATGGAAAAGAAGAAAATACAATAAGTTACACAGATATAGTTGGAACAATGATGAAATCTGTAAGTCAAATTATTAATACAATAAGTTATGTATTAATTGCGTTTGTAGCAATATCATTAATAGTATCTTCAATAATGATAGGTATTATAACATATATTTCTGTATTAGAGAGAACAAAAGAAATTGGAATATTAAGAGCAATTGGAGCATCTAAAAAAGATATTTCAAGAGTATTTAATGCAGAGACTTTAATTATTGGTTTAATATCAGGACTTATAGGAATAGGTATTACTGTATTATTAACACTTCCAATAAATAGTATGATTTATGCTGTAACAGGTGTTAAAGTGGTAACTGCTGTACCATTTAAGGCTGGTATTGTATTAGTTCTTATTAGCATGTTCTTAACAATTATTGCAGGATTAATTCCAGCTAAAATTGCAAGTAAAAAAGACCCAGTAATAGCACTTAGAACAGAATAAAATATTAAAAAATTATTTAGAATTTGATAATATAATATAAATATATAATAATTTCGAAAATATGAAACAAAATTAACATTAAGGAGAAGTTATGAAAAATATATATTTGTTAAGCAAAATTTGTGGTTTCTAGTTTTAAATACAATGAATAGAATTTATAGAAATAAAAAAATGACACAGGCTAAAATAGCGAAAAGTGTCATTTTTTTAAGTGTTAGCCTTGACAAACAATGTATAAGAGAGTATAATGTTAACCAAAGTTAACAAAAACAAAACTAAGGGAACATCACACAAATTCCAGAAAATCATAAAAAGATGGACTTAGAGTGGAGGCTACCTTAATCCAGAAAAAAGAGAGGATAAAAAATGATATCAAAGGCATCAGAAGAATACTTAAAAACAATGTACATATTAAAACAGCAAAATGGAAACATAAGAGTAACAGACATCGCAAAAAAAATGAACTGCACAAAACCAAGTGTAAACAAAGCAATTTATAACTTAAAAGATAATGGATTGCTAAACTATGAATCATATGGAACTATAGAACTAACAGCAGAAGGAGAAAACTTAGCAAAAAAAATTCTTGAAGCATACGACATAGTTTATGTATTTTTAAAAGACGTCCTAAATTTAGAGGAAGAAGAAGCAGAAAAAGAAGCGGAAAAAATAAAATTAGCAATAACGGATAAAACAATAAACAAATTGGCAAAATATGTGCATAAGGAATTAGGTTTAACAAACTTAGACTGCAATTATGATATTAACAAAGAAAAATGCAGAAGTTGTGCAAGAAGAACAATGTCAATAGGGACGAGCCCTTTTGACAGATAATAAGTAAAAAATGTCAAAAAGGGGCGTCCCTATTGACAGAAAGAAAGGATTTAAAATGATGAGTAATTTATTAGAAATAAAAGATTTACATGTAAATGCAGGAGAAAAAGAAATATTAAAAGGAATAGATTTAGATATAAAAAAAGGAGAAATACATGTAATAATGGGGCCAAATGGGTCAGGAAAAACAACAACAGCAAATGCAATATTAAATAATCCAGAATATACAAAAACGAATGGAACAATAACATTTGATGGAGAAGATATTACAGAATCAAGAACTGACGAAATTGCAAGAAAAGGAATATTTATGTCATTCCAATTACCAGAAGAAATTCCTGGAGTTTCAGTTACAAATTTCTTGAAATATGCAAAAAACAAAATAACTGGACAACCTGTCAAAATTTTTCAATTTAAAGATGAATTGAAAAAATATATGGAAGAATTAAATATGAATCCTAAAAATATGGAAAGAAGCTTAAATGTTGGATTTTCAGGTGGAGAGAAAAAGAAAAATGAGATTTTACAAATGCTTGTATTAAATCCAAAACTTGCTATTCTTGACGAAACAGATTCAGGTCTTGATGTTGATGCAATAAAAACTGTTTCAAAAGGTATAGAGATGTTTAAAAATGAGAATAATGCTGTTTTGATTATTACTCATAATACTAAAATTTTGCATAGCTTAAAAGTTGATTATGTCCATGTGTTAGTTAATGGAAAAATTGTTAAAACAGGTGGACAAGAATTGGCATCAGAGATTGAAGAAAATGGATATGCACAATATAAATGTCAATAGGGACGGGCCTTTTTGACAGAAAATAATAAAAAGTTGTCAATAAAGGGCGTCCCTATTGACAGATTTAAAGGAGCAACTAAAAATGAAAACTCAAGTTGATGAAATAAATAGAAATATCTATGATATAAAAAACAAAGACGAATACGACTTTAAAATAAAAAAAGGTTTAACACCAGAAATAATAGAAGAAATATCAAAACAAAAAAATGACCCAGACTGGATGAGAGAATTTAGATTAAAAGCGTTAGAAGTATATAACAATTTAGAAATGCCAACATGGGGACCAGATTTATCAGAATTAAACATGGACGAAATTGCAACATATGTAAGGCCAAAGTCAAAATTAAATAGTTCATGGGATGATGTTCCTGAAGATATTAAAAATACATTTGATAAATTAGGAATACCAGAAGCGGAGAAAACATCACTTGCAGGTGTTGGAGCTCAATACGATTCGGAAGTTGTTTATCATAGTATGAAAGAAGAATTAATAAAACAAGGTGTAATTTATACAGATATGGAAACTGCAGTAAGAGAATATCCAGAACTAGTAAAATCACATTTTATGAAATGTGTACCAGTAAATGACCATAAATTTGTTGCATTACATGGAGCAGTATGGTCAGGTGGCTCATTTGTATATGTACCAAAAGGAGTAAAGGTAGATGTCCCATTACAGTCATATTTCAGATTAAACTCACCTGAATCAGGACAATTTGAACACACATTGATAATTGTAGAAGAAGGAGCAAGTTTACACTTTATAGAAGGGTGTTCAGCACCAAAATATAATAAAGTAAACCTACATGCTGGATGTGTTGAATTATATGTAGCAGATAATGCTTATTTAAGATATTCAACAATAGAAAATTGGTCAAAAAATATGCTTAACTTAAATACAAAAAAAGCAATAGTAGGAAAAAATGCAAAAATGGATTGGGTATCTGGCTCATTTGGGTCAAAAATATCAATGTTATATCCAATGAGCATATTAAATGGAGAAGGTGCAAAGACAGAGTTTACAGGGATATCATTTGCAGGTGGTGGACAAAACTTAGATAATGGTTTTAAAGTAATTCACAATGCACCAAACACATCAAGTGTAGTAAATGCAAAATCAATATCAAAAAACGGTGGAAAATGCACATATAGAAGTTTAGTAAGAATAAATGAAATTGCTAAAAATTCAAAATCGTCAGTATCATGTGAATCACTTATGTTAGATGATATATCAATTTCAGATACAATACCAACAAATGACATAAGAACAGACGAAGTTGAATTCTCACACGAAGCCAAAATAGGTAAAATAAGTGATAAAACAATATTTTATTTAATGAGCAGAGGTTTATCAGAAGAAGATGCAAAGGCTATGATAGTAAGAGGTTTTGCACATCCAATAGCAAAAGAGCTACCAGTAGAATATGCAGTTGAAATGAATAATCTTATTAACTTAGAATTAGAAGGAGCTATAGGATAATATGGAAAATTTAAAGTTAAATGAAACGCCAGTTAGAACAGCTAAAAATTTCAGAATAAACAATATTAAACTAGAAAATATTGATGTTCCAGAAGTTATACCATCATTTGAAAATGTAACAATAATTGGTGACACATCAAAAATAAACATAGAACAAAATGCAGACAATAAACATATAAATTTAGTTTATGGTTTAAGTGAAGAATTTACAAATCAAGTAAAAATACAAGCAAATAAGAAAATAAGACTAAATATAAATAATACTCAAAATGAAAAATCAAAACCACAAGACAAAGTAGAAGCAGAACTTGATTTTAAGTTTGATGAAGAAAATTCTGTATTAATAGATAACATAGAAATTGCAGCACAAGAAAATACAAAATCAACAGTAACAATAAAATATACTGCAAATCAAGAAAATGAAAGCTATCACAATGGAATAATAAAAGCAAAAGCTGAAAAAAATTCAGAATTAAATATAGTAGTAGTTAATTTAATGAATACAAAATCAAATAATTTTTTAGCAATTGAAAATGACTTTGAAGAAAATGCAAAAATCAATTATACAATTATTGACTTCGGAGGAAAGCATAGCATTACAAATTATTATTCTAATTTACAAGGAGATAGCTGTGATAACCAACTAAACACAATTTATTTAGGAAAAGAAAATCAAGTTTTTGACTTAAACTATATAGGTGAATTAAGAGGCAAAAAATCTAATATTGATATAGAAGTTCAAGGAGCTTTAAAAGATACGTCTAAAAAACATTTTAAAGGAACAATTGATTTCAAAAAAGGCTGTAAAAAGGCTACAGGAAATGAAAACGAAGCTTGTATGTTATTATCAGATACAGCAAAATCAATAGCTTTACCAATGTTACTTTGCTCTGAAGAAGAGGTTGAAGGTAACCATTCAAGTTCAGCTGGAAAAATTGGTGAAAAAGAATTATTCTATATTATGAGTAGAGGATTTGAACTTAAAGAGGCTATGAAATTGATAGTTAGAGCTAGATTTAATCAAATTTTAGAGAAGATTAAAAATGAAGAATTAAGAGAAGAAATTTTACAAGAAATTGATAAGAGGTTAGATTAAAATGAATAATATAAAAAAAGACTTCCCACTACTAGAAAATGAAAACATCACATATCTAGACAGTGGAGCAACAACTCAAAAGCCAATACAAGTAATAAAAGCAGTAGAAGAATTCTACCAAAAATACAATGCAAACCCACACAGGGGAGCATATTCATT
>CAKPAB010000040.1 GCA_934132805.1 uncultured Clostridia bacterium | reverse complement strand
TTTTTTATGTTAGATTTTCTTTTTGAACGCAATGAATAGGACGAAATCTCAAATATATACAATTACCCAATGGGAAGGGGTGCCACACAAACAGTAATTTTATTGACTGTGAACAGTAACTAACAAAAATATAATAATGAAAATCAAGTATTTGAAAATTGACAATTCGCATAAAAAATATTATAATAGATAAGATAAAATATTAAAGAAACAGGTGATAAAATGAGTATATTTAAGAGAATAAATAGATATTTAAATAGAAATAATCCAGAATTAATATCAGAAGAAATAGCGCAAGTGTTCCACAAAAGAAAAGAAAATGGGGAAAAGGACCCAATGGACAACACCGTAAAAGACATAATGAAAATACTAAAACAACATCCAGATATAGAAAGAGCAATTTTAGCCAATATAGCAGAAAACGAAAAGATACCAGACAAAATATTTGAAAAAGCAGCAACAGAAATATCAAAAGATGAAGAAATACCAGATAGTATAATAACAGATGTAGTAAAAAAAGCAGATGTAGACATACCAGACGAAACAATAAACAACATAATAGAAGAAGGAAAAGTAGACCTAAAAGAAAGAATTGATTTACTAAAAAATGTAGAAGATAAAGACATACTAAAAACAAGAGTAAAAAACGAGTTAAAAATATTATATAGAACTTGCAACGACAAAAAAGATAATGAAGTAACAGAAAGAATAAAAGAGATAGAAGGACTATTAAAACAAGATGACATAGATGAAGAAATAAAAAATGGTATTCAAACAGTTATAGCAAAAAAAATGGCAGAAAATTATTATGAATTTAGAGGAACACGTATATTTACATTATCAAAAGTTATGCCAGTAGAAGAAATGATAGAAAGAGATCTACCAGAAACAGTAAAAAATGAATATGAAAAAATAGAAGAAGAACAGGGGGCAAAAGAAGTAAAATTCAATAAAAAAGAATTAACTAGGCAGATATTATTAGAAATGGCATCACAAATAGGTACTAAATCCCAAGATACAGGAGTATTTATAGTGCCACAATCAGAAAACTTGAAAAAAATAGATGAAAAAGAAAGAATAGACTTTATAAAAACTATACAAATATATGCTAAAAGACAATTAACAAAAGAAGAAATAGTAGATATAGATGAACAACTAAGAGGAGCATCCAACAATATTCAAATAAAAGAAAATACAATTAACAATTTAATAAAAAAGATACCAAAAAAAGATAAAATTAGAAAACTTAGTGTATTAATAGATATATTGCAAGAGGTACAGGCAATAGAAACAATAGGAGAACTAAAAGAAAGTGGACTTTTAGAACAACTTAGTAAAATGCCAGAAGAAGCAAGAAAAGAAACAATGGATGCAATAAGCAAAACAGTAAGCAAAAGAAAAACATATAACATTGTAAAAAATGCACCCAGAGTAAATGGAGCAAAATTTAATACGAATTCTAAGAGTGAAACAGAAAGATAAGAATATAAAATTCAAATTCACATAAATTTCACACAAAAAATAACATTTGGGAATAATATAAAATTAAAATACTCATATAATATAAAACATGGGAGCAAAAAAGCTTAAATAATAAAAACAATTAAAAATGCACCTAAGAAAGGTGGAGACCAAATGAAAGAAAATAAAGAATTGAAAAAAATAGAAAATATAATTGAAACAGAAATTCCAATAGACCCCAATAGCAAAGAATTTGAAAAAATAATGTTTATCTATAAAGTAGCACTAAAAGAAATAAATACAAAATTAGAAATACTAAAAGATGAATTCAAGTTATTTTATGAATATGATTTAATAGACCATATAAACACAAGAATAAAATCACCAGAAAGTATAACACAAAAAATGAAAGATAAAAGTTTGCAATATACATATAAAGAAATGATAAAAAATATTAATGATATTGCAGGAATTCGAGCAATATGCCCAATTCAAAAAGATATATACTCAATAAGAAATTTAATTACAAAAGTACCAGGAATAAAGGTGCTAAAAGAAAAAGACTATGTGAAAAATCCTAAAAAGAGCGGATATTCTAGCTATCATATGATTTTAGAAGTTCCAATAACATTATCACAAAATTTAATATATGTAAAAGTAGAACTTCAAATAAGAACATTAGCAATGGACTTTTGGGCTAGCATAGAACATAAAATGAAATACAAAGCTGATAAAGAAGTTACAAAATCAACTTCCAAAGAGCTTGTTCAATGTGCCAAAATGGTAACAAAGCTTGATAATAAAATGCTACAATTAATTTAAAACTTAATATAAAAGACATAGGGTGGACAAAGAAAAAACTTTATCCACCCATTTTTTTGCAAAAAAGAATAAAAATATAAAAAGCAATATATATTTTAAAAAACAAAGAAGGATTTATGTAAAACAAGTCGAATATTATATATAAGTACGTTTATTTGAAGGAAAGTGAGGAAAAATGGCAAGATATAGTGAAGAGATATTAAACGAAATAAGACAATCAAACGACATAGTAGATGTAATATCACAATATGTACACTTAAAAAGAAGCGGAAGAAACTACTTTGGGCTATGCCCATTTCACAACGAAAAATCACCTTCTTTTTCAGTTTCACCAGATAAACAAATATTTCACTGTTTTGGATGTGGAGTTGGAGGAAATGTAATAACATTTGTATCACAAATAGAAGGACTAAACTTTGTAGAAACAGTACAAATGTTAGCAGAAAGAGCAAACATACAACTACCAACACTACAAAACAATGGAGACACACAAAAAGAAATACTAAAAGACAAAGTATATAAAATAAATGAATTCACAGCAGAATACTACCATCAAAATCTATACAAACCTCAAGCAAAAATGGGACAAGAATATGTAAAAAAAAGACAACTAACAAATGAAACATTAAAGTCATTTAGAATAGGTTTTTCAGGCAAATTTAACGAATTATATCAAGAACTAAAAAAACAAGGCTTTCAAGAACAAGAAATACTAGAATCAGGTCTAGTAAATAAAAATGAAAGAGGACAATACATAGACAGATATAGAAACAGATTAATGTTTCCAATATGTGATGCAAGAGGAAGAGTAATAGCATTTGGAGGAAGAGTACTAGATGACTCAAAACCCAAATACATAAATTCACCAGAAAATGTAGTATATAGCAAAGGAAGACATTTATTTGGACTAAATGTTGCAAAAAAAGGAGACACAAAAAAGTTATTAATAGTTGAAGGATATATGGATGTAATCTCACTACATCAAAGAGGAATAACAAATGTTGTAGCTCCACTTGGAACAGCACTAACAGAGCAACAAGGATGGTTACTAAGAAAAAATTCAGAACAAATAATATTAAGCTTTGACTCAGATGATGCAGGAATAAAAGCAAAACTAAGAGCAATAGACATTTTACAAAACATGGGATGTGACCTAAGAGTAATACAACTAGAAGGAGCAAAAGATCCAGACGAATACATACTAAAATATGGGAACTTACGTTTCCAAAACGCAATAGACAAAGCATTTTCTGTAGTAGAATTTAAAGCAAGAGTATTAAAAAAAGAATTAAATTTAGAAAATACCAACGACAAAATTAAATTTTTAAATGAGATTGCAAAATTAATCTCAAAAGTAGACAACACAATGGAAAGAGAAGTTTATATTGAAAAAATAGCAAAAGAATATGACATATCAAAAGAAGCAATATATGCAGAAGTAAATAAACTTACATACAAAAACACAAAAAGAGAAAAAGTACTAGAAAAAGCAAAACCAGTAATAACACACCAAAAAGTAGAAACAAAAGAAATATCAAAAACAATAAAAAGAAGAGAAAACACCATAATATCAATATTACTAACAGGAGATTTATCAGTATTTGAAATAATAAAACAAAACATCAATATAGAAGATTTTCAAGATGAAATAAACAAAAAAATAGTGCAAAAACTGTATGAAGAATTTGAAAAAGGAAATAGTAATATTAACGGAATAATAGACAATTTAGAACAAGAAGAACAAAACCAAATAACAAGTATAATGGCAGAAGATTATGGAATAGAAGACTTAGAAAAGGCCATAGATGATATAATTCAAGCATACAAAAGAGATAAACTAAATAATAAAAAGCTTGAGATATTAGAGCTACTAGAACAAACATCAGATAATGAAGAAAAAAGAAAATTAGAAAAAGAGCTAAGTGATATTATTATCACATTAGCAAAAATTAAGTAGGGGGAAAATTAATGTCTAATAAAAAAGAAGAAAATCTAGAAGAAGTAAAAAAAATTGATGAAACACAAACAGTAGAGAAAGAAGAAAAAGAAACAAAAAAACAAAACAAAAACGAGCAAACAGACAAAGAAAAAATAAATAATATAATAAAAGAAGCAAAACAAAATGGGAAAATGACATATGGAGACTTAGCAACAAAATTAAATGATGTAAACCCAGAAAAAATGGATGAAGTATTTGACGAATTCGAAAAGGGAGGAATAGACTTATTGCCAGATGATTTTGACGAAGAGCCAAACATAGAAGACTTAAAAGAAGTAGAAGAACTAAAATTAGACGAAATAACAGAAACAAGTTATGAAGGAATAAGTGTAGATGACCCTGTAAGAATGTATTTAAGAGAAATAGGAAAAATACCACTATTAACATTTGAAGAAGAACTAGAATTAGCACAAAAAATACTTAAAGGTGACGAAGAAGCAAAACAAAAATTAGCAGAATCAAACCTAAGACTTGTAGTAAGCATTGCTAAAAAATATGTTGGAAGAGGAATGTTATTTTTAGACTTAATACAAGAAGGAAACATGGGGCTAATAAAAGCAGTAGAAAAATTTGACTATACAAAAGGATTCAAATTTAGTACTTATGCAACATGGTGGATAAGACAAGCAATAACAAGAGCAATAGCAGACCAAGCAAGAACAATAAGAATTCCAGTTCATATGGTAGAAACAATAAATAAATTAATAAGAACATCAAGAAACTTATTACAACAAATGGGAAGAGAGCCAACCCCAGAAGAAATAGCAAAAGAAATGGAAATCCCAGTTGAAAAAGTAGTAGAAATTCAAAAAATAGCACAAGACCCAGTATCATTAGAAACACCAATAGGAGAAGAAGAAGACAGTCACTTAGGAGACTTTATACAAGACGAAGACAGTCCTGCACCACATGACGCAGCATCATACACACTTTTAAAAGAACAACTAGAAGAAGTAATGAACACACTAACACCAAGAGAAGCAAAAGTATTAAGATTAAGATTTGGACTAGACGATGGAAAATCAAGAACACTAGAAGAAGTTGGAAAAGAATTTAATGTGACACGTGAAAGAATAAGACAAATAGAAGCAAAAGCATTAAGAAAATTAAGACATCCAAGTAGAAGCAAAAAATTAAGAGACTATATGGGATAAAATTTGTCATTAGGGACGCCCCTTTTTGACAAGTTTAATATATTTCTTATAAACTTGTCAAAAAGGGGCGTCCCTAATGACAACTGGCAAGAAAGGATGAATTAAATATGGAAAACATAAGAAATTTTGTAGAGACAATAAAAGGAATACAAATGACTCAAATAATAGATATAGGAATAGCAATATTGATATACATTTTATTCAGATGTTTAAGTAAAAGTCTAGCATATATGACAGTAAGAATATTTAAACCAAAAACAAAAAATAAAAAATCAATAAAAAATAATGCGTTTTACACACCATTGAAAGTATTTTATGTTGTATTAGGTTTATATCTAGCATTACTATTTATAAGAAAACCATTAAACACAGGAGAGTGGATAAACAATTGGGTAGACCAACTATTTAAAATAGCAATTATAATATTATCTGCAAATGGAATAGCAAATAGCTTAACAACAAATAATAGAGTAGTAAATAGATTAAAAAATAAAATGAATCCAGAAGTTGAGGATTCAATGCTAAAATTTATTTTAAAAGCTATAAGAGGACTTATATATATAATTGCAGGGTTTATGATAATAACAGACTTAGGCTTTAACTTAAATGGACTAGTTGCAGGACTAGGAATAGGAAGTGTTGTAATTACACTTGCCGCACAAGATACAGCAAAAAATTTATTTGGAGGGCTAGTGATATTCTTAGACAAACCATTTGTAGTAGGAGATTGGATAGAAGTTGAAGAATATGAAGGAACAGTAGAAGATATTACATTTAGAAGTACAAGAGTAAGAACATTTGAAAATTCAGTTGTTAATATTCCAAATGCTGTAATTGCAAATGATTCAATAATAAATTGGAGCAGAATGGAAAAGAGAAGGAATAAAGTAAATTTATGTTTAGACTTAGATACTCCTCTAGAAAAAGTTCAAATAGTCCAAAAAAGAATAAAGGAAATGCTAGTACAGCATGATGATGTTATTGATGAGACTATTATAGTAAGGTTTGATAATATAACAGATAACGGAATTAATCTAATGGTTTGTAGTTATACTAATTCAATAGATTATGCAAGTTATTTAGAAGAAAAGGAAAAAATTAATTTTAAAATTATGCAAATTTTAAGAGAAGAAAATGTAGAACTAGCATATGATACAAAAACAGTATTTGTAAAAAATTAAAGAAGGCTTCCACACGGAAGCCTTCTTTGGATGCTAACTAGGATAAAACAGACCAAGGCATACAATGCCAAGGATTAGCAATATTACAGCTAATACTACAAAAAATATAGCAAATATTATTGTAGTATCTGTTTTTTTACCACCTTTGGGCTCATTTTTTATCCGTGGCTCAACAACACTTGACAAGACAAAAAAAAGCACAAGGCAAATCCCCCCAAATACTAGAAAAAGAATAGACTTTACCATAGGGCTCTCCTTTCAAAAAAACATTCTTGTTACATAATAATTATAATACAATAGAGCAATAAAATCAAGAAACGATATTGATTTTTTAAAAGCAGTATAGTACAATAAAACCAAGCAAAAGACACAAACAAAACACAAAAAACAAGTATAATAATAAAAAAAGAGAATTAACATAAAATAAAATTAAAAGGAGGAAGAAAATAAAACATGAACAATTGTATATTAATTGTAGATGACGAATCAAGAATGAGAAAATTAATAAAAGATTTCTTAACAGCAAAAGGATATGACATACTAGAAGCAGAAGATGGAGAAAAAGCACTACAAGTTTTTGAAGAAAACTCAGAAAAAATAAGCCTAATACTATTAGACGTAATGATGCCAAAATTAGACGGATGGTCTGTACTAAGACAAATAAGACAAACATCTCAAATACCAATAATAATGTTAACAGCAAGAGGAGAAGAACAAGATGAACTATTTGGTTTTGAATTAGGAGTAGACGAATACATATCAAAACCATTCAGTCCCAAAATACTAGTAGCAAGAGTAGAAGCAATATTAAAAAGAACACAAGGAAATACAAAAGAAGTAAAAGACTATGGAGGCATAGAAATTGATAAAGAAGGAAGAACAGTAACAGTTGATGGAAAAGTATTAGAATTAAGCTTAAGAGAATATGAACTATTATTATATCTAGTAGAAAATGAAAACATAGCATTATCAAGAGACAAAATTTTAAATAATGTATGGAACTATGACTACTATGGAGACTCAAGAACAATAGACAGCCATATAAAAAAAATCAGACATAAATTGGGAAAAAGAGGAAAATACATAAAAACAATGAGAGGTGTGGGATATAAATTTGAAGTTAAATAAAATAAAAGACATACTATCATCAGTAAAAGTAAAACTATTTCTATCATTAAGCACAACAGTATTATTAATAATATTATTCATGATACTAGTAAACAATTTTGCATTAGAACAATTTTATCTATACAAAAAACAAATAACATTAAAATCAGTATATGAATCAATAAATGACTATTACAAGACACCAGGACAAGACAATGACATACAAACAGAATTAGAAAAATTATCAATAAAAAACAACTTTGACATTTTAATAAAAGACAACAATGGAATAAACTTATATACAACAAACAAAAACTTTTCAACAGTAATAGGAAATATAAATGATATATTAGACAAAGCAAATGATGGAAAAGAACTAGAATCAAATGACAACTTCACAATAAAAAAACAAAGAGATTCAAAAAACGGACTATCATATATGATGTTATCAGGAAAAATGGAAAATGGATATTTTTTATATATTCGTATACCATTAAACTCAATACAAGACAGTGTTAGTATATCAAATAATTTCTTGTTAATGATGGCAGGTTTTACAATACTAATAGCATCAATAATGGTAACAATAGTATCTAAAAAATTTACAGAGCCAATACTGGAACTAAACAGCATAGCCAAAAAGATGTCAAACTTGGATTTTAGCCAAAAGTATCAAGTAACAAATGCAAAAGATGAAATAAATAACTTAGGAAAAAGCATAAATATTATGTCAGACAAACTAGAAAGAACAATAAAGCAACTAAGAAACAGTAACAACGAATTAGAAAGAGACATAGAAGAAAAATCAAAAATAGACGAAATGAGAAAAACATTCATATCAGATGTATCACATGAGCTAAAAACACCAATAGCACTAATACAAGGCTATAGTGAAGGATTGTTAGAAAATGTAAACAGTGACGAAGAAAGTAGAAAATTTTATGCAGAAGTAATTTTAGATGAAACAAACAAAATGGATAAATTGGTAAAACAATTACTAGAATTAATGAAACTAGAATATGGAAAAAGGGAATTCAATAATAAAGAATTTAATATTACAGAACTTGAAAAAGAAGTGGTAAGAAAAACAAATGTAATGATAGAAGAAAAACAAGTAGAAATAAAATTTGAAAACAGTCAAGAAATTGAAGTATTTGCAGACGATTTTTATATTGAACAAGTTTTAACAAATTATCTAACAAATGCTATAAAAAATGTAAAAGAAATGTATGGCGAGAAATATATAAAAATATCAAACGAAATAAAAAAAGATGAAAGCAAAGTATGTATAAAAGTATTTAATACAGGAGAAAAAATATCAGAAGAAAATCTAAATAAAATATGGAATAGATTTTATAAAGCAGATGAATCTAGACATAGAGAAGATGGTGGTACAGGAATAGGTCTAGCATTTGTAAAAGCAATTATGGGAAATTATGATAATAAATATGGAGTACATAACTTAGAAAATGGAGTAGAATTTTATTTTGAATTAGATTTAAAAGAAAAAAAATAATTATCTACTAGCATAGATAAAAGATTAATATAAAATTATAAAAAGCAAGCTGAACTTATAAAACAGCTTGCTTAAAAAATTTACTTTTACATACAATGACTATTAAATATATTTTTACATATAAAGATTATATTACATACCTGTAACAGGTAGTTTTTTTATGTTCTCCACTTTATGAGAAGAAACAGCTTTTGTAATTTTAGGCTTTTCTTCTTCTTTTTTAAACGAATTATCAACAGTAATTGTAAGTTCTTCATTAAAACCAACAATCAACTCAAACTGTTCATTATTAAGAATATAACCCTCTTTAGTACTCATTTCTTGAATATAATATTTTCCTGGAACTAAATTTGTGATTTCAATTTCACCATTTAAATCAGTTTTCAAATTAGCATAAATAACATTTTTATTACTATCTAAAATATTAAACTCAACATTTGTTAATCTTTCTTTAGTATCTGCATCTTGTTTAATTATTTTCACTTTTGTTTCATTTTTATAAAATTTATCTTCAGAAATTCCTTTTGCGTCTTCATATGTAGCAGCAGTTAAAGCATAATCTTGATATGATGCATCAGGAGCAGTTCCATACAACACAGGTTTAGTATTTATTTTTGTAGTAATCTGTATATTAAAATTACTTTCTTTAGTAAGGTTTTTAATAGGAATTAAAATTTTGAATTTTTCATTTTGACCAAATTCTGTTTTAAGATTATTGTTAATATCAGTTATTTTTATACCTTCAGGAAGTGCATCAGTTAGAGCATTTAACTGAACTTGATAATTTGAAATTGTAGTTCCACATTTTATTGAATAAACTTTTGAAACATAATTGGATTCATTTGCATCAACATTAAATTGTTCTTGCTCTTTTACAATATTTACATTATTAGAAATTTGAGTTTCTGTACAATTTTCAGCATCTGCTAAAATCTGTTTTATAGCACGAACAGTTCTGTTACCAGCTTCACCAATACCAGTATAACCATTTGGGTCATTACCGTGTATATAACAGTATATAGCTTGTTTTGTAGCAGAAAAAGCCTCTTCCTTATTGTAACAACCTAACTGCTCAAAAGTTTTATATGGATAACCATTTATAATAATCCTCCATAATTTAACATCAGAAACAGCAGAATTGACAGAAACAGAATATGATAAATCATCATTAACTCCATGTTTTGTTTTATCAAGACAATATGCCGGATAATTAACGCCATCTTTTGTATAATATGCATAATAAGTCTTTATATAAATTCCCTTATAAATTAGCAGATTTCCACAATAGCCACCTGAAACTATATTAGCAGAATTTATATCAACAGCATTAACAGTATTAAAAAATAAAATGCAATTTAGAACTAAAAAACTTATTATAACAGATAAAAATTTCTTTGTGTTTTTAATAAATATTCCCTCCTTTTTTATATTTAAAAATTATTTTTCAATGGCTTGAACGCATCTTCTGTATTCTGGTTCATTTTCAACACATGTAATTAAAGTTAATACATTTTCATTAGTGTTTTCTAAGGGCTCCCAATCTATATCAGTAATTATTTTATTATCTATAACAACATATGTCTTTGTGAATTCGTGATAAGTATAAATGATTTCATCACCTTCAACCAATTTTTTTATATTTGCAAAATAGTTAACAGGATATCCTCTATTATGTGCCGCAAGACCTACATTACCACTTGTTTTTGCTGTGTCTTCAAAATGACCAACAAATTTATCCATTATACTTTTACTTGTGCCTTCAGATATCTCTGCATCTAATGAAATTTTGGGAATTGATATTTTCCAATTGGTATTTTTAATTTCTTTTTCTTCAGAATTATCAATATTATTCAGATTTTTAACATTATTTAAAAGTGGATTATTATCTTTGGTTTCTTGATTAATATCACTTGCACTCAATTCTACTAACACTAAATCTTTTTTAAATATATTGAAAAAGTTTTTTGTATTTAATATAGGGGTAACTTTATAAAGTGATATAAAAATTAATGTTGTTATAATTAAGCTAATGATATTAACATATCTTTTGGTGTACCTAATCATTCATATTTTTCACCAACCTTTTTTTGATTTTTTTTTGGAATAATTTTTTCGAAAAAATTTTTTGATTAAAAAACACTTTTGGTGTTGTTTGATTGAAACCATATTTATAATACTACATTTTTTTCAATTTGTAAAGAACTTTTCATCGCAAAATTCGACAAAAAACGACAGAGGGTTACTGTTCACAGCCAATAAAATTATTGTTTGTGTGGCCCCCCTTCCCCTTGGGTAATTGTATATATTTGAGATTTCGTCCTGTTCATTACGTTCAAAAAGAAAATCTAACATAAA
>CAKPAB010000039.1 GCA_934132805.1 uncultured Clostridia bacterium | reverse complement strand
TATCAAACCATATACATATATACAGTTTTCCCGTGAGCATTCCTCAGTTTTTTATTTAAGATTTTCTATTTTTCACTCCAATCAAACGGACGAAATCTCAAATATATGCAATTACCCAAGGGGAAGGGGTGCCACACAAACAGTAATTTTATGGACTGTGAACTGTAACTATCCAGCAACACAAAAAATAAAAAAATAAAAAAACATACTAATTCCATTGACTACATTTTAATTTTATAATAAAATAAAAAAGAATATAAGAGAAAAGCCCAAAAAAATGGAGGTAAGAAAAATGAAAAACAAAAAAACAGCAATAATAATACTATTAATAATTATTATAATAGCAATAATAGCAACAATAACAACAAAAAAAATACAAAAAGAAAACAGAAAATACGAAATAGCACAAATAACAGAATACAAATACTTCGTATTAAAAGAAAACGACAAATATGGAGTAATAAACACACAAGGAGAAACAATAATTGAGCCCAAATACGAAGACATAAAAATACCAAACCCAGAAAAAGCAATATTCATATGCTATGAAAACAACAGCACAAAAATACTAAATGACAAGCAAGAGCAAATATACACACAATATCAAGACATACAACCACTAAGACTAACAAATGTAATAAGTGATTTAATGTACGAAAAAACAACACTTAAATATAGTCAAGACGAAAAATATGGAATAATAGACATAGATGGAAAGAAAATAACAGACCCAATATATGAAGAAATAAATACACTCCAATTTAAAGAAGGAGAACTACTAGTAAAAAAAGACGGAAAATATGGAATAATAAATATAAAAGGAACAACATTAGTAAAACCACAATATGATGGAATTGAAGTAGATAAATATTACGAAGAAGCTACAGGATACAAAAAATCAGGATACATTGTAAAACAGACAACTGATGAAGGGTACAGATATGGATATGTAAATATAGACGGAAAACAAATAATGGACAACAAATATAATGATTTATATAGAATAACAGATATTGACAGTCAAGATGTATACATTATCTGTGCAGAGAACGGAAAATATGGTCTATTTAAAAATGGCAAAAAAGTTATAGAAAACGAATATCAAGCATTAACATATAATCAAAGTAATAACACAATAACCGCATTAAAAGGAAAAAAATACGGAGTAATATCAATAGATGGAAACACACTAGTACCATTTGAATATAAACAAATAGACACAACAGGCGAATATATTTATGCAAAAACAGAAGAGGAAAATACACAAATATTTGATTCAAAAGGTAAAGAAGCAAACATAAACTCAGACACAGCAATATTAAATGTAGAAAATACGGAATATAAAATACACATAGAAACAAAGCAAGGAAAAACAATATATAAAATATATAAGAACGATACAGACATCACAAAAAACGAAGACTATATCTATGTAGAATATTTATATGATAATTACTTTATCGCATGCAATTCAGAAGGAAAGCTTGGAATAATAGATGACAATAACAAAACAAAGGTTGAATTCAATTATAATTCAATACAAAAAATAGATGGGACAAACCTAATACAAACAGTGAAAAATGATACAAATACAGTAGAAATTTATTCAAAAGAATTAACAAAAATAACAGAGCTAAAAAATGCAACAATAGAAAAAAAAGAAAATTATATAAGATTATATAACAATGACGAAATAAAATATGTAACAGAAGAAGGAAAAGAAGTAAAAAATACACAATTATTAAAAGACAACAAAATATTTGCTAGCAAAAACAATGGAAAATGGGGATTTGTTGATAAAAACGGAAATATTGCAATTGGATATGACTATGAATATGTAACTGAAGTAAATCAATATGGTTTTGCAGGAATTAAACAAAATGGACTTTGGGGAGTGGTTGACAGCGAAGGAAAAATTGTAGTTAAACCTAAATATAAATTAAATGATACAGAGCCAACATTCATAGGAGAATATTACCAAGTAACTTATGGAAATGGAGAAAGATATTATACAAATATGTAATATAAAAAAGAGCTTCGGCTCTTTTTTTCGTGAATGTAGAAATTATATTACCTCCAAATTTGTAACAAAAACATGACTAAGAACATAAAAAATAGTAAATAATCTAAACAAAAAGAAAAAAGGAGGACAAAATGAAATTAGGTTTAGCATTATCAGGAGGAGGAATAAGAGGCATAGCGCATGCGGGAGTCCTAAAAGCATTAGAAGAAAACAACATACAAATAGACGCAATAGGAGGTACAAGTTCAGGAAGCATAATAGCAACACTATATGCAATGGGATACTCACCATATTACATATACATACTATTCAAAAAATACGCCAAAGAACTAATAAATCAAAATTCAATAGCAAAAGTAACAAATATAGGAAGCTTCATGGCAAACAAAAAAGCCAACTTTCAAGGATTTTACTCAGGAGAAGAAATAGAAAAAAACTTTAACAACATAGCATCACGAAAAGGAATAAAAACAATAGCAGACATAAAAATGCCAATTGTAATACCAACAGTAGACGTCCAAAACTCAAAAAAATATATAATCACAAACAACATACCAAAAAAAAGTTGCCCAAACACAGAATATATAAATAACATAGAGATAGGAAAAGCCATTAGGGCAAGTAGCAGTTTTCCTGTTGTATTTAGTCCATGCGAATATAACAATCACAAATTTTTAGACGGAGGAATATTAGATAATTTTCCAACAATTGAAGTCAGAAAGCAAGGAGTAGACAAAATGTTAACAGTCAACTTTAAAGCAGATGATATAGAAGAAAACAGTAATATCATGGACATAGTAATGAGAACAATTGATATTATGGGAAACAAAATATCAGAAGAAAACATCAGTAACAGTGATATGGTTTTAACAATTCAAACAGACAAAGCAGGTTTGCTAGAAACAGAAAAAATAGATGCATGCTATAAATATGGATATAGGCAAACTATAAGTCAAATAGATAAAATTAAAAATCTGATTTCGTAACAAAAACAAGAAATTTGAATATAATATACAAAATTATTGTAAAAACAGAAAAGAGGAAAAATTATGGAAGTCAGATATTTTGACAACAGTGCAACAACAAAAATAAAAGAAGAAGTCCTAACAGAAATGTTTCCATATCTAAGCAGAGAATATGGAAATCCATCATCACTATATAGCATAGGAAGAAAATCAAAAAGAGCAATAGAAGAAGCAAGAAGAAGAGTTGCATCACTAATAAACTGCAAACCAGAAGAAATATATTTTACAAGCTGTGGGTCAGAAAGTGACAATACTGCGTTAAAAGGAATTGCATATGCAAATCAAAACAAGGGAAAACACATAATAACATCAAAAATTGAGCATCCAGCAATATTGAATAGTTGCCAAAACTTAGAAAGAAAAGGTTTTGAAATAACATACTTAGACGTGGATAAAAACGGAATTGTAAATTTAGAAACACTAAAAGATTCAATAAGGCCAGACACAATTTTAATAAGTATTATGTTTGCAAATAACGAAATTGGAACAATAGAGCCAATAGAAGAGATATCGCAAATTGCACACAAAAACGGAATAATATTTCATACAGATGCAGTTCAAGCTTGCGGAAATATTCCAATAGATGTGCAAAAATCGGATATAGATATGCTTTCTTTATCAGGTCATAAAATATATGCACCAAAAGGAATAGGGGCATTATATGTAAAAAAAGGAATAGAATTTGAACGATTTATGGATGGAGGGCATCAAGAAAAAAATAAAAGGTCTGGAACAGAGAATGTTGCAGAAATAGTAGCATTAGGAAAGGCCTGTCAAATAGCAGAAAAAAACATGGAAGCATATCAAAATAAACTGCAGACTTTAAGAAATTATTGCTTAGAAAAAATGGAAAAAAATTTTTCCAATATCCATATAAATGGAACAATGGAAAAACGATTACCAGGAAATATAAATGTTAGTTTTAAAGGACAAAATGCAACAGAAATCTTATATAAATTGGATGAGATGGGCATTTGTGCATCAGGTGGATCTGCATGCTCTTCAGGAGATAATAGCCCATCACATGTACTAACAGCAATTGGTTTACCAAGTGAACTAGCCAAAGGTGCAATACGATTTTCATTTGGAGATTTTAACACAAAAGATGATGTAGATTATTTAGTAAAAATGTTAAATACAATTTTAAATTAAAAATCTTTTCTTGCAATTGAGGCAATTGCACACTTAATACCATCAACAGCGGCAGACATTATACCACCAGCATAACCAGCCCCTTCACCACAAGGGTAAATTCCACGGATATTAGAAACTAAATTTTCATCCCTTAAAATACGTACAGGAGAAGAACTACGAGTTTCCATACCAGTTAAAATACTATCTGGATTTGCAAAACCATGTAATTTAGTATCAAAAAATTTAATACCATCTTTCAAAGTTGTTGAAACAAATTCAGGCATAATATCATTTAAATTAGATAAAGTAACACCAGGTTTATAAGATGGCTCAACAGTACCTATAAAGGTACTTTTTATATTTTTATCAAAATCTTCAAACCTTTGTGCGGGAGCAAAATAATTTGAGCCACCAAGAACAAAAGCCTTTTCTTCCAAATCTTTTTGAAAATCAATACCAGATAAAGGATTATTATTGTCTTTAAAATCATCTGGAGTTACATTAACTAAAACTGCAGAATTTGCATTTTTACCATCACGAGCAAAATAACTCATACCATTAGTTACAATTGTTTTTTCTTCACTTGAAGAAGGCATAACAGTACCACCGGGGCACATGCAAAATGTATAACAAGAACGTCCAGAAGGAGCATGATATGCAAGTTTGTAATCAGCAGAAGGGAGTTTTAATTTTGTCAAAGTTCCATATTGAGCCTTATTTATTTTACTCTGTAAATGTTCAATTCTAACACCAACAGAAAAGTTTTTTGACTCTAACAAAAGCCCTTTTTCATAAACTTTTTTAAATGTATCTCTTGAACTATGACCAATAGCAAGAATAACAACATTTGCATCAATTTTTTCAGTAGTATCAGTATCTAAATGGTTTACAATAACTTCAGAAACAGAATTGTTAGTAGTTTCCAAATCAATAAATTTTGTATTAAATAAGAAAGTTCCACCTTGAGAAATAATATAATTTCTCATGTTTTTTATAATATGTATCAAATTATCTGTACCAATGTGTGGCTTAGTTAAATACAAAATTTGCTCAGGAGCACCAAATTTAACAAACTCTTCTAAAACTGTCTTACAATAAGGAGAATTTATACCAGAAGTAAGTTTTCCATCAGAAAAAGTACCAGCACCACCTTCACCAAATTGGACATTAGAATTAGTATTCAAAATGCCATTATTTATAAAATTATCAACAGATTTTTTACGTTCTTCAACCGGTTGGCCTTGTTCTATAACAATTGGTTTAAAAGCATATTTTATAAAAGTTAACGCTGCAAATAAACCACTTGGACCTGCACCAACTATTATAGGTCTAACAGATTTTTTTAGATTTAATTCAAATTGTGGTTGCTCTAATTTTTTTATTAAAGAAATATCTTTATTTTTTAAAAATTTTTCTTCATTTTTTACACATATATCAATAGAGTATGAATAATGTACGTCATCTTTTTTTCGTGCATCTATTGATTTTTTTGATATGTGCCACTCAGTAATATTTTCTTTTTGAATTTTGTGCTTTTTAAGTGCTATTTGCAATACTTCTTTGTCTGTTATATCTTTATATATTTTTATATTATTTATTCTTATCATTTTTCTGTCCTTTCAGTTTTTTTATATTATATAATTTTATTTTGATAAAGTAAAGGAGATGCGTAAAAAACGCATCCACCAGAAAGATTTAAGAGAAATGTGCAAGCAATGATCCATAAGAATCATAAACGCTTGCGCCAGTGTTATATGAGATTTTCATCTCATAGCCCTTTGGGATAATGGCTGGCATTTTTGTGATCAAAGCAATCTCGTCTAAAAGATTGCTATCATGCTCATATGTTGAAATTACCATATGAGCATGTTTGGATATAAACAGCTTTATTATGCTTGCAAGACTTTCAGCGAAAAAGTCCAGATTGAGGACAAGTCCTCCGTTTTTCTCTTCAATCTTAGAAGCCCACCAATTAGCGGCTTCTTCATAGTAATTTTTGGTGTACATTGTGTCATTCCTCCTATGCTAAATTACTTTTACTTTTGTACACTCCAATTATAGCACAAAAATAATAAAAAATCAAATTATGTTAAGTGATATTCTAAAAAATATTCAAAAAAAGACTAGAAATAAAAAATATAAATGATATAATATAAAAAAGAAAATTAATTAAAAAAATATCCCCCAAATTTAAAGGAGAACAAAATGGACAAAATATTTAATATAGAAAAGTTCAATTTAATAAGTGATGACGAAAACTACTACTTTTTTAGAGCATTAGAGCCAGGAGATATTGAGGACTTAAAAAAAGGCATTATAAAAGACGGAGAAAACTGCAAGAAACTTAGAACAGACAGAGAAAGATGGCAAGAAACACATCAAGAAAAACCAAGATGGAATGAAAAAAGCAATATAACATTAGAAGAAATATATAATCATATAAAAATGCATTACAGTCTACAAACAAATTGTATATCACTAACAAGCAATGCAAATGTAGCAAGAACATATGGAGAAACATTCAGTGATAAATATGTAATGATAAAGGTGCCTAAAAAAGAAATGGGAGAAAAAGTATTTCATGCTGGAGAGTATATGCTAGACAAAATAGCAGAACAATTAGAAGAAAGAATTACATCAGAAACAATATCTGAAGCGGTAAAAAAAGAATTGCAAGAAATAGAAAATGCAAAAACATCAAATGAAATAAAAGAAATAATACAAACAAAATATAAACAAACACAAAAAATAATATGTTAATACGAACTGTAGGAAATGCATTCGCGTCAAGTGAACAGATATATTATGGCGATATAGAAGGAAAAAGAATAACAGATATATCAAAAGAAATTTTAGATATATTTGGACTATTACAACAAGTAAAAGACCCAAACAGACAAATTGTTGAAGATTTAAAAAAAGAAGTTATTAAATTTATAAATGAAGGCAAAAAGATTGAGATACCTGAAAATAGCATTTTAAAAAATAAAGCACAAGCAAAAGAAAACATATCAATAGAAGAAATGTATAAAATTACAGATGGTAAAGTAGAATACGGACAAGCAAATTCAATAGTTAAAAAAATATTTTATTTGTCAAAAGGACAATTAGAAGCGAGGGAATTAGCTGGAAAATTAAGAGAGATAACAAAGAATAGCTCAAAATTTGAAGAAGTAATCAAATACATAGAAAATAATGGATTTGAAGTAGAACCTAAAATAATAACAAGACAAAGCAACAAAGGATATCAATTAAGCGAAGCTGTTAACTTAAATTTAAAAGAGAGCGAAATAGACTTAGTAGAACAAATTAAAAAGCTTTCAAATAAAAAACAAAAAGAAATAATAGAAAGCGGAGGTTTATCAAATATAGAAGGACTAATAACATCTAACTTTTCTAAAGTGCAAAAAGATGAAAAAATATCAAAAGAAAGATATTATGCAGAAGCAATATTTTCTATGTATGATTGGAAAAAAATTGGGATAGATGAATTTTCAATTACAGAAAGAGAAAATTTAATACAAAGAATACAAAATAAAAATTGTGTAGAAATATATAAAGAATTAGGGCAACAAGGAATTGAAATAGACAATATTCCAACAGTTTTATTAAACAAAATAACAGGAAAAAAAGATAAATTGGAAGAAGAGCTTTCAATAGAGAGAGTAGAAAGATTTTTAGGATATTATGATGTTAAAAACACAAGAATTCAATTACGACCATACCAACAAAGAACAACAGAAAAAACTGATGAAATCCTTGAAAACAATAGGTTTGCATCATTAATTTTACCAACAGGCGGAGGAAAGAGTTTTGTAGGAATAGAACAATAGATGAAACACCAAAACGAAAAAATAATATATTTTGCACCACAAAATGAAATTTTAGAACAGATGAAAGACTATATAATAAAATATATACATGGACCGAAAAATACATTAGGAAAAAGCAAAGTTTTATGCAAAAATGCATTAGGATTTATAAAAAATAACAAAGAACAATATATAGAACATCAAGGATTACAAGGTTTTTTTCAAAATCATAAACCAATATACTTGAATTTATTTAATTTATCAAATATAGAATTATTAGCAAAACCAAGCAAGTATGAAGAGGTAATGGTAATGGAAAATCCAACAGTATTTATGGAAGTTTCTGAAAAATGTAACAAAAAAGATTTTCCATTTGTATGTACATATGGTCAAGTTAAATTATCTGGACTAATATTACTTGATATGTTTGTAAAACAGAAATATAAAATTTATTATTCTGGAGATTTAGACCCTGAAGGTATTCAAATTGCTGATAAATTAAAACAAAGATATAAAAATAATTTGAATTTTTTTGGTTTTGATGTAAGTACATATAATCAAAATTTATCAAATGTGAATTTATCAGAAATAAGATTAAAAAAATTAGAAGGAATAAAATCATTAGAATTATTAGAAATCTGTGATAAAATGAAAACAGTGAAAAAAGCAAGTTATGAAGAAGAAAATATAAAGAATATTATAAAGTTTATCAATTCTAAATATAATAAATAGGAATAAATCGTACATTAATTATTGTATCAGAAGAGTTACAAGGAGGAAAAATTTAAAAATGAAAGAACAAATTATAATAGCTTCTAGCAATAAAGGAAAGATAAAAGAAACACAAGAAATACTAAAAGACTACGAAATAATTCCAATAAATGAAATAGGAATTAACATAGATATTAAAGAAGACCAAAAAACGTTTGATGGAAATGCCAAGAAAAAAGCAGAAGAAATAGCAAAAACATTAAAAAGAAAAATGTGCCTAGCAGATGACTCAGGAATAGAAATTGAATACTTAAATGGTTTCCCTGGGGTAAGAACAAAAAGATGGCATACAGGAACAGACAGAGAAAGAAACGAAGCAATAATTGAAAAACTAAAAAATGTCCCACATGAAAAAAGAAAAATAAAATTTGTTACGGCATTAGCACTTTCAAACGGAAAAAAAACTATTACAGCAACTGCAAGTATAGAAGGATATGTTGCGGAACAGCCAAAAGGGGAAAATGGATTTGGTTTTGATGAAATTTTTGAATTAGAAGATGGAAGAACTGTAGCAGAACTCTCATCAAACGAAAAAAATCAAATTAGTGCAAGAAAAAAAGCATTAGAAAAACTAGACAAAATGATAAAAAACACTATATAAAAGCTTGAAATCATAAATTCACTTTTTACGTAAACAAAACATAAAATATAACAAAAATATAATTTGTAAAAATAAAAACTTTATATTTTTACAATAAGCAAAAAGTGAAAGGAGAATAAAATGTCAAGTTACATAATTAAAGGAGGACAAAAACTAGAAGGCACAGTAAAAATATCAGGCTCAAAAAACTCTGCACTACCAATAATAGCAGCAACAATATTAAATGCAGGAAAAACAACATTATACAACGTACCAAACATACAAGACACACAAATGATGTACAAAATATTAGAAACACTAGGAGCAAAAATAGAAAAGAAAAACGAAAAAATAAAAATAGACACAGCACAAATAAAAAAATTTGAAATTCCGCCAGAGCTAATGCACAAAATGCGTTCATCAGTAATACTAGCAGGAGCACTAATAGGAAGATACAAAAAAGCAACATTTTCATATCCAGGGGATTGCGATATTTGGTGGATACGTCGGACAAGTTTAAGATAAATGAGTGGATACAAGAGTTTAAATAATAAAAAAATAAGCTTTAAATGTAAAAATTTAAGGCTTATTTTTTTGACTAATGTAGATTTATTAAATGAAATTAAAAATACCACAAAACCAAATGTGAAGCGAAAGGAAGATATGTTCGCAATGAAAGAAAAACTAGAGGACATACAAATAAGGATATTGATCAAGAAAGAACACATTTGAATTATTACTTTAAGAAAAATGAATTAAGTTATATAAAGGAATTTGATAAGTTGAGAAAAGAGAATAATTTAAAGGGGCATATAAAAAGCAATAGTATTATAATGTGTGAAATGATATTTACATCAGATAAAGAGTTGTTTGATAATATTTGAGAAGAAGAAACAAAAAGATATTTTGAAGAAAGTTATAAATTTGTATGTAATTATAAAAATTTAGGAGAAGAAAATATAATATCAGCAGTTGTTCATTTAGATGAAGGTGTTCCACACATGCATTTAGTTTTTGTTCCAGTAGTACATACAAAAGATAAAGAAAGTAATGATATTGATAAAGTGTGTAACAGAGATTTCTGGAAGAGAAGAGATAGTTATAGAATTTTACAGAATAACTTTTATAATTACATTAAGTTGAAAAAGTTCAAAAAACTTTTCAAGTATAATTATATATGCTATAATGTAAAAGGAGGAAATAAAATGTTAAAGATACAAAAAAATGAATTTGAAAAGTATTTTAAAAGATTTAATACAGAAGATGAAAACTTACTAAGAAAATACTATCATTCAATAAGAGTTATGGAACGTTCAATAAAAATTGCAAGTTCTCTAAATTTATCAAATGAATTAATTGAAATAATTGGAACAGCAGGATTACTGCATGATATTGGCAGATTTGAACAATGGAAAAATTATGGAACATATTCAGACTTATCTTCTGTTGATCATGCTGAATTAGGGGTGGAAATTCTAAAACGTGATAATTATATTAAAAATTATATTTCCAATGAAAACTATGTAAATATAATATATAAAGCAGTATATGAACATAATAAAAATAAAATTAGTGAAAATTTAAGTTATGATGAAGAAATATTCTGTAAAATTATTAGAGATGCAGACAAATTAGATATACTTGAAACTCAAGGAAATAGCATCCAATCCGATGTTATTTGTCATAGAAAATATTTTGAAAATATATATAATAAGCAATGTTGCGTAAATAGTAAAGATGAAAATGAAGCTGATAAAATTATAAGAATGTTATGTTTTATTTATGATATTAATTTTCAATACTCAATTCGATATATTAAAGATAGAAATATAATACATAATAAATTACAATTATTAAAAAATAACTGTCCTGAAGACATAAAATTAGATGATATAGAACAAGAATTGAATAATTACTTAATATTCTTTTGAAGTAGGAAAAATAAAATATAACATAAAAGATAGTGTAAGATAAAATGTATTTTAACAAGAAATAGAACAAGTATATTTGCTTGTTCTATTTTTGAAAATATTATGGCTACCACAAAGAAAATGGAGTAGTCCATTATCATGAAGTAAAATGGGATGAAGAAAATCAAAAATGGACAATTGTTATGCCAGCAGTATATTATGATGAAAATACAAATAAAATTGAATTAGAATTTGACAGTTCTGCAGAAGAAAAAGATAAATATAATAGGTATTTAGCTTGGATATGGATAGATGATGTATTATTACAAAATTTATTAGTAGAAAATGGATTGGCAGAAACTTATATGTTGCAGAATAATTATAAATATGCTGGAATGTTACAAGAAAGTGAAGAAGTAGCAAAAAATAGTAAACTTGGAATTTGGAGTGATGAAACAAGCAATATACAAAACAATGAAAACGAAAATCAAATAATAGAAAATAATAAAACAGATATAGAAGATAATAATTTAGTATATATGATTTTAGGAATAGCAATAATACTAATTGTAAGCATATTCAGTATATCACATAATAAAAAGAAAAGTAGTTATAAATAAAAGTTCTAAAATTTCAGTAGAAATATTGATGTTTTAGAACTTTTTAACATTCACTTTTTACGTAAAGAAAACATAATATATAGCAAAATAACGTGAAAGGTGGGAGAATTATGTCTGATTACATAATAGAAGGTGGCAGAAAACTAGAAGGAGAAGTAGAAATATCAGGCTCAAAAAATGCAGCATTACCTATTATTGCAGCTACTATTTTAAATGGAGGGAAAACGACACTATATAATGTGCCAAACATACATGACACGCAAATGATGTTTGAAATATTAAGAAAATTAGGAGGAACGGTAACAAAAAAGCCTAATAAAGTAATAATAGATACTAGTAAGATAGATAAATATGAAATACCAGAAGATCTGATGAGACAAATGCGTTCTTCTGTAATTTTTGTTGGTAGCTTAGTAGGAAAGCATAGAAAAGTTACCTTTTCTTATCCAGGGGATTGCGATATTTGTTGGATACATCGGACAAGCTTAAGATAAATGAGTGGATACAAGAATTTAAATGAATAAAAAATAAAGTCTTAAAATTAAGTTTTAGGGCTTTATTTT
>CAKPAB010000038.1 GCA_934132805.1 uncultured Clostridia bacterium | reverse complement strand
AGGAACAAGAGATAACCCATGTAATGTCTATGATATGGCAAGTAATGTTTGGGAGTGGACAACAGAGACTTATAGCTCTTCCAGCGATCATTGCGTCAATAGAGGAGGCAATTACTACGGTTCCAGCAGCTACACGAGCTATCGCGGCCACCTTAGCACGTCTTTCAGCAACAGCGTCGGTGGATTTCGCCCACTTTTATATGTAAATGTTTAAAAAGTCGAATTATGTAAATTAACAAGAAAATTTAAAGAAAAAACACTCTAAAATCCTAGTAAAAATAATATCAATATGATATAATAAACATATTGAAAATACTGGATTTGGAGTGATTTTTTATGTTAGAAAATAAGTATAAACAAATAACAATATCAGAACATATTTCATTATATGACAAGATAATACCAAAAGACAATTTTTTAAGAAAGTTAAAAGAAAACATAGACTTTAGTTTTGTAAATAAATTAGTAGAAAAAGAATATAGTGAAAAATATGGAAGACCGTAAGCGCACGATAAAAACACGTATTGAAACCCCATTAAATTGAGTGTAAAATGAATACACAATAAATTTAATGGAGGTTTTAAAAATGGCAAGAAATTATAGCGAAGAAGAAAAAAGAGAATATCTAGACAGATACAAAGTAAGTGGTCAAAGCAAAACAACATACGCAAGAGAAAACGAAATACCAGAAGCCACATTCAGAGCATGGGTAAAAGAAGAACAATACGGAATGTTTGGGGCATTAGAAATAAACCAACAAGAGCAAGTAACGCCAAAGCAATTAGTAAAATCAACCATATTCTGTAACGAAAATATCAGGGTAGAATTAAAAGAATGATATGACAAAGAATATTTAAAACGCATAATTGAGGTGATAACACAATGATAAAAGATCTATTACAAAGCATTTCAAAAGTATATATAGCATATGGTGCAACAGATTTCAGAAAACAGATAGATTCATTATGCTTAGAAATACAAAGCAAATTCCATTTAAACCCATATGAAAAAGCAGCATTCATATTTTGCAACAAAAAAAGAAACAGCATCAAAGTATTGTGTTATGATAAAAATGGTTTCATATTAGCCCAGAAGAAATTATTAGATACAAAAAAATGAAATTTCAATGGCCAAGAAATTCTCAAGAAATGAAAAATATAACAAGAGAGCAATTAAGTTGGTTATTATCAGGGTTAAAAATAAACCCAGAAAAATGCTTCAAAGAAATAGAATTAACAGAAGAAGAAATAGCAGTATAATCCACAAAAAATAAACAAAAAAACAATATGAAAAACGCCGAAAAGCATTGATATTGCAGTGCTTTTGTGGTATAATTAGAATACCAAAAAAGGAAGGAAAAGAGAGCAATGACACGTGAACAATTATTAGAAGAAAACATGAAATTAAAGATAGAATTAGCAAATGCAAAATTAGAATTAAATAATTTAAAACGAGTAGTTTTCGGAACAAAAAGAGAATATACACCAGAATCAAATGAAACACCAATAGAAGAACAATGCTCTCTTTTCGACAACGAAGAAGATATAGAAGAAAATGTACAAGAACAAGTAGAAGAAAACATCGAAGAAATAACAGTACATAAAAAGAAAAAATCAAAAACAAAAAAAGCAGGAATAAAAAGAGCATCATTAAAAGATGTAGTAGTAGAAAGAGAAGAACACGAAATAGAAGATGGCGAAGTGTGTCCAGAATGCCAAAGCAATTTAAAATTAGTAGGAAAAAAGATAGTACGCCAAGAAATAGAATATGTACTCGCAAAATTCAAAATAAAAGAATATATAAAATCAGTATATAAGTGTGAAAAGTGTGGAACAAGTGAAAGTGAAAAAGAAAGCAGTACATTTGTAGAATCAAACGTGCCAAATGCTTTATTAACACATTCATTTGCATCCCCTTCTTTAGCGACAGAAGTAATATATCAAAAATATTATTTAGGAGTGCCACTATATAGGCAAGAAAAAATGTGGGATGACAAAGGCTTAGTATTGCCAAGAAGTATGATGGCAAATTGGAACATAAAAATAAGTTTCTATTATTTAGAACCATTATATAAATTGATGCATAATAGAATGAAAGCCGAAAGTGAGTTATTACATTGCGATGAAACAACAATGCAATGTAATAAAGAAGCCGGAAGAAAAGCAACAAGCAATTCATATATGTGGGTATTACGTTCAGGAGAAACAGAAAAGAAAAAAGGCGTAATCTTTAAATATTCTCCAAGCAGAAGTGCGGAAACAGCAAAAAAATTCTTAAAAGACTTTAAAGGCACTTTGGTAACAGACGGATATGCATCATATAATAACATAGAAGGCATAACACATGCTGAATGCTGGGCACATGCACGAAGATATTTTTACGAAAGCATCCCATTGCTAGACAACAAGAAAATGGACACATCAACAGATGGATATGTTGGAGTAACATATTGTGATAAGCTATTTGAAATAGAAAAGAAAATAGCTCTTTTAAACGAGGCAGAAAAACTAAAAGTAAGACAAGCGAAATCAAAACCAATAGTAGAAGAGTTCTTTAATTGGGTTAATTCAACGATGTCTGAAAAAATAGTGCTTAACAAAAAGTTGAAAAACGCCTTAACATATGCATCTAACCAACAAAAAGAATTAAGTGAGTTTTTAAATGATGGAAAAATTCCATTAACAAATTCACTTGCTGAACGTGCAATTAGACCTTTTGCTGTACATAGAAAAAATTGGCTATTTGCTGATAGTGTAGATGGTGCAGAGTCTAATGCAATATTGTATTCATTGATTGAGTCAGCCAAAGTCAATAATTTAAATATTTATAAGTATATAAATTATTTGCTAGAACAGTTGCCACAACTTGAGAATTTAAATGATGCAAATGTTTTAGAACAGTATTTGCCATGGAGTACAGAACTTCCAGATGATGTATTGAATTTTGAAGGTACTTACGAAGAACTTAAGATTGATGATGAGAATTAAAATGATGTGTAAAGACACTAACCTCAAGCTTTATCCAAATTATATAGGATATTTCTTGAGGTTTCAAGACGTGTTTTTATCGTGCGCTTACCAATTGTAACACTACAAAAAGTAATTTATTTTAAAAAATACTACACAAATATGAAATAATGTGATACAATAAAAGACGAAAATTATAAGATAAAGGATAGAAACCTTGAAAATACAATAAAAACAAAGAGGAGGTAAGAGTATGTCAGGACACAGTAAATGGCACAACATACAAGCAAAGAAAGGAAAAGCAGACGCAGCAAGAGGAAAAATCTTCACAAAATTAGGAAGAGAACTATTAATAGCAACAAAAGAAGGTGGACCAGATCCAGCAGGAAACTCAAAATTAAAAGCAGTCATAGCAAAATGTAAAGCAGCAAACATGCCAAACGACACAATAAACAATGCAATCAAAAAAGCATCAACAAGTAACGAAAACTATGAAGAAATAGTATATGAAGGATATGGACCAAACGGAGTTGCAGTAATTGTAGAAGCATCAACAGACAACAAAAACAGAACAGCAGCAGACGTAAGACACGTATTTGACAAAGCAGGAGGAAACTTAGGAACAACAGGATGCGTATCATACATGTTCAATAAAAAAGGTGTAATAGTAATAGAAAGAGCTTCAACAGAAATGTCAGAAGACGATGTAATGATGTTAGCACTAGATGCTGGAGCAGAAGATTTCTCAGCAGACGAAGAAGTATATGAAATAACAACAGAACCTTCAGATTTTACACAAGTAAGTGAAAAATTAGAAGAAGCTGGATTAGAATTCTTAGAAGCAGGTGTTCAAATGGTTCCAACTACAACAGTTCAATTAGATGAAAAAGGTGTAGAAAAAATGGAAAGACTAATAGAAAGACTTGACGAACTTGATGATGTAGCAAACATCTATCATAACTGGGAAGAATAAAAAATTAGGGATTGGGGGACAGGTCTTCAATCCCGATTTTTTTAAGTAATATAAAAATTTAAAATAGAGATTAAAAACCTGTCACTCAATTTCTAATTTTTAGGAGATATTTATGGAAAAAATACCAGTAGAAAAAAACAAAGAATATATAATAGAAATAATTGATAATGGATTTGAAGGAGAAGGGATTGCAAAAATAGATAATTTTACAATTTTTATTAAAGGTGCAATAAAAGGAGAAAAAGTAAAAATACTAATTGTAAAAGTTTTATCATCACATGCATTTGGAAAAATAATAGAAATATTAGAAAAATCAGATATCAGACAAGATGTAGACTGTATAACATATAAAAGATGTGGTGGATGCAACATGAGACATATAAAATATGAAGACACGCTAAAAATGAAGCAAAACGCAGTTCAATCATTAGTAAATAAAACACTAAAAAACAAAATTCAGGTCAAGCCTACCCTAGGCATGAAAAATCCATTACATTACAGAAATAAAGCACAATATCCAATAGGCATAAATAGGGACGGAGATCCAGTAATTGGAGCATTTGCAAATAGAACACATGAAGTAATACCTATAGAAAAATGCTTAATTCAAAATCCAATATCAGAAGAAATAGCAAAAATGATATTGGAATTTATAAAGAAAAATAAAATTTCAGTTTACAATGAAAAAACAGTAAAAGGGCTATTTAGACACATTGTAATAAAAGTTGGAATAAAAACAAATGAAGTAATGTGTATATTAGTTATAAACGGCAATAAAATTCCAAAAGAAAATGAATTGGTGAAAACTCTAACACAAAAATATCCTAATATAAAAACAATAGCAAAAAATATAAACACAAAAAATACAAATGTCATATTAGGAAAAGAAAACATCAATATATATGGAAATGGTTATATTGAAGATAAATTAGGAGAGTATACATTCAAAATATCACCACTATCATTTTACCAAGTAAATCCAATACAAGCAGAAAGGCTTTACAATATTGGCGTGGAGGCAGCGAAAATAACTAAAAATGATACAGTATTTGATTTGTATTGCGGTATTGGAACAATTTCATTGTTTATGGCAAAATATGCTAAAAAAGTGTATGGAGTTGAAATTGTGGAACAGGCTATTAGAGATGCTAAGGAAAATGCTCAAATTAATAATGTTGATAATACAGAATTTATCGCAGGTGACACAGAAGTTGTTTTGGATGATTTAATTAATAATAAAGGAATTACAGCTGATATAGTTATGTTTGATCCACCACGAAAGGGATTGGATAGAAATACTATTAATAATATATTAAAGATTAGACCAAAAAAGATTGTTTACATTAGTTGTAATCCAGCTACTTTAATTAGAGATTTAGCTCTATTTGAGGAAGAGTATGAGATTAAGACTATTGTTCCAGTAGATATGTTTCCTTTTACAAGTCATGTGGAGTGTTGTTCGGTGCTATATCTAAAAGATTCGATACAATAGGTGAATGACCATTATAAACCATTAGATAAAAGTTAGTTCTATAATATGAAAAAGAGAAAATAGGAGGCAAACAATGATATCAGCAATAATTTTTATAATAATAGGATTTGCACTATTAATAGTAGGAGCAGATTTACTAGTAGACGGTGCAAGTGGAATAGCAAAAAAATTCCACATACCAGAAATAATAATAGGACTTACAATAGTATCAATAGGAACATCAATGCCAGAACTATTTGTAAGCATAACATCAGCAATAGATGGATACTCAGACATGGCACTAGGAAATGTAATAGGAAGCAATTTAAGCAATCTATTACTAATACTAGGACTTTCAGCCCTAATTAGACCTGTAATATTTCAAAAAGAAACAAAAATATATGAAATTCCAATGTGTTTAATATTTACGATAATATTTATAATCTTATGTAACACATCAAACACAATATCAAGACCAGAATCAATAATATTATTAATACTATTTGCTTTATTCATCGGATATACAATATATATGGGAAAAAGAGAGAGCCAAAAAGAAATTCTAGAAATAAAAACAGAAGAAAGCAAAAATAACAATACCATCAAAAATATCTTATTAGTAATTATAGGAATTATAGGGCTTAAAGTTGGTGGAGATTTAGCAGTAAATAACGCAGTAAAAGTGGCTCAATATTTCAATTTGAGTGAAAAAATAATAAGCCTAACAATACTAGCAATAGGAACAAGTCTTCCAGAACTTGTAACAAGTGTAACTGCTGCAATAAAAGGAAACAGCGATATTGCAATAGGAAACATCATAGGCTCAAACATATTTAACATGTTACTTATTATTGGCGTTTCAGCAGTTATAAAACCAATTAGTTTTAACGCAAGTTATAATTTAGATTTATCAATATTATTTATATCAACATTGATATTAGCATTATTCCCAGTTATTCCGCCAAAAGACAAGATGAGTAGAATGAATGGTTTGTTTTATTTTGTTATTTATGTGGCATATTTAGGAATATTATTTACAAATTAAGAAAGCAAAACGCTTTCTTTTTTTGACTTTTTATGATAAAATATGAGCATAAAATCAAAATAAAAAGAAGGTAATAAAAATGAAACTAAATATAGTAATGGTAGAGCCAGAAATACCACAAAACACAGGAAATATAGCAAGAACATGTGCAATAACAGGAGCAAAATTGCATCTAGTACACCCATTAGGATTCAAAATAGACGAAAAATCAGTAAAAAGAGCCGGACTAGACTATTGGGACAAATTAGACATAGAAGAACACAAATCATTGGAAGAATTTTTAAATAAATATAAACCAGAAGAAAACCATATGTTTTTTGCAACAACAAAAGGAACTACAAAATACACAGACATAGACTATTCAAAAATGGACGAAGTATTCGTATTATATGGAAAAGAAACAAAAGGTTTACCAGAAACTTTATTAGAAAAATATTTAGATGAAAAAACAATAAGAATACCGATGCTTCCAACACTTAGGTCATTAAACTTATCAAATTCTGTTGCAATTATTACATATGAAATTTTAAGACAGCACCATTTTGAAGACTTACAAGAAACAAGTACATATTTTATGAACAAATAAAATTGAACATACAATTTATCATAATCAAATATAAAAAAATAATAGGAGCAAATTATGGACAAAATATACAAAGAACCAAACAAATCAGAAACAGAAACAACAATAAATGTATTGTATAGTGAAAATATATTATCAATATATACAAACAAAGTTAATTTACAAAAACAGCTCAACAAACTACTAGGAGCTCCTACAAAAGAAGATAAAATCAAAAGAAGTATTGCAGGAAGCAGATGGAATATTTCATTAGACGATAAAACAAAAATACAAAAAATAATTCTAAAAGCTAATATATATGAATTATAATTCCAAAAACTAGAATTTATAATATATGAAAAACAAATAAAAATTATAGAATAATTACAAAATAAAATGGAAAATATAATTATAATTTATATTAGAAAAGGAAGATAAAAATGGATAAAAAATTAATTGCATTAGATTTAGATGGAACATTGCTAAATAGTGAAGGAATTACAAGAAAAGAGACAAAAAATTATTTGAAAAAATTAAATGAAAAAGGACATATAATAACAATAGCAACTGGTAGAATTCTATATAGAGCACTTATAGGAACAGATGGAGCTGAATTTGCAAATTATATTGTAAGTGATGCAGGTGCAGCAGTTTTTAAGAAGAAAGAGACAAACTGGGAAAAGATATATACAAAACCAATAGAAAAAGAAATTACTGAAGAAATTGCATCATATTATAATAAAAACAAATTTATGACTGTAAATATATGTAGCAAAGATATGATACATCATTATGATAGTACAATTAATATAAAAGAATTTTTAAAAAATATAGATGAAATAATACATGTATCTGTATCATGTATAAGCAATGAAATTACAGAAGAATATTTTAAAATATTTACAGAAAAATTTCCAATGTTAAAAATAGAAATCATGCAAGACAGTTTTGCAAAAGTTAAATGGTTAGAAATATTCCAAAAAGATATTGAAAAATATAAAGGAATAACAGAAATTGCTAGATTAGAAGGAATTTCTAATGAAAATATTATTGCTTTTGGAGATGGCTTAAACGATGTAGAAATGCTTAAAAAATGTGGAATAGGTGTTGCTATGAAAAATGCTTTGCCAGAAGTAAAAGAACAAGCTGATTACATTACTTCAAAAACTAATAATGAAAATGGGGTAGTGGAATTTTTAAAAGAATATTTAGTTGATATATAAATTGAAAAATGAATTAAGGAGAAAACAAATGATATACGAATTTGAAGTACCAGGAAAAGTAATTGGAAAAGGAAGACCAAGATTAAACTCATACACAGGTGTAGTATACACACCAACCAAGACTAAAGACTATGAGCTATTAGTAGAGCAGTATTTTTTATTAAAATATCCACATTTTAAAGCACTAGAAGGAAGAATAAATGTTATCATAATAGCATATTTTTCAATACCAAAGGCAACGAAAAAAGCAGATATAAATGAAATGCTGGAAAATAACATAAGCCCAACGAAAAAACCAGATATAGATAACATTGTAAAAGCAGTTTTGGACAGTATGAATAAATTTGCATTTAAAGATGATAATCAGATTACAAAGTTAGAAGTAGAAAAAAAGTATGCATTAGAAGATAAAATATATATAAAAATAGAAGAATATTAATCGCAATTTAAGCTATATTCTTTACTTTTTGATGTAAAGGTGATAAAATGTAAAAAAATTAAAATATTCGGGGGTACCAAAAATGTATGAAAGAAGTGCAATAGTGCTAGAAAAAAAATACAACGCAATATTAGGATTTGAAGAAAAGCCAAATTTAAAAACAATATACAAAGACTACAAAGAAATAACAGAAGAAATACAAAAGTACCAATTAATAATTGAAGAAGAAGACGAAATAATAAATGAATTTGACACAGTTGCAAACGAAATAAGAACAATACAACAAGAACAAAAAAAGCTATACAAATCAAATTTAAAATTAGAAGAAGATAGAAACCAACTATTTGATAACCTTGAAGAAGAGCCAGAAATCATAGAAAAAAAACTTATAAAAATAGAAAACAATATATCAGAAAACAATGAAAAACTAGAAGAAATAAGAAAAAGATATGTAGAAGCAATAACAGAATTTGCACAAAAACAACAAGATAGAAATGTATACTCAAAAAACAGAAGAACAGAAGAAAAAAAACACCTTCAATTAATAGAAAAGCTAACCAATGAATTCAATGACATAAACAAAGACGAAATAAAAAATATAAAAGAATTCATCAATTCTGAAGACGACGAAATAAAAAAAGAAATATTAGAAACAATGATAAACAATGGAAAAGAAGAAAGAGTACCATTTAACAAAGAGGTAATGGAAAACGCAATAAATGTCAGAAACAGAATTGCAAAAAGAGAAGCAGAATGTTATGTATCAGTATTCGAGAAAACAAAAAGACTATTAGTAGAACTAAATAATGATAATATAAAATTAGATAAATACACAAAAAATCTAAGAGATGTAAGTGTAAAACTAGCATATTTAAAAGCTATGAAAATGTATATTGTAAGTTTCTTAGATAATGAAAGAATGGCAGCAATAAATGGAATAAAAATACACAATAAACTAATGCAAGAAGCATGTGAAAACTTCAACTCAGATATTGAACAGTTCGAAAAATTATATGAGTTAATTCTAAGGGAAATAGCAAACAAATCAAGTAAAAAAGCATATAGAGAATTATATAATAAAGAATATTTAAAAAACATAGAAGATAAAGAAAAGTATTTCGAAGAAGAAGTTAACAATATAAGGTTGCATGCAGGAGCAGTAATAAATTCAAATTATTGGAGAATTGAAGAAATCAAAAATATATATGAAATATTCCAAACAGAAGTAACAGAGAAATTTGGAAAAGATTTATCAGAATTTAAACTAGAAGAAATTGAAGAAATTCCTATCCAAGAAGACCAAATAGAAGAAGACAACATATTCAACAAAAAGATAGACTATATTGAAGACGAGGAAGATTATGAAGACTTCGAATTTGACGACGACGATGATGAAACTGAAGAGGATATGGAAGAAAACGATGAACTTGACGAAGATAACGAATATGATGAAGAAGATGACTTTGACTATTTTGATGATGACGAAGAATATGAAGACGACGATGAAGAATATGAAGATGAATTCGAATTTGATGATGACGATGATGAGTATGACGAAGAAAATGAAGACTTCGAATATGAAGATGATGATTTAGACTATGATGATGACGAGTATGAATTTATAGATGACGATTTAGATTTGGACGACGAAAACGAAGATGACATAGAAGAAGACGATGAACTAGACGACAATGATGATGAAGAAGAAAAAATAGAAGAAAAGTCAAAGAAAAATATCAAAAAAACAAACAAAAAAGAAAATACAAAAAAACAAACAGAAAATAAGAAAAATAATAAAAAGGGAATATTTAACAAAATATTTGGAGATAACAAAAATTAATAAAGGAAAGATAAAAATGTATTTAATAGTAGGATTAGGAAATCCAGAAAATGAATATGCAAATACACGACATAATATGGGATTTGATGCAATTAATGAATTAGCCAAAAACAACAATATAAGTATAACAAAAAATAAATTTACATCATTATATGAAACAGGAATAATTCAAGGTCAAAAAGTGATTTTACTAAAACCGCAAACATTTATGAACCTAAGTGGGCAAGCAATAAAAGAAGCAAGTCAATACTATAATATAGAGCCAGAAAATATAATAGTAATATATGACGACATAGACATAGAAAAAGGTAAAATAAAATTAAGAAAAAAAGGCGGAGCAGGCTCACACAATGGTATGAAATCAGTTGTACAAGAACTAAACTCAAATAATTTTATTAGAATTAGGATAGGAATAGGACAACCTGAATTCAAAAGTGACATGATAAATTATGTTATTGGAAAAGTACCTGAAGAAGAACAAAAAATATTACAAAATGGAACACATAAAGCTGCAGAGGCAATAGAAGAAATTCTAAAAAACGGAATCGATATTGCTATGAACAAATTTAATTAGAGGGGAAAGAAAATGCTAGAAATATTAATAAACAAAAGTCAGAAAAAAAAAGAAATAGCACTAACAGAAAATGGCAAGTTAGTAGAATATTATATAGATAAAGAAATAGAAAGAAAAGAAGGGAATATCTATGTAGGAGTAGTAGAAAACATAATAAAAGGAATGCAATCAGCATTTATAAATATAGGAACAGAAAAAAATAGTTTTATACACCTAAAAGATATTTTAAAAAAAGTAGATGAAAAAAAACAAGAAAAAAATACAGAAACAGAAATTAGTGATGTAATAAAAAAAGGACAAAAATTATTAGTGCAAGTAAAAAAAGACAGTAATATATTAAAAGGAGCAAGAGTTTCAACACATATAAACCTTCCAAGCAAATATATTGCACTAATGCCAGATACAGACATAGTAACAACATCGCAAAAAATAGAAGACCCAAAAGAACAAGAAAGGCTAATAAAATTAGTAAAAGAAAATCTGACTAAAGGAAATGGAGCAATAATAAGAACTTCAGCAGAAGGAAAAAATGAAGAAATAATAGAAGATATTAAAAATATAGAAAAAAAATGGAACAAAATAAAAAGCGATTTTGAAAACCATACTGGAAACACACCAAAATTAATATCAAAATCAGCAAACATAGTTGAAAAAATGATAATAGACTTACCAGAAAATGAAATTAAAAAAATTATTGTAAATGATCAAAAAGATTATGATAATCTTAAAAATTATAAAAAACAAAACGATTATTTAGAAAAAACTTCAATAGAATTAATTCAAAATGAAAATATTTTTGACAGATACGATATACAAAAAGAAATCGCAAAACTAGGAAACAGAAAGATTTGGCTAAAATGTGGTGGCTTTATAACTATAGACAAAACAGAAGCTTTAACAGCAATTGATGTAAATACAGGTAAATATACAGGAAACAAAAATGTAGAACAAACAATTTTTAAAGTTAACAAAGAAGCAACAATAGAAATAGCTAAACAAATTAGATTAAGGGATATAGGTGGAATTATTATAATTGACTATATAGATATGAAAGATAAAGAAAATAAAGAGAAAATAGAAAAAATATTAAAAGAAAATCTAAAAAATGACAGAACAAAAACACAAGTGGAAGGTTTTACAGAATTAGATTTAATGGAAATGACAAGAAAACATATTTGCAGTCATAAAGATTAAAAAATGGGGACGTTTTCAAACAAATAAAAAACGTCTCCAATTGATTTGTAAACTTTTCGGATTTATTCTAAGGGAGGTAACAATGAACGTAGGATTTATATCACTAGGATGTAGTAAAAATTTAATAGATACAGAAGTTACAATAGGACTATTCAAAAACAACAATTATAAAATAGTAAATAATCCAAAAGAAGCAGATATTTTAGTTGTAAATACATGTGGTTTTATAGAATCAGCAAAAGAAGAAGCAATTAACACAATTTTAGAAATGGCCGAATATAAAAAGAAAAGATGCAAATATTTAATAGCAATGGGATGTTTAGTGCAAAGGTATTATGAAGATTTAGTAAAAGCATTGCCAGAAGTAGATTTATTCATAAAAATAGATGAATATAATAAGCTATGGGATAAAATAGAAGACTTATTAAAAAGAGATATTGTTGAACAACCAAAAACAAAAACAAGTAAAAAAATATCTGAAATCAAGCCACTACCAATGCCAACATATAATGAATTTATGGAAAGAATAGTTACAACAGGAAAAAATTATGCATATTTAAAAATAGGAGAGGGATGTAGCAATAAATGTACATATTGTGCAATTCCATATATAAGAGG
>CAKPAB010000037.1 GCA_934132805.1 uncultured Clostridia bacterium | reverse complement strand
GTTTTCCCGTGAGCATTCCTCAGTTTTTTATTTAAGATTTTCTATTTTTCACTTCAATCAATCGATACAATATAAAAATATATACATATAAAGTCCCCTGCACTATAAACCAAATTATGGGCAATGAATTGCAACGAATATTTATAATATCAAGGAAAATATCGACTTTTGTAAAAATGTAACAAAAATGTAATATTTATGTAACAAAAACTTAATACAAAAAAAACATAAAACTATTGATATTTATCTTGAATTATAGTATAAATTAAATAGAGAATATAAACACAAAGGAGGAACTATAGATGGCAGAACTAAATCAAGAATCAAATGTATTTGGTGGAGTTTCATTTGGAAACAGTGTAAATGAAAACAATGTTGTTGAAAATGCAGGAACAATTAGAAACGAAGCATTACCAGTAAAAACAGGATTTTGGCAAAAATTCAAAGCTTTTTGGTTACAAGATATAGATTGGAACAAAGAAATAAAAGTTGAACTAACACCAAAACAACAAAAAGTTGAAGACGAAATAAACGAATTTTTACATCAAGAAATTACTTGGGAAAAAGTACATGATTTCTTATTCCAAGAAGTTACTTTTGGAAAGAAAAATTAATTGTGAAAATTTAGTAAAAAATCAAAAAAAGTGTAGCATATCAATTTGAGATGTGTTATACTTTTTTTATTGATTATAGCATGACTTTAAATATTATAATTTTATTAGAAATGTTATTATATATTTATATAAACAACATTAAGAAATTATAATAAAATAATAGCATAGGAGGAAATATGGCAAAAAATAAAACAGTATTTGTATGTAACGAATGCGGATACGAATCAGGAAAATGGCTAGGAAAATGTCCAGCATGTGGGAGTTGGAACACATTTTTTGAGCAAAAAATAGTAGAAAGCAAAAACAGCTCACTAAAAGCAGAAAAGGGGACAAATAATACACCACAAAAACTAAACTCATATGAAGCAAAAGAAACAATAAGAACATCAACAGGATTTGATGAGCTAGACAGAGTTTTAGGTGGGGGGCTAGTAAAAGGCTCATTAATACTATTAGGAGGAGAGCCAGGTATAGGAAAATCTACACTAATTTTACAATTATGTGATAAAGTAAAAGGAGAAGGACAAGTATTATATGTTTCAGGAGAAGAGTCTGCAGAACAAATAAAATTAAGAGCTGACAGATTGCGGAATTAATAATGAAAACATATTATTTTTAGGAGAGACAGATATAGATATTGTAAATCAAAACATAATAAATATAACACCAAAATTAGTAATAATAGACTCAATACAAACAATGTATTCAGAAGAAATTTCAGCTGCAGCAGGAAGTGTAAGTCAAGTAAGAGAAATAACATCACAAATAATGAGAGTATGCAAATCAAGAAACATAACAACAATAATTATAGGGCATGTTACAAAAGACGGAAACATAGCTGGGCCAAGAGTTCTAGAACACATGGTAGATACAGTTTTATACTTAGAAGGTGAAAGATATTTTTCATACAGAATATTAAGAGGAGTAAAGAACAGATTTGGGTCTACAAATGAAATTGGCATGTTTGAAATGAGAGGGGAAGGAATGTGTGAAATTACAAATCCTTCAGATGTATTAATTTCAGAAAGGGAAGACAATCCACCTGGCTCATGCATTGTTTCTTGTATGGAAGGAACGAGGTCAATGTTAGTAGAATTACAAGCATTAACATCACAAAGTGTATTTGGATATCCAAAAAGAACAGCAAACGGCATAGATTACAACAGGCTAGCACTCTTAATAGCAGTTTTAGAAAAAAGAGCAGGAATGAACTTAGGAAACCAAGATGTTTACTTAAATGTAGTAGGAGGTCTAAAAATAAATGAGCCATCAATCGACTTAGGAATTTTGATGGTAACAGCATCTAGCTATAAAAATACACCAATTGAAAAAGGCGTAGCAATAATGGGAGAGGTTGGCCTTACAGGAGAAGTAAGAAGAATTAACATGATTGAAAAAAGAATAAAAGAAGCAGAAAAATTAGGCTTTAAAAAATGCATAATTCCAGAAAGTAACAAAAAAAGCTTGAAAGAAAACTTCAAATTAGATATAATAGGTGTCAAAGACATAAATGAAGCTATGAAAAAACTAGGGCTAAAATAAAAACTTATATTATAAACCTATAAAAATTAAGAAAGATAACAGAACAATTGAAAACTAAAAGCAGAAAGGAGGAAAAAATTTGACAGCAGAATTACTAAAATTAATAGCGCCAGGGACACCAATAAGAGATGGGTTAGAAAATATATTAAGAGCAAAAACAGGAGCACTATTACTAATAACAGACAACAATGATGTAATAAAACAGGTAGTAGATGGAGGCTTTTACATAAATGAAGAATATACATCTTCAAAACTATATGAATTAGCTAAAATGGATGGTGCCATTGTTTTAAGTGGAGATCTAAAAAGAATTTTATTTGCAAATGCCCAACTTATACCTTCAAGAGAAATAGAAACAAGGGAAACAGGAACAAGACATAGAACAGCCGAAAGAACAGCAAAACAAACAGGAGAATTAGTAATAAGCATATCACAAAGAAGAAATATTATTACAATATTTAAAGGAGACTTCAGGTACATATTAGAAGACACAAATGCAGTACTAAACAAAGCAAATCAAGGAATACAGACATTAGAAAGATATAAAAAAGTATTTGATAACAGACTTTCAATATTAAATGAATATGAATTTAATGACATAGTAACATTAAAAAATGTAATAGATGTAATACAAAGAGCAGAAAGAGTAAGAAGAATATCAGACGAAATTAAAAACCAAATATATGAACTAGGTGTAGATGGAAGACTTGTAAGCATGCAATTACAAGAGCTAATGGGAGGACTTGAAAAAGAAGAATCATTAATTATAAAAGACTATATAGTAGCAACAAAAAATAATAGAAAAAAGAAAACACCAGAAAAAGTAATTGAAGAGTTATCAAAAATACAATATGAAGATATGACTAGAGAAAACACAATTGCAAAACTACTTGGATATGAAACATTTGACAACTACGACGAAGTTGGTGTATATACAAGAGGATACAGAATCCTTAATAAAATACCTAGAATGCCATCAAATATTGTTGAAAATCTAGTATCATCATTTAAATCATTTCAACACATTTTGGCAGCAGACATTGAAAGCTTAGACGAAGTTGATGGTATAGGTGAAGTTAGAGCTAGAACAATTAGACAATCATTAAGAAGGATGCAAGAACAATTTATGTTTGAATAAAAATATAATGCAAGATTAAATAACTATATTATTAAAAAAGAAAGAGAGGATAAAAAATGAAAAATTTAGCAAAAATAATTTGGATAATAGCATTAATAGTAATAATAATATTAATAGGAGTAGTAGGATTTGGATATTACAAAAAAGCAACATTCAAAGCACAAAATCCAGTAGCAACAATGGAAGTAGAAAACTTTGGAACAATAAAAATGGAACTATACCCAGACCAAGCTCCAGAAGCAGTAGCTAACTTTATAGCATTAGCAAATAATGGATTTTACGATGGAACAACATTCCATAGAATTGTAAAAGACTTTATGATACAAACTGGCTCAAAAAATGGAGATGGAACAACAGGAGCAAAAATAAGTGACTTAAAAGAAGGAGGAGAAGACAAAGATTACACAATAAAAGGTGAATTTTTAGCAAATGGAGTAACAAACACAGTAAAATTTGAAGAAGGAACAGTAGCAATGGCAAGAGCTGATTATACACAATATTCATCAAGCTTAACAGAAGAATCTTATAATTCAGCATGTTCACAATTCTTTATAATGACAAAAGAAAACACAAATTTAAATGGATATTATGCAGGATTTGGTAAAGTTATAGAAGGAATGGACATTGTACACAAAATAGAAGAAGTTGAAGTAAAAGCAGCAGATGGAAAAGAAGATACTGAAAATGCAGAGATAAGTACACCAGTAGATGCCCCAAAAGTTACAGCTATAAGAGTTGAAACATATGGAATAGATTATGAATTACCAGAAACTTTAACACCATTTGATTATATGTCATGGTTGTATAAACAATATGGTATAGGCCAATAAAAAATGGAAAATGATTACAATTTAAACCACATCAATTTAATTCTTTTCCAATTAGATTAAAAACTTCAGAAAATAGGCTGGAAATCTTAGAAAGGAAGATTAAAATGAAAATTTTAGCAGTTGGAGATATTGTTGGCTCTTCAGGAGTTAATGAATTAAAATCAAGATTAAGAGAAATAAAAGAAAGAGAAAACATTGATTTCACAATAGTAAATGGTGAAAATTCAGCAGAAGGAATGGGAATAACAGAAAAAAACTTTAATGATATAATATCACAAGGCGTTGACTGTGTAACAATGGGAAATCACACATGGGGTAAAAAAGATATTTTTAAATTTATAGATAACCCTAAAATTATTAGGCCAGCAAATTATCCAGAAGGAGTTGTTGGAAAAGGATATAATATTTATACATGTAAAAACAAAAAAATAGCAGTCATAAATTTGATAGGAAGAGTAGATATTAATATATTAACAGAAAATCCATTTTTGAAAGCAAAAAAAATAATAGAAAAAATAAAAGACCAAGTGGACATGATATTCATAGATTTTCATGCAGAAGCAACAGCAGAAAAAATAGCACTAGGTCACTATTTAGATGGAAAAGTTACAGCTATATTTGGTACACACACACATGTACAAACAGCAGATGAAAAAATATTACCAAATGGAACAGGATATATAACTGATATAGGGATGACTGGACCAGAAAATTCTGTAATAGGTATGGATATAAAAGCATCAATTAAACGCTTTGAAACAACATTACCAGAAAGATATAGAATAGCAACAGGCAAATGTATATTTAATGGAGTTATTTTTGATGTTGATGATAATACATCCCATGTAGTAGGAATAAAAAGAATATATATAAATTAAAAATATCATAGTTCAAATATAAGATTGTATATATGTCGAAAAAACACATTTATTGCGATGAAAAATTGAAAAAATTTCCAGAAAACTATTTACAATTTTTTCCAGAAGTTGTAAAATAACATTATAAAAGTTGCAACAAAAATAAATTTAAATTTAGGAGGCAAAAGAAAATGGAAATTTTAAAGATTTCATCAAAATCAAACCCTAATTCAGTAGCAGGAGCAATAGCTGGATTAGTAAAAGAATCAAACAAAGCAGAAATGCAAGCAATTGGAGCAGGAGCATTAAATCAAGCTGTAAAAGCAGTAGCAATAGCAAGAGGTTTTGTAGCACCATCAGGAGTTGATTTGGTATGTATACCAGCTTTTGCAGAGGTAGAAGTAGAAGGAGAAGATAGAACAGGAATAAAACTTATTGTTGAATCAAGAGTATAATATAAAAAGATTAAAAAAATCAATGGAAAGAGTTCAAAAATGAAATATCGCCATTGATTTTTTTAAATCTACAATAAAAAATTGCTTGACAATTTTAGATTAGTATGTAAAAATATAGAAAGAAAAAATTTCTAAACAAAAGTATATCAATGAAAGGAACGGTTAAAATGGAAAAAATAAGAGGATTTGAAATAGCTAAAGGTTTTGAAGAAAAAGAAATAAACTTACCAATAAGAAAAACAAAATATTCAGCAGGATATGATATAGAAGCAGCAGAAGAAGTAACAATACCAAGCTTCAAAAAAGGAATGGCACCAACACTAGTAAAAACAGGAATAAAAGCATATATGCAAGACGATGAAGTATTAATGCTATACAATAGAAGTTCAAACCCAAAAAAGAAAGGGCTAATATTAGCCAACAGTGTAGGAGTAATAGACAAAGACTATTACGGAAACCCAGACAATGACGGACATATAATGTTTGCATTTTATAATATAAAAGAAGAAGACATAACAATAAAAAAAGGAGAAGCAATAGGGCAAGGTGTATTCCAAAAATACTTTACAACAGATAACGATGTTGCAGAAGGAGAAAGAACAGGAGGATTTGGATCAACATCAAAATAAAAAAAAGAAAAAAATTTTACCTTGATAATACAGTATTTCAGAGCAAAATAACATAAAAAGTCAAAATAAAAGCTTTGACTTTTTTCTTTTTTTGTAGTATAATAAATATGGTTAAAAAATCCAATAAAGTTATCTCATATAGACATAACTTTATAATATTTTTTTGCTGAAAAATGTTTAACAAAATGAAAGGAGTTGACTTACATGTTTAATGTAGGAGACAAAATAGTATACCCAATGCATGGTGCAGGAACAATAGATTCAATAGAGGAAAAAGATATTTTAGGAGAAAAACAATCATATTATATATTAAAAATGCCAAGTAATGTAAAGGTAATGGTACCAATATCAAAAGCTGAAGAGGTTGGTGTAAGAAATATAATAGATAAACAATCAGCAGAACAAGTATTTAAAGTACTTAGCCAAGACGAAACAGAGATGGAAAAAAATTGGAATAAAAGATATAGAGATAACATGGATAAAATGAAAAGTGGAGACATTTATGAAGTAGCTGACGTAGTTAGAAACTTAAGTTTTAAACAAAAGGAAAAAGGACTATCTACAGGAGAAAAGAAAATGCTTAATAATGCAAAACAAATACTAGTAAGTGAACTTGTTTTAGCAGAGCATGCAACTCAAGATGTAATAGAAGAAGAAATAGAAAATAAGATAAATACATCATTTATGACATTTAGAGCAGAAGGTGTTGAGAAAAAAAGCATTGTTAATAAATTTATTCCATTTGATAGCAATAATGGAACTACAAGTGTTTAAGATTTAATGTAGTTTTAGAGTTTAAAATGCAATAAAAATAAAATATTAGAATTTCCTAAAAATCAATGGGAAAATTTCAGAATGATGAAAACATTGATTTTTGGAAATCATTATTTTGTGTGCATTGCCTGAAAGATTATTAATTTATATGTATATATTAATGATTTAAAAAGAATAATAAAAAAATTTGAGAAATTTTTAAAAATGTATTGACAAATTTTTTACTTAATATTATAATATCAATTGTCGTTAGGCAAACCAGTTCAAATATAAATGCAGATGTGGCGGAACTGGTAGACGCACAGGACTTAAAATCCTGCGGTTGAATAAACCGTGCCGGTTCGATTCCGGCCATCTGCACCAAGAAAGCCTCAAGTAGTTCGAAAGATATACTTGAGGTTTTAATTTATTGTCATTTGACATTTTGAATAGATATATTTTGAAACTGTAGATGGAATGATTTTAACATCTACACAAGAAACTACACAAAAGACTACACAAGAAAAAATAATAAATTTGATAAAAAATGTATTAAAAATTAAAAGGAAAGGAAGGAATAAAAAAATGAAATTAGGAATAGTAGGGCTACCAAATGTAGGAAAAAGTACATTATTTAATAGCATAACAAAAGCAGGAGCAGAATGTGCAAACTATCCATTTTGTACAATAGAGCCAAATGTGGGAGTTGTAGCAGTACCAGACGAAAGACTAGACAAACTAACAGAAATGTACAAACCAGAAAAAACAACACATGCAGTAATAGAATTTGTAGACATAGCAGGACTAGTAAAAGGAGCAAGTAGAGGAGAAGGACTAGGAAACAAGTTCTTATCACACATCCGTGAAACAGACGCAATAGTAGAAGTAGTAAGATGTTTTGAAGATTCAAATGTTGTACATGTAGACGGAAGTGTAAACCCAATAAGAGACATAGAAACAATAAACTTAGAACTAATATTTGCAGACATAGAAACAGTAAATAAAAGATTAGACAAAGCAAGAAAAAACTTAAAAGCAGATAAAAAATATCAAGAAGAAATAGACCTGCTAGAAAAAATATTAAAAGTACTAGAAGAAGGAAAATCAGCAAGAACAATAGAATTTAATGAAGATGAACAAAATCTAGTAAAAGAAATGTTTTTACTAACAACAAAACCAATTTTATATGTTGCAAACGTATCTGAAGAACAACTAGAAGACTCAGAAAATGACAAATTAGTAAAACAAGTAAAAGAATATGCAACAGCAGAAAAAGCAGAAGTAATACCATTATGTGTAAAAATAGAAGAAGAACTTTCAGGATTAGAAGATGATGATAAAAAAGAAATGTTAGAAGCATTAGGATTAGAAGAATCAGGATTAGACAAAGTAATAAAAAGAAGTTATGACTTGTTAGGACTAATGTCATTTTTAACAGCAGGAGAGCCTGAAGTAAGAGCATGGACAATAAAAAAAGGAACAAAAGCACCACAAGCTGCTGGAAAAATACACTCAGATATAGAAAGAGGATTTATAAAAGCAGAAATTGTATCATATGATGATTTAATTAGAGAGGGCTCAATGGTTGCAGCAAAAGAAAAAGGACTTGTACGTTCAGAAGGAAAAGAATATATAATGCAAGATGGAGACATAGTACTATTTAAGTTCAACGTTTAAAACTTATATTATATAGCATAAAATATAAACATTAAATTACAAAATAAAACAAAAATAGTAAAATATAAAAATAGAATGTAAGAATTTTGTAATATTTCTGTAATGAAAATGTAAAATAAAAATATAGCAAAATGTATTGACTTATCAAAATATAAAGTATAAAATTATATACAGAAAGACATAAGAAAAAACAAAATTTGCAATTAAACAAAAAATATGGTATAATAATGTTTGATTGTAAAACAATAAAATAAAGGAGAGTGTAAAAATGAAAAAAACAAAAATAGTAAGTGTGATTTTAATAATAATGATAGTAGCATCAATGATATTTACTGCAAAAAATGTATTTGCTGCAACAGATTTAACAGACTCATTAACAGGGTCATCAAGCAATAACAATACTACAGACAACAATGTAGTAGACAATAATACAACAGGAAACAATTTAGTATTAAATAATACAAACACAAATAACACAACAGGAAATAATACAGTTTTAACAACAAACAATACAAGCTCATACAATAATAATACATCATTACCAAAAACAGGTGTTGCAGACTCAATGCCAGTAGTAATGATAGCAGTTGTATTAGGAATATCTGGAATATACGCTTACAAAAAAATGCAAGAATACAAAAATATTTAATTAATAACGCTAGCATGACATTTTATATAAAAAAGATAAAGGAATTTAAAAAATTCCTTTATTTTTTTTTATATTTTGTATATAATATGAAAAAACAAATGAATGATTAATGTAAAGGAGAGATACAAAGTGAATGAAAAACAAGCACAAAAAAGAATAGAAGAATTACGAAAACAAACAGACTATTATGCACAAAAATACTATGACGAGGATGCGCCAGAAATATCAGACTTTGAGTATGATATGTTGATGGTTGAATTGCGTAATTTAGAAAAGGACTATCCACAATTTTTATCAAAAGACTCATTAACACAAAAAGTAGGTGGACATGTAAAAGAAGGATTTGAAAAAGTAACACATGAAGTTCCACTACAAAGTTTACAAGACATTTTCAGTTTTGAAGAAGTAGAAGAATTTTGCAAAAAGATGGAAGAAAAAGCAAAAGAAAATGGAATAGAAAAAGTAAAATATGTAGTAGAAACAAAAATAGATGGATTATCCTCAGCACTTGAATACAAAGACGGAAAATTTGTTAGAGGGGCTACAAGAGGAAATGGACTAGTAGGAGAAGACGTAACACAAAACTTAAAAACTGTGAAAACAATTCCTATGGAAATAAATGACAAAATAGACATAACAGTACGTGGAGAAGTATTCATTTCTAAAGCAGACTTTGAACAAATGAATCAAGAAAGAGAAGAAAATGAAGAAGAATTATTTGCAAATGCACGTAATGCAGCAGCAGGCTCACTTCGTCAATTAAACAGTAAAATAACAGCAACAAGACCACTAGACATTTATATATTTAATGTTCAAAAAATAGAAGGAAAAGAATTTAACTCACACTTTGAAGAACTTGAATATCTAGAAAAACTTGGATTTAATGTAAACCCTGTAAGAATACCATGTGAGACAATAGAAGAAGTAAAAGATGCAATTAGAAAAATTGGAGAAATGAGAGAAGACCTAACATTTGGAATAGATGGAGCAGTTATAAAAATAGATGATTTAAAATTTAGAGAAATATTAGGAACAACGGTAAAAACACCAAGATGGGCAATTGCATACAAATATCCACCAGAGCAAAAAGAAACAATACTAAAAGACATTGTCTGTCAAGTAGGAAGAACAGGAGTAATCACACCAATGGCAATACTAGAGCCAGTAAAAGTTGCAGGCTCAACAATATCAAAAACAACATTACACAACGAAGATTTTATAAAAGAAAAAGGTCTAAAAATAGGAGACACAGTAGTTATTCAAAAAGCCGGAGACGTAATTCCTGAAATAGTAAAAGTAGTTGAAGAAAAAAGAACTGGTGAAGAAAAAGACTTTGAAATGCCAAAAGTATGTCCAGTATGCGGAGCAGAAGCAATAAGAGAAGAGGGCGAGGCAGCAGTAAGATGTACAGGAATAGAATGTCCTGCAAAACTATTTAGAAACTTAGTTCACTTTGTATCAAGAGAAGCAATGAACATAGATGGACTTGGAGAAAATATAATTGGCCAATTATTAGACAGAGAATTAATTCATAATATATCAGATATATATGAATTAAAATTCGAAGACATTGCGTCATTAAAAAAGAATGGAAAGAAATTTGCACAAAACTTAATAGATAGCATAAATGCAAGTAAAGAAAATGATTTATATAGATTAATAACAGCATTAGGAATTAGGCATGTGGGCGGAAAAGCATCAAAAATGTTAGCAAGAAAATATAGAACAATGGATAATTTAGCAAATGCAACATTTGAAGAATTAAGTGAAATAAAAGACATTGGAGAAGTAATGGCAAATAGCATAATAGAGTTCTTTTTACAAGAACAAACATCAGACTTACTTGAAAAATTAAAATCTGCAGGTGTTAATATGAATTGCTTGGAAGAAGAAAGCACAGACAAAAGGTTTGAAGGAAAGACATTTGTATTAACAGGAAGTTTGGAAAAGTATACAAGAAAAGAAGCTGAAGATATAATTGAAAGATTGGGTGGAAAAACATCGGGATCTGTATCTAAAAAAACAGATTATGTTTTAGCAGGCGAAGATGCAGGAAGTAAATTAACCAAGGCGCAAAGCTTAGGGGTAACAATTATATCAGAAGAAGAATTTGAAAAAATGTCAATTTAAGGACAATAAGAACATTGTTAAAGAATTGAAAGAAATGGAGAAAATTATGGAAGAGAAATATACATTTGAAATGATGTGGGAAGATTTAAATAATGGTTATCAGATATTTTACACATATGTAAGAAATAGATATTTATTATTTAAAACAGCACCAAATTGTTATACACAAAAATTATTAACAGACCACAAGAAAAATCCTCAACCTAAAATGTCAATGCTTACATTAAAAAGAGTTAAGGAAATATTTCCAGACATGGAAGATATTGAATACAAGATAATAAATGACTGAAAAATAAAGGTTTTCAGATAAATGATAGTTAAAATGTCAACCATTTGTCAACCGAAATTTTAGCTAATCAACAAAAAACATACCTTAATTAACTTAAAGGTATGTTTTTTGACATTGAAGAACTACTTCAAATACTGTCGAACAAAAGAATTCAATGTTTTTACATAATCAGAAATAGCCTGCTGTAACTTTTCTGGAAAGGTATCATAAGTATTTTTATAATCATGAGAATATGAAATTTTTACTAATTCAGGCTTTTCAATACTTGAAGACACCGTAGCATATGAATACTTACTTTTACCAACACTTAAAGACAATGTAGACAAATCAAATTCAATAAAAGGAATAGTTCCATAAATTGTCTTTAAATCTCTAATTTGAATAGTAGACTTTACAAAATTAAACCTACCATTTTTTTTAGAGTAGCTATGATTAAAGCCAGTTTTTTCATATGAAGAATATTTTTTAGAAAAATCACATAACCACATAGCTAATTCCTCAATTCTAAAAGTCCCAAGTTTTCCTAAACACTCTAAATTATGCCGTGCTTTAGATAAAATACGAGCCCATTCTCTATCGTGAATTACTTTATTCTCTGCTTTGTTCATTTTTTCCTCCTTTTTGTGCCATAGCAATTGATATAGACACATTTATGCTAAACTACTAGTTACAAAAAAATAATATAACATAAATATTAAAATTATACAAGCACATTTTTATACTTAACTCCGTCAAATATATTGACAAAGTTAAAAATAAATGATATTCTTATGCAAGAAGGTGAGAATATGAAAGAAGAAGAAAAAATAAAAAGATTTCAAGAAAATTTACTATTAATAAGAAAAGCAGCAGGATGGTCAGAAGAAGAATTAGGAAATCGTATTGGAGTGACAAGACAAACAATAAACAATATTGAAAAACAAAAAAATACTTTAAGTAAAACACAATATATTGCAATGAGAGCAGTTTTAAATGATGAAATTATTAATTCCATGGCAGATACAAAAGATGCAGAAATGCTAATGTACTTATTAGAAACACTTGTAGATAACCCAGAAAACTATAGCACACAAGAAAAAAAGAAAATACTAGAAAAAGCTAACATGTTAACCCCAGCAATAATGACAAAAACAAATTCAAGAAAAGAAGTATCAAACGAATTTGTAAGTATTGTAAAATCATTAGGAATTGCAGTAGGTGTTGTAGCAGCAGCCGGAATAAGTGGATATATTTTTAAAGGAAAAAACAAAAATTAATAGCAATATAAAAAAATTAGGAGGAAATATAATGGAAACAGAAAATTTAAAATGCAAAACTAAAGAATTCTTTAATAAAAACAAGGAAAAAATCAGAATTTGTGCTGAAATAACATTTGCTATAGCAGCTGGAGCAATAATAGTATCACAAAGAGAAAGGATAACAAAGTTAGTAGAAGAAAGCAAAAAATTAAAATTGGAAAGTGCAAATCTAAAATCAGAAAACACAAATCTAAGATTTGAGAACAAACAAAACTATAAAAAACTAATGGCGGCGCGTTTAAGGGAAGGAAGTTCAGAAGCAGGAAGGGCAATGAGAAATATGAGATGTGCCTAGACAAAGCAAATGTAATATGTTTTGCAAATATTTATAATATTACGATAATATTTCAATGTAATTACATTTATGTTACAATAGACAAAAGCCTTGAATTTTATATTTTAAGTATGGTATACTTTGAATATAAGAAAAGGGGGTACAAATGAATAAAGTATATGGTGTTAGAATAGATATATGGACACATTTAATGAGAGGGTGTATAATTAATTATGTACACTAACTTGAAAGGAGTG
>CAKPAB010000036.1 GCA_934132805.1 uncultured Clostridia bacterium | reverse complement strand
TTTTTATTTAAGATTTTCTATTTTTCACTCCAATCAAACGGACGAAATCTCAAATATATACAATTACCCAAGGGGAATGGGTGCCACACAAACAGTAATTTTATTGGCTGTGAACAGTAACACGGGATAATAGTCTTTTTAAAATTTACTAAAAAAATGATTGCGTTCCAATCTGTTCTTTGATATAATAGAAAAAAACATAAGAACAGGAAGGAAATAAAATGAAAAAAATCAAAAAAAATCAAACAAAAAACAAATTAAAAGTGCAAAAAAAATTTAACATCAATTTTGCAATAATAGCAATTATTTTAATAGCAATATTTTGCATATCAGTAACGCCAGTAACGTTACAAAATGACACATATTACACGATAAAAATAGGAGAATTAATAAAAAATTCTGGAATAGATATGATGGACCACTTTTCATGGCACGAAAACTTAAGTTATACATATCCACATTGGTTATATGACTTATGCACATATTTTATATATGCAATAGCAGGATTTAAAGGTATATATATAGTAACATGTATATTATCAGCAATATTGGGAATATCAGTATTTTTAGTAAACTCAAAACTAACAAAATCAAAACCACTTTCATTTATAGCAACAATTGGAGTTATATATGTGATGAAGCCATATATTGCAGCAAGAGCGCAACTTGTAACATTTATATTATTCATTTGGGAAATATATTGTATAGAAAAATTTGTAGAAAATAAAAAAGCAAGATATGGAATAGGGCTAATACTAATATCAACATTAATTGCAAATCTACATGTAGCAACATGGCCATTTTTCTTTGTACTATTTTTACCATATATAGGAGAATACTTTATAGCAATAATTTCAGATGTAGTTATTTATAAAAAAGTTAAAAAATTAGTAATAAAACACAAAATGAAAATAGCTCAAAAGAAAAATAATTTAGAAAGACTAAAAGAATTACAAATAAAATTAAATGAGTTAGAAGAAAGTAATGCAAAAATAAAGACAAAAAGAGAAAACAAAAATAAGAATGCATATAAAATAATAATAAACAAAAATAATAGTGTAAAATGCTTAATAATTATAATGATTATCTGTGCATTTACAGGTTTGCTTACTCCTTTAGGAGATACACCATATACTTATTTATATAAAACAATGCAAGGAAATACAACACAAAATATTAGTGAACATTTACCATTAACATTAATTAACAATACAAATGCAATGTGCACTTTAATAATATTTTTAGCAATACTTATTTTTACAAAAACAAAAATAAAATTATCAGATTTGTTTATGATAGGTGGTTTATGTTATTTAATGTTTTCAACAAGAAGACAATTTTCAATGTTTGCTTTAATAGGGTCAGTTGTATTAATTAGACTTGTAGTAGATTTAGTATCAAGATATACAAAACAAGGTTTAAAAGATTTTGATGAAGTTTTTAAGAATAACATAGTATTAGTATTACTAACTATATTGATAGCTATATTTTCATATAATATGATAAAACCTAAGCTAGAAGATGAATATGTTAGTACAAGCTCATATCCAGTAGCAGCTTGTGATTACATATTAGAAAATATAGATTTAACTACAGCTAAATTTTATAATGAATATAATTATGGAAGTTATATGTTATTTAGAGGAATACCGGTGTTTATAGACTCTAGAGCAGATTTATATGCACCAGAATTTAGTGGAAAAAAAGATGAAGATATATTTTCTGACTTCATAAATACTTCATCTATATCAAAATTTTATGAAGATACATTTAAAAAATATAATATAACACATGTGATATTAGAAAAAAAATCAAAAACAAATATGATTATAACAAAAACAAATGATAGTAATTATAAAGAATTGTATTCAGATGATAACTTTGTAATTTATGAAAGACTAAATGCAAATGAATAGAACAAATATAAAGAGGAAGTGTAAATTTGAGAATTAAAGTAAATGAAAAAGATGTAGGAAAAAGAGTAGATGTATTTTTAGCAGGGAAAACAGAATATTCTAGAGCACATATTCAAAAAATGGTGGAAAACGAAAAAGTGTTAGTAAATGATAAAAAAACAAAAGTTGCATATAGAGTGCAAAAAGATGATAAAATAGAGGTTGAAAAAGAAATTCCGAAAGAAATTTCTTTAGAGGCCCAAGATATACCAATAGATGTTTTATATGAAGATAATGATATAATAGTTGTAAATAAACAAAAAGGGATGGTTGTGCATCCAGCAAATGGAAACTTGGATGGCACACTAGTAAATGCTGTAATGGCTATTTGTAAAGATTCACTATCAGGAATTGGTGGAGAAATAAGACCAGGAATAGTGCATAGATTAGATAAAGATACTTCAGGAGTTATAGTAATTGCAAAAAATGATAAGGCACATATTAATATGAGTGAACAGATTAAAAATCATGAGGTAGAGAAAACATATATTGCATTGGTTAAGGGATTTGTAAAAGAAGAGGAAGCAACTATAAATATGCCAATTGGTAGAAGTACAAAAGATAGAAAGAAAATGGCTGTTAATAAAAATGGTAAAAATGCTGTAACTCATTTTAAAGTTTTAGAAAGGTTTGGTAATTATACATTACTAGAAGTTAAAATAGAAACAGGAAGAACTCATCAGATTAGAGTGCATTTATCTCAAATAGGTTATCCGGTAGTTGGGGATACTACTTATTCAAATGGAAAAAATGAGTGGGGTGTTAAAGGTCAGTGTTTACATGCAAAATCATTGAAGTTTAAGCATCCTGTTACTGGTAAAGAAATGTTTATAGAAGCACCATTACCAGAATATTTTGAAAATATATTAAAGGAATTTTAAGGTATTGGAGAATGGAAGAAGAAAAAGTAAGATTACAAAAATATTTAGCGAATAGCGGAATTGCTTCAAGAAGAAAATGTGAAGAATTAATTTTGGAAGGTAAAATTTCTGTTAATGGAAAGATTGTAACAGAATTAGGAACAAAAATAACACCATATGTAGATAAAGTTGAGTATTGTGGAAAATTAGTTGAGAATTCAGGAAAATTTGTATATATATTATTAAATAAACCAATAGGATATGTGACAACAGCAAAAGACCAATTTGATAGAGATTCTGTTTTGGATTTAGTTAAGGTAAAGGAAAGAGTAGTTCCTGTTGGAAGGCTTGATATGTATACATCAGGAGCATTAATTTTGACAAACGATGGAGATTTTGTTTATAAAGTTACACATCCAAAGCATGAAATTACTAAAACATATACTGTAACATTACGAGGAATAATTCAAAATGATGCTGTTGATAAATTGCGAAATGGTGTAGAAATTGAAGATTATGTAACAAGACCGGCTAAAGTTAAAATTTTGAAAACTGATGTTGAGAAGGATATTTCTAGGTTGGAAATAACAATTCATGAAGGTAAAAATAGACAGGTTAGAAAAATGTGTGAAGCTGTTGGGAGTAAAGTAATTGCCTTGCATAGAAGTAAAATTGGAGATATTGGAGTTAAAGATTTAAAATTGGGAAATTGGAGATATTTAAAAGATTTTGAAGTGAAAAAAATCTTGAAATAAAATTTTAGAAATATATATTTACGTACTAAAGTATTTGAAAATAAAACTAATGAAAAAAGAAGGAGAAACAAATGAGCATATTCAAATTTTTTCCAGAAGGATGGAAAGATAGAGAACTAGAAGAACAAGATATTTTGCAAGGAATAGTAACAAAATGTGATGAAAATTATAATTTGCATGTAGAGCTAAAAAATGGAATTGAAGGTATAATTCCTAGAAATGAAATAGAAGCAATAAATATAGATAAAAATGGTATGCCAAAAGCAAATCTATGTGAAGGAAAAGTTCATAAATTTGTACAATTTAAGTTTAAAGAAAAAAATGGTGAAAAGCTAATTTTTTCAAGAAAAGCAGTTCAAAAAGAGGTTTTAAATTCAGTAAAGAAGGATTTAAAAGATGGAGATTGTATAAATGGAATTGTAAAAAATATTACTCCATATGGGGCCTTTATAGATATAGGTGGAGGAGTTGTAGGTTTGGCATATATTGAAGATTTATCTGTTGCAAGAATAAAATCACCATATGAACGACTAAAAATTGGACAAAATGTCAAAATTGTGGTAAAATCTATAGATAGGGAGACTGGAAAAATAAACTTATCATATAAAGCAACTTTGGGAACTTGGAAAGAAAATGCAGATAAATTTTCAGCAGGTATGAATGTCAAAGGAATTGTTAGAGAAACAGAGAAAAATAAAAATGGCATTTTTATAGAGTTAACACCTAATTTAGTTGGAATGGCAGAATATAAAGAGGGACTAAAGTATGGAGAATATGTTGACATACATATTAAAAAAATTGATTATGATAAGAAAAAGGTAAAATTAGTTATTATATAATTATTAAAAATAATAAAAATTTATTATTTAAAGGAGGAATTTAAAATGGTTAAAGATAATGAAATAAAAGCACAAGTATCACCATTTGCAATTAGAGAAGGAGAAATAAAGACTTTTGATGGTAAAGATGGCTATGTTTCAATGAACCAAATTGTACATAAGATAAACATAGGACATATTACAGATATTCATTTTGCTATATTAGACTTAGTAAATGAATTTGAATTTATAACATCAAGACAATTATATCAAATGTTAGAGATAAAAGGAATAGACCCTAAATCTCAAGATAAGTTAAATAATAAATTGGACGCACTAGTAAAATCTAAAATATTAACTAGATATTATTTTACATCTGAAGAAGGAAAAGGTATTTATAGAATTTATTGCTTGGAAAAAATGGGAAAATATTTGTTAACATCAAAAGAAGTTGAATGTAAATGGCAACCTTCTGATAATACAAAACCAGTTCCAATGATTAAAAAGAGATTAGCAGGAAATCAAGTATTAATTGCATATTTAAGAAAAGTAAAAGCATTTGACAGTTATGTTGTTAAGCCGGCAATTACTGCTAAAACAGCTGGAAAGATATTTAAAGGTACTGGAGGCTCTGTAAAACTTACAAAAAATAATAAATCAATTCAATTTTTATTTGAAGTTGTTAGAAGAGAAACAGACTGGAAAAAGAAACTAGTAGAAAGAATGAATTTATATAAAGATTTTTATGAGAATTTCCAACCAGGAGATTCTGGATTTATGAGTTTACCTCAATTGATTTTTGTTTGTGAGGATGAAAAACATATGGCAGAATGCTTTAGAGAGATTGTAACTAATAATGTTGAAATTCCAAAAATCAAATTACTATTCACTACAGATTTAAGGCAAAATAAAGATACATTAGATGATACTTTGGTTGAATTTAAATTAGTTGATGGCAAATATAAAATGGAGAATGTTGAACTTAAATTGTTAGGATAATTTTTGAGTTTTCTATATAGATATAATTTAAGCTTAATTAGAGAAAAATTTTTATGAATAAATGTAATAAAAAATTCTAGGAAATACCTAGAATTTTTTTTGCTCTTTTAATATCATCATCATTTGCAACTCGAACACCATCTAATTCATAATTTAATCCGAGTTTTTCCCATTTATATCTCCCCATATCATGGTATGGAAGAAGTTCAACTTTGTCAACACAATTTAAAGTTGAAATAAAACTTTTAAGTTGTAATAAGTCGTTTTCATCGTCAGTATATCCAGGAACAATAACTTGTCTTAGCCACATATGAATATTGTTGTCACTTAAATATCTTGCAAAAGCAAGTTCTTTTTTATTGCTAAATCCAACTAGTTTTTTACACTTTTCTGAATTAATTTGTTTAATATCTAACAAAACTAAATCTGTAAGAGAAAGTAGTTTTTTTATATCAGAAGTTAATGCAACCATTCCTGATGTATCAATACAAGTGTGAATATTTTCCTTTTTTAATTTTTCAAATAACTCTATTAAAAATTTAACTTGTAATAAAGGCTCACCACCAGTAACTGTGACTCCGCCATTAGGGCAAATGTAATTTTTATATTTTATTATTTTTTCAAATATATCATCCAATGATTTATATTGGCCACCGTTTATGTCCCAGGTATCGCGGTTATGGCAGTATTTGCACTGTAAATGACAACCCTGCAAAAATAAAACAAATCGTATTCCAGGACCATCTACTGTTCCAAATGATTCTATTGAATGAACTTTTGCATAGTATTTTAAATCAATATCTTTTTTATCCATGTTATTCTCCTAAAAATTTCGGAAATAGGGGACGGACTTTAATTTTGAAAAAAATTTAGGGATTAGAGATCCGTCCCCAATCCCATTTTAAAAATTAAATTTTTTCGTGAATAGTTCTGTTTATAACATCTAATTGTTGTTCTCTTGTTAATTTAGTAAAGTTAACAGCATAACCAGAAACACGAATTGTAAGTTGTGGATATTTTTCTGGATGGTCCATAGCATCTAACAACAAGCTTCTATCAAAGACATTTACATTGATATGATGACCTGTTTGTTTAAAGTATCCATCTAACATATTTACCATATTTGTAACTCTTTCGTCTTCAGTTTTTCCAAGAGTTCCAGGTGTTATTGAAAATGTATAAGAAATACCATCTTCTGCTTCTTCAAATGGAAGTTTTGCAATTGAGTTCATAACTGCTAATGCTCCATTTGTATCCCTACCATGTAGAGGGTTTGCTCCAGGTCCGAATGGGGCTCCGGCTTTTCTTCCATCTGGTGTGTTTCCTGTGTTTTTACCATAAACTACATTTGATGTTATTGTTAGTATTGATAATGTTTGTTTTGAATTTCTATATGTTTGGTGTTTTTGTAATTTTGATAAAAATCTTTTTACAATATATACTGCAATTTCATCAACTCTTTCGTCATCATTGCCGAATTTTGGGAAGTCTCCGTCTATTTCGTAGTTTGTTGCAAGTCCTGTTTCGTCTCTTATAACTTTTACTTTTGCATATTTGATAGCTGATAGTGAGTCTGCAACTACTGATAAACCAGCGATTCCACATGCCATTGTTCTTATAATATTTTTGTCATGTAAAGCCATTTCAATTGCTTCATATGAATATTTATCATGCATATAGTGAATAGCATTTAATGCTTTTATATAAATTTTTGCAACATATTCCATCATTTGGTCAAATTTTTCCATTACTTCATCATAATCTAAATATTCAGAAGTGATTGGAGCATATTTTGGTGTAACTTGTTTTCCAGAAATTTCATCTCTACCACCATTTATAGCATATAACAATGTTTTTGCTAAGTTTGCTCTTGCACCGAAGAACTGCATTTGTTTTCCAATTTTCATTGGTGATACGCAACATGCTATTCCATAATCATCTCCTAATGTTATTCTCATTAAATCATCATTTTCATATTGAATTGATGATGTTTTGATTGATAAATCTGTTGTGTATCTTTTAAAGCCTTCTGGTAATCTTGTTGACCATAATACTGTCAAGTTTGGCTCTGGTGCTGGCCCTAGGTTTTCTAGTGTGTGTAAAACTCTGAATGAGTTTTTGGTAACTAATGTTCTACCATCAATACCCATACCACCAATACTTTCTGTTACCCAAACTGGGTCTCCACTGAATAATTCATTATATTCAGGTGTTCTTAAAAATCTAACTAATCTTAATTTCATAACAAAGTGATCCATTATTTCTTGAACTTGTTCTTCTGTTAATGTTCCATTTGCCATATCTCTTTCAAAATAGATGTCTAAGAATGTTGATGTTCTACCAATACTCATTGCAGCACCATTTTGGTCTTTTATTGCTCCTAAATATCCAAAGTATAACCATTGAACTGCTTCTTTTGCATTTGATGCAGGTTGAGATATATCATATCCATATTTTGCAGCCATTACTTTTAATGCTTGTAATGCGTCGATTTGCTCTTTTATTTCTTCTCTTTCACGAATGATATTTTCTGTAAATTCGTTAGTATCTAGAGTTTCTAATTCAGATTTCTTTTCTTCAATTAAAACATCAACACCATAAAGTGCAACTCTTCTGTAGTCTCCTATAATTCTTCCACGTCCATATCCGTCAGGAAGCCCTGTAATTAGATGGCTACTTCTTGCGGCTCTTATATCAGGTGTGTATACACTGAAAACTCCGTCATTGTGAGTTTTTCTTATTGTATGGAAAATTTTATCAACTTCTGGGTCTACTTTTCTTCCATATGCTTCACATGATTTTTCTACGATACGAATTCCTCCAAATGGCATAATTGCTCTTTTTAAAGGTGCATCTGTTTGTAGACCTACAATTTCTTCTAAGTCTTTGTCGATGTATCCTGCTTCATGTGCGGCTACTGTTGATACTGTTTTTGTATCTATGTCTAGTACTCCTCCATTTGATTCTTTTTCTTTTTTGTATAGTTCTAGTACTTCGTTCCATAGTTTTTGTGTTTTTTCTGTTGTTCCTTTTAAGAAACTAGCATCTCCTTCATATGGTGTGTAGTTGTTTTGTATAAAGTCTCTTACGTTTATTTCGTATTGCCAGTCTCCTGTTTTGAATTTGTTCCATTGTTCAAATTTCATTTTTATTCCTCCTTATTTTTTCTTCTTTTAGTGTGTTCTTTTTTTCAAATAATATGATATCACATGTGTTTTTTATTATCAATTGTTTTGATAAAAAAACTTGCAAAAGATATTAATAAATAAGTGTATAAAAAATCGTGAATTAGAAAAAGATGTTCAAATTCACGATTTTTTAAGTTAATTTTTGCTACTATTAGTCTCAAATTATTAAGCTTTTTTAATATTATTCTTTCTAAATTCATCTTCAAGTTGAAGCTTAACTAAATCATTAGCAAGTCTTTTAAGAACTTTTCTATTATAAGCATTTAATTGATAATAATCTTGCAAAAAGCTAGAATCAACAGAAGTTTCGAAATTAGAAGAATTAGAATTAATCAAATCACTAAATAAAAAATCAGAAGATATATTTAGAGCATTGCATAAATTAACAATAGTGCTAGCACTTCCAAAAGCAATGCCACGTTCCAATTGGCTAATATACCTAGGAGACAAAGAAGTCTTTTCAGCTAAAGCTTCTTGAGTATACTTAGTTTTAGTTCTAGCTAATTTGATTTTTTTACCAATATTTTTCCTTAATTTTTTCTCAGTTTCAGTCATAAAACACCTCCAAATTTGTAAGAATAATTTGATTTGAGTATATCAATCAAAATAAAAAAATAACACGAATTAATAGTATGAGAAAATAAAATTTGTAACACTAATAATAGTATGATGAATATTATCAAAAAATGAAGTATAATAGCAAGTTGATACTTTAGGTTATGGATTGTAACAAAAAATAAAAAAATTTGAAAAATTTTACAAAAACTATTGCAAAATAAGAAAAGTTATATTACAATTTACATTAAGTGGAGAAAAGTGGTATAAAGTGGTGCAAAAGTGGAAAGGGGTGAAGACCATTGTTAATGGGTGAATATGAGCATACTCTAGATGCCAAAGGCAGATTAATAATGCCAGCAAAACTAAGACAAGACATTGGAGAAAAATTCGTTATAACAAAAGGACTTGACGGATGTTTATTTGCCTTTTCACAAGAAGAATGGTTAAACTTCGAAACAAAATTAAAATCACTACCACTATCAGACAGAAACGCAAGAAACTTTGTAAGATTTTTCCTATCAGGAGCAACTGAATGCGAAATTGACAAACAAGGCAGATTTTTAATACCAAATAACTTGCGTATAGCAGCAGAACTAGAAAAAGAAGCAGTAATAATCGGAGTAGGAACAAGACTAGAAATATGGAACAAAGAAAACTGGGAAAAATGTGATGAAAATATATCAGTAGATGAAATTGCACAAAACATGACAATGCTTGGTATATAACTTGCAAAAGTTTATATAAAATACTAAAGAAAAGGCTACAAAAGACAAAACTGCTAAAGATAGATTACTAATTAACAAAAGAAAAGAAAACAGAAGAAAAAATCATAAAACACAAAAGACAGTTACAAAAGAAAAAAACTTAAATAACAAAAGAAAAATTTGACTAAAGATAAAAATAAAAAATATACAAAAGATAAGCATGACATGATTTTAATAATGCAAAAGACAAATGTACAATAGAAAATTGTACAAAAGAATTTATAAAATAAAATTACAGAAGAATAGCAAAAAAACATAAGTTGAAAATCTAAAGAAAAGATTACCAATGATTTTATAAAATACCAAAAGAAAAAACATATAATCGAAGCAGCTGGTAGAAATACTAGCTGCTTTGTGTTTATATAAAAATAATAAAAAGCTTTAAGAGGTGAAAAATTGGAATTTAAGCATAAACCTGTAATGTTAGAAGAATGCATAAATGGGTTAAACATAAAACCAGAAGGAATATATGTAGACGGAACACTTGGCGGAGCAGGTCATAGTAAAGAAATTGTAAAAAGACTATCCAAAAAAGGACTATTAATAGGAATCGACAGAGACGAGGACGCACTAAAAGCAGCCAAAGAAAATCTAAAAGAGTTCCAAAATGTAAAATTTATAAAAGACAATCATGATAATATAAAACAAATTTTAGAAGACATTGGAATAGAAGCAGTTGATGGAATATTATTAGATTTAGGAGTTTCTTCGTACCAATTAGATGAAAAAAATAGAGGCTTTAGCTATTTAGGTGAAAATGAACTTGATATGAGAATGGATAAATCGCAAGAACTATCTGCTAAAGATGTTGTAAATGAATATTCAGAAGAAAAACTTGCAAACATTATATATGAATATGGAGAAGAGAGATTTTCAAGACAAATAGCTAGAAATATATGTGAATATAGAAAGATACATTTAATTAAAACTACAAAGCAATTAGTAGAGATAATAGAAAAATCAATTCCAAAGTCAAAACAAAATGATGGACATCCAGCTAAAAGAACATTTCAAGCTATTAGAATTGAAGTAAATGATGAGATAAAGCCATTATATAATACGGTAAAAAATTGTATAGATTGTTTAAAACCACAAGGGAGATTGTGTATTATAACATTTCATTCTTTGGAAGATAGAGCAGTTAAAAATGCAATGCTAGAGGCAAAAGGTAAATGTATATGTCCTCCAGATTTACCATATTGTGTATGTGGAGCAAAATCATTAGGAAAAATTATTACTAAAAAACCAATTATTGCGTCTAAAGATGAACAAGAAGAAAACAGTAGAAGTAAAAGTGCAAAACTTAGGATTTTTGAAAAAGAATAAAATAAATGATTATATAAAAATAGAAAGAGAGGTGAAAAAATAACTTATGGCACAACTAGAATATCAATATGGAACAAGCCCACGAAAACTTGAGCCAGATTATAATAGAAAAAGAAAAACAAAAGGCAAAAACACACGTAAACAGTTAAAAGTTGTAAAAGAATTACCAAGACAACAAATAAAAGTATCTAAAGAACAGAAAAGAAGACATATGAAAACAACATTAACTGTAATCGGTTTATTTTTGTTATTATTAACCATAAGTTGTAGAAACTCTCAAATAGATAAACAATTTAATAAAATTCAGGACCAAAAGAAACAATTGGCAGCTTTACAAAAAGAAAATGAACAATTAAAAGTTAGCATTGAAAATAGTGTAAATATCAGTAATATTGAAAAAGTTGCAAAAGAAGAATTAGGAATGCAAAAACTAAGTAGTAAACAAACAGTATATGTAACATTACCAAAAAAAGACTATGTTGAAACAGCATCAGAAAAAGTTGTAAAAAATGAAGAAAATAAAACATGGTGGCAAAGTTTAGTAGATAAAATTATGAATAAATAAAAACACTTCTAATAAATATTATTAGAGGTGTTTTTTATATGGTAGGAAAAATAAATATATCAACAAAGAAAAGAATGAGAACATCATTATTTATAGTGTTTTTGATAATTGTAATTTTAATAGGAAGACTTGGATATATTCAACTAATAGAAGGAAAAAAGCTATCACAACTTGCATATGAACAGCAAACATTAGATAGAACAATAAATCCAAAAAGGGGAAATATTTATGATGCAACAGGCCAAATTTTAGCACAAAGTAGTACTGTGGAAACAGTTACTGTAAATCCAGGAAACATAGCTAAGGATGATAAAGAAAAAGTTGCAAAAAAGCTTTCAGAAATTTTTGAATTAGATTATGAAAAAATCTTGAAAAAAGTTTCTAAAAGAAGTTCAATAGAAACAATTGTAAAAAAAGTTGACAAAGAGAAAACAGATATATTAAGAAAATGGATGGAAGATGAAAATATTACAACAGGAATAAATATTGATGAAGATACAAAAAGATATTATCCAAATAATAATTTGGCATCTCAGATAATAGGTTTTTGTGGAAGTGATAATCAGGGCTTAGATGGAATTGAGGCAAAATATGACAGTATACTTTCTGGAACAAAAGGTGCAATAAAAAGACATACAGATGCAAAAGGTGGAGAAATAGGAGAAGAAGGAGAAAAATATGTTGCTGCTAAAAATGGAAATGATTTAGTTCTAACAATAGATATGAACATTCAATCAATAGTTGAAAAGTATTTAAAAGAAGCATGTATTGACAATAAATGCACAGATGGTGGAAATATAGTGGTTATGAATCCGCAAAATGGTGATATTTTAGCAATGGCAACATATCCAGATTATAATTTAAATGAGCCATATGAAGCTTATACAGATGAATTAAAAGGTATTTGGGATACAACAGACCAGGCAGAAAAAACAAAAAGTTTGCAGGCAGTTTGGAGAAATAGAGCAATTACAGATACATATGAGCCGGGCTCAACTTTTAAGACAATTACAGCATCAGCATCACTTGAAGAAGGATTAGTTACAGATATAGATAAACAAGGACAATTTACGTGTACTGGAGGAATTGAAGTTGCAGGGGTTAGAATAAAATGTTGGAGATATTATAGACCACATGGAGCAGAAAGCTTAAGGCAGGCATTAATGAATTCGTGCAATCCAGTTTTTATTGGTTTAGGACAAAAGATGGGTGTTCATACATATTATAGTTATTTACAAAAATTTGGATTGTTAGAAAGAACGGGAATAGATTTGCCTGGTGAGGCTGGAAGTATATTCTTAGCTGAAAATAAAGCAGGACCTGTTGAGCTTGCAACAATAAGCTTTGGGCAAAGATTTGAGATTACTCCAATTCAATTGGTAACAGCTGTTTCTTCAATTGCAAATGGAGGGAATTTAGTTCAGCCAAGAGTGGTTAAGGCTATTATTGATAGTGAAACAGAGGAAAAGACTGATATTGAAACGAAAGTAAAGTCTCAAACGATTTCTAAAGAAACATCAGAAAAAGTCTTGAATATGATGGAGTCTGTTGTTTCAGAGGGAACTGGTAAAAATGCTAAGGTTGCAGGATATAGAATTGGTGGAAAAACTGGTACTTCTGAAGATGGTGTTAATACTAATAAATATGTTACTTCATTTTTGGGTGTTGCTCCTATTGAAAATCCACAAGTGGTTTTGTTGGTTACTTTGTATAACCCGACTGGTGAGGGAGGACATCA
>CAKPAB010000035.1 GCA_934132805.1 uncultured Clostridia bacterium | reverse complement strand
TTTTTTATGTTAGATTTTCTTTTTGAACGCAATGAATAGGACGAAATCTCAAATATATACAATTACCCAATGGGAAGTGGGTGCCACACAAACAATAATTTTATTGGCTGTGAATTGTAACTCAGTATTTTTCGAGTTTAAATATTTTATATATTAAAAATTAATTATTCCTAAATGCTCTAATAATATTTTGATTCCTAATAATATAAGAATAATTCCACCTACGAACTCTGCTTTATTTTCATATTTGTCGCCAAATTTATTCCCTACTTTTGTTCCAACGACTGAAAGAATAAATGTTATTGTTCCTATAAGTGTTATTGCTAAAATCAAATTAATATTAAAAAAAGCAAATGTTATTCCAACTGCTAAAGCATCTATGCTTGTTGCTATTGCAAGTACAATCATTGTTTTAAACTTAACATCATCATTGATGTTTTCACTTTCTTTGCTAAATGACTCCTTTATCATATTTTCACCTATTATTGCCAATAAAATAAATGCTATCCAATGGTCAAAATTTGTTATTAAATTTTCAAATGTAGAGCCTAAAAAATAGCCTATAACTGGCATTATTGCTTGAAAGCCACCAAAGTATGCACCTATTATGCTTGCTTTTTTCCAGTCCATCTTTTTCATTGATATTCCTTTGCATATTGATACTGCACATGCATCCATTCCAAGTCCGATGCTTAATAAAATTAGTTCTATTATGCCCATTTTAGTGTATCCTTTCTTTTTTGCTTTTTATATTAAATTTTATTCAGCTTATCTATGTATTATGTTTCATGTAAAATCACTTTGAATCATTATTAAAATTCAAAGTGATTTTATACAATTATATTTTTTCCACAAAAATACTAATCCAAATATCTTTCCTTAATTGTTTTATTTGGTATTTTTAATATTGGAATTTCAAATTCTTCTCCTTCTATTGTTAAATATCCCAAATAAAATATATTGACAAGGTCTTTTTGAACGCAAAAAATGATGTGTGATTAATTCACACACCATATTATACACCATCAAAGAGTAAATCTGTAAGCCGGGTTTTGTCTTTTAAAATAGTCATTTATCTAGGATATATATTACTATATACCTCAAGCCACGCAATTCAAGAAGGCGCCGAGCAGGCTTAATCTTCTTTATTAGGTGTTGCTCCAGATGGGGTTTACACAGCATCCCATGTCACCACAGGACCGGTGAGCTCTTACCTCGCCTTTTCATCCTTGCCTCTCTCAAAGTATCAGGAATTTCTTCCTTTGCTTATAACAATACAGACATGCTGTATGTTAAAGAGGCGGTTATTTTCTGTTGCACTTTCCTTATGGTTACCCACACTAGACGTTATCTAGCATCATTGCTCTATGGAGCCCGGACTTTCCTCTCGTAGTTCCTTTCGGAAGTTACCAGCGACTATTCAATTTACTCTTTGAAAATTATATCACACATTTTCCAATTCTTCCAGTAAATTTTTATATTTTATTAAAAAAACTTCTTTATTTTTCATATTTATTGAATTTTGGAACTCATTCAACATCAAATGTATTTTTTTTACATTATACTCATTTACATTTTTATTATTTTCTAAACCAATAAATAATCTTGAAAATTCTTGATATGCCTCTTTTGTAAAACTTGATATACTATCCCAATCTTCCTTTTCTAGAATACTATAAGCTTTTAAAATATAGTTTTTAGTTTTTACAATAATTAGTTCTTTTTCTCCTGCATCACATTTTTCTACAAAACTAGGTAAAAAATCATATAACTTTGATAATTGTTCCAAAGCCCTCTCCCTGTCTTCTTCTTTAACAGCAATTGTTAAATTGTCAAACTCAGAATTAAAATTACTAATTTCTTCTTGACTAACTAATATCTTCTGTAAATCTATCTCCACAGAATTTAATTCCACATAAATTTTTTCAACATCATTTTTTATTTGTACCCAATTTACTTCTTCATCTCTAGTCAATACTCCTTTTTCTTGCAATTTGTATTCTTTGCTTGTTTCTTCACCTTGCGATGAATTGTCTTGTTTTCCTTCTGAAGATTGTCCACCACCAGAACTTTCTTGCCCACTTTCTGAAGATTGTCCTCCCTTTGAATTCTTGCCTGATGAACTTTGTTCACTAATTGACGTTTCTGAGCTTCCTTGTTTGTCTTCTTCTTCATTTGCTTTTGATGCGTAAATTGTATAGTTCTCATATTTTATATTGTTTATCTCATTAAACAAGTTTACTAATTCATTTTCAAGATGCTTTACTCCTGCTAAGGTTTTTTCTTTTACGGTGTCATCAGTTTCATTTTTAGCAACAACTGTATACATACAAAAAACCATTATCAAAAATACTAATACTATTGATATATATGCAATTTTTCTATATTTTTTCATTTTATTTCAATTCCTTTCTTAAGCTTTGTCTTTACTGATATTCTTTCCTTTTTTCTTTAAAATTATAACGTATATTTTTCTTTTTATTCAATATACTAATATTAATTGTTTGAAATTTACAGTTTAAGAACAAATCTGAAAAAAATATGATTTAATTTAAAAAATAGGAGAGTAACATGATTTCTGTAAATCTTTTTTGTGAAAATTCAAAAGAACTTGAAAAGTTTTTAAGCTCTTTTTATAACTCAACTTTTAATATGAATAATAATTTATTATGGACACATATGTATCAAAATCCAATAGAAATTGCAGAAATAATTGGAGTGTTTGTAGATAATATTAATGATTTTAAAATTGTTATGTGGGTTTCTTTAGATAATGGTGTATATATTAATGTTTCTGATAAGAATGCAAATAATTTAATTAAATATTTATTTGAAAGATATCCATACTGAAAAAAATTTTTTAAAAATCAATGGAAAGAGTTCACAAAATGAAAAATTCCCATTGATTTTTTTAAATTATTACAAAATATTATTCTTCTTCACTGAAATGTTCTACAGTTTTGTCATCATCTAACTTAGGATCTGCTTCAACTGTAACTGTTTTTTCTAAATTTGATTTTTCTTGTTCATTTGTATCTTCGACAATATTATTATCAGTATTATTTTCATCTTCTGCTTTTTCGCTTTCCCCTACTACTTCAACTTCTTTTGCAGGCTCTTCTACAACAGTTTCTTGTTTTGTTCCACATTTAGGACAAAATTGAGCATCTTTTTCTATTTCCACAAAACAATTTGGGCATTGTCTTTTATCCTTTAATTCCAAACATTGCTTTAAATTTGAATCTATTTCATCACTTAAAACGTCAATTTTTGTACATTTTTCTTCTACCTCTTTTGTAATATCATATTCGCCTTCTCTTGTATGTTTTTGATAAACAATTTCTCCTATTTCTTTATAAATATCATTTATTTGTGATTTCAATTCAGAAATTTTCATTCTTAGTTTAGCTTCTTTTGCTAATTTTCCAGTTTTATCTGCTGTTACCTTATATGCTTCACTTGCTTTTTTTCCTAATTTATCAAAAAATTCCATGTTAATTCCTCCATTCAAATTATCAAATTATTTATTATATTTTTCCATATATATCTTATTTTTATTTTTTTGTATTTGATAACTTTTTTATAAATATTATTTCTTTTTTTCAAAATTTTATTCTAAAATTCATTAATTCATATTTGCTAAATTTTATTCTTTTTTCTTATCTCGTGTCATTAAATTTTTAACAGCTTCTTGTGGATCAAGATTTTCGTATAAAACTTTATAAACTGTTTCAACTATTGGCATTTCTATGTTATGCAATTTTCCAAGTTCATAAGCCACTTCGATATTGTCAATACTTTCAATTACCATTCCTACTTCTTTTCTTGTTTCTTCAAGTGTTTTTCCTTGCCCTATTAAATATCCGGCTTTTCTGTTCCTACTGTGTTCACTTAAACATGTTACTATTAAATCTCCAAGACCACTTAAACCATAAAAAGTTTCTTCTTTTCCTCCTAATTCAACACCTAAACGTACAATCTCTTTTAAACCTCTTGTTATTAATGCTGCAAAACTATTGTCGCCAAGTCCTATCCCTGCAGCTGCTCCTGAACAAAATGCAATTATGTTTTTTAATGCTCCCCCTAATTCTACACCTTTTATATCATTTGATGTATATATTCTCATTTTTTCTGACATAAACGCATCTTGTACCATTTTTAATATATTTTGATGTTTAGATGCAACCACTAGTGCTGTTGGTATTGCTACAGAAACTTCTTCTGCATGACTTGGTCCAGATAACGCCCCCACTTTTGCCGTTGGCATTTCTTCTAAAATAACTTCATCTAGCGTTTCTAATGTTTCCTTTTCAAAACCTTTTGAACATATTATTATTGGTTTATTTCCTACAAATTGTTTATATTGTTTAAATATATTTCTTGTAAATTTTGATGGTGTTACATGTAAAATTATTTTGCTGTCTTTTAATACTTCTTCAAAATCTGTTGAACAATAAATATTTTCTGGCAACTCCACTCCTGGTAGAAATTTACATTTTCTTTCATTATTAATTATGTCTCTTTCTTCTTCCATAAAAGACCATATTTTTACATTATTTCCAACACTCGCCAAGTGTATAGCTAAAGCTACTCCCCAGCTTCCACTTCCTATTATTGCAATATTCATATTTTTTCCTTCTTTCGTTGTTCAAATTAATCAACTTACTTTTATATTGATTAATTGATTATTTTGTATTCTTAAAACTTAATCTATTTTCCGTACCACTTAAAATTCTTTTGATATTTTCTCTATGATTATATAAAACAATTATTGCTAATATAATACTATAAACCAAATATACTCTTCCATTTTTTCCTTCTGTTAATACTGTATAATGTTGATTTATAAATAGTGTTAAAACTGGGAATAACACTGCTGCCGCACATGATCCTAATGATACCATTCTTGTTAATGCCATCAAAACTACTGCAAATACTAAACAAATCAAACCTATTTGCCAGTTGCTCATAAGTAATACTCCCAATGATGTTGCTACACCCTTTCCACCTTTAAATCCGAATAATATTGGAAATGTATGTCCTAGAACAACTGCAATTCCCGCTATTTGTAATAGCAATTCTTTATCTAGAGTTTTTGCAATATTTCCTACAATTATTGCAATTCCAATTGAAATAACTCCTTTTAAAATATCACATATCAAAGTAATTGCTGCAGCTTTTTTTCCTACTGAACGTAACATATTGGTTGTTCCTGCATTTCCACTTCCTTTTTCTCTTACATCAAAGCCTGCCATCTTTTTACTTATTAATACTGAAAAATTCACACTACCTATTAGGTAAGCTATTACTGCTATTATTATATATGCTGCCATTTTTTTTACCTTCCTTTCTATTTTTCTACTATTCTTTTTCGCTCTTTTCTCTAACAATAATCCTAACCGGAGTCCCCTCAAGTCCGAATTCTTTTCTAATTTGATTAATCAAATATCTCTGATAAGAAAAATGGAATAATTGCTTATTATTTACAAAAATGACAAATGTTGGTGGCTTTATAGAAGCCTGTGTCCCATAATAAATTTTTAATCTTCTTCCCTTATCTGTTGGTGGTTGAACAATTGCTATTGCCTCATTTATAACTTGATTCAATACTGATGTTGACACTCTTAATGCGTTTTGTTTTGCAACATTATTTATCATATCAAACAACTTATCAACTCTTTGTCCAGTCTTTGCAGATATAAAAATCATTGGAGCATATGATAAATATGATAATTTTTCATAAACTTCTTTTTTGTATTTTTCTAAAGTTCCTGTTGTTTTTTCATATTCATCCCATTTGTTTACAACAATTATAACACCTTTACCAGCTTCATGAGCTTCACCTGCAATCTTTGCATCCTGGTCTGTTACACCATCATTTGCATCAATCATCATTAAACATACGTCAGCTCTTTCAACTGCTAATAAACTTCTTTGAACACTATATTTTTCAATCTTTTCATTAACTTTTGCTTTTTTTCTAATACCTGCTGTATCTATTAGAACATATTTTCCATGTTCATTTTCGAATGGTGAATCTATTGCATCTCTAGTTGTTCCAGCTATATTACTTACAATTGTTCTTTTTTCTCCTAAAATTTTGTTTATTAAAGAAGATTTTCCAACATTTGGTTTTCCTATTACTGCAACTTTTACTGTTTCATCCTCATCTTCAGACTCATCCTTTTCTGGAAAATGTTCATATATTGCATCAAGTACATCACCTATCCCTAGAGCATTTGATGCTGATATTGGATATGGATCTCCTAATCCTAAATTATAAAATTCATAAGCTTCTTGTCTATCTTTTTCATAATTATCTGCTTTGTTACATACTAAAACAATTGGCTTTTTTGATTTTTTTAACATTAATGCTATTTCTCTGTCTGCTGCTGTTACACCTTGTCTAATATCTGTTAAAAATATTATTACATCAGCCATTGATATCGCCAAATTTGCTTGTTCTCTCATTTGAGATAAAATGATGTCTTCTGAATCTGGCTCAATTCCTCCTGTATCTACTAGTGTAAATTTTCTTCCACGCCAGTTTGTTTCTGCATATATCCTATCTCTTGTTACTCCTGGTGTGTCTTGCACTATTGATATTCTACTTCCTGCCAAATAATTGAAAAATGTTGATTTTCCAACATTTGGTTTTCCTATTATTGCTACTATTGGTTTTGACATTTTTTCTTCCCTTCTCTCAATCTATTTACTCAAAAAGTAAATCTTTTGTTTTGTTCACAATTATTATATCTTATTAAAGCATTTTTTACAATATTTTTTATTGAAAATAGCAGAAAAATTTAGTATAATAAATCAAAAATAAAAGAAAAGGACTGATGCAAAATGGCATTTGATGGAATAGTAACAAAAGCAATAACTACCGAAATATCACAACTTAAAGGAGCAAGAATAGATAAAGTTTTTCAACCAAATAAAAACACCATAACTTTAGGCATATACCATAATGGCATAAACTATGCATTAAACATATGTATAGACGCACAATATTGTAGAATCAATTTAACAACTCACCAAAAAGCCAACCCACAAGTAGCACCAAATTTCTGCATGTTATTACGTAAAAATCTAATAGGTCTAAAACTAAGGAATATAATAACATTTGACCTTGAAAGGCTGATAATACTTGAATTTGAAGGTTTTGATGAAATAGATGATATCATCTCTAAAAAACTAATAATAGAATTAATGGGAAAACATAGTAATATCATCTTATTAGATGACTCAAATATAATTATTGATAGTTTAAGGCATATTAAAGAATTAGATGAAAACTACAGAGATATTTTACCACACACAAAATATTCTTTTCCAACATCTAATAAAGCAAACTTTTTAGAATTAACAGATTTTGAAGATTTTAAATCTCATTTACTACTAAATGCTAAAAATGTTTCCGATAATAATAAAAACATAAACTTATCAGATTTAACTATTAACGATTTGCCTGTACTTATCTCTAATACATTTAATGGTATATCAAAAAATTTTATAACCGCAATAATAAAACATGTTGAAAAAGTTTCGGCTTCAGACATTGTTAATAATATAAATTTAGAGCAAATATTTAATTATATAAATCAAATTATAAGTAATATTGGAACAAATAATTTATCATTTGAGCCTATAAAAGATAATGAAGGTATTATAAAAGACTATTTTTTATCATTAAAGCCTTCCAATAAACCTTTTAACTTGAACTTTTTTGTTGATGATTTCTATTTTACCAAAGAGTCTAATGAACAATTTAAAAATTATAGGAACACACTTTTAAAACTTATTTTAGATACATTAAAAAAATACAAAAAACGCCTTTACAATATAGATGAAAAGTTAAAGGAATGTGATGGAATGGATAAATATAGACTTTGGGGAGAGCTTATCACTTCAAATTTATATAGAATTCCTAATAAGAACATTGAAGAAATTGAACTTGAAAATTATTACGATAACAACAGTTTAATAAAAATTAAACTTGATAAGCGTTTTTCACCTAGCATTAATGCCAAAAGATTTTTTAAAAAATATTCCAAATTAAAAAACGCTTTGGAAATTGTATCAAATCAAAAATTAGATACTTTAAAAGACCTTGATTATATTGAAAGTGTCATTTATGAACTAGAAAATTGTACAAATATTGAAGAAATCGCATCTATTTACGAAGAAATTTCTGAAAATGATATATTTAAAGATAAGGCACCTTTAAAAAAGACTAATAAAAAATCTTCAAAAATAAAAAAATCAAAACTAACAAAAAACAAAGATGTTTCTTTTAACCCCATCAAATATATGGTTGATGGCTATACTATTTTTGTTGGCAGAAACAACAAAGAAAATGATTATTTAACTTTAAAGTTTGCAAACAAAAATGATATTTGGTTTCATACTAAAGATTTTCATGGTAGTCATACAATTTTAAAAATTGATACTACTTTGCCTTATCCTAATAATGATATTTTGATTGCAGTTGCCAAAATTGCTGCAAAACATAGTAAAGCTCGCAATTCTTCTAATGTTCCTGTTGATTATTGTGAAGTCAAATTTGTAAAAAAGCCTTCTGGATCTAAACCAGGCATGGTAATTTATACAAATAATAAAACAATAAATGTGACTCCATAACAAATCTGAAAAAATCGAGATTTGGGGCCAACACTCCAAATCTCGATTAAATATTTATTTTTATGCTTTATTTGCTGATCCAAAAACATCTACTATTTTATGTTTTACAGTTTCTTTTATTAATTCTCTTGCTTCTCCTAAATATTTTCTAGGATCAAAAACATTTGGGTTTTCTACAAATGTTTTTCTAATTCCTGCTGTCATAGCAAGTCTTAAATCTGTATCAACATTTATTTTTGAAACACCTGAAATACTTGCTTCGTGTAATATTTCATCTGGAACTCCTTTTGCTCCTGGTATATCTCCTCCAAATTCATTACACATATTTACTAATTCTGGTATTACTGTTGAAGCACCATGTAATACTATTGGTGTATTTGGTATTCTTTCCTTCACTTCTTTTAAAATATCAAATCTTAATTTTGCTTCTCCTTTAAATTTGTATGCACCATGGCTTGTTCCTATTGCAATTGCTAATGAGTCACATCCTGTTCTTTTTACAAATTCTTCAGCTTGTGCTGGGTCTGTATACATTGCATCATTTGCTGCCACATTTACCTCATCTTCAATTCCTGCTAATTTTCCAAGTTCTGCTTCTACTGTTACTCCATGCTCATGTGCATAGTCTACAACTTTTTTAGTTAATGCTATATTTTCTTCAAAGTCATATTTTGAACCATCTATCATTACTGATGTAAATCCATTATCAATACACATTTTTGCAGTTTCAAAGTCTGGTCCATGATCTAAGTGTATTGCTATTGGTATATTTGGATGTTCTTCTACTGCTGCTTGTACCATTTTCATTAAGTAATTTATCCTTGCATATTTTATTGCACTTGATGATACTTGCAATATTACTGGTGCATTTGCTTCTGCTGCTGCATCTACAATTCCTTGTATTATTTCCATATTATTTACATTAAATGCTCCTATTGCATATCCTTCTTTCATTGATTTTTCAAACATTTCTTTTGTTGTTACTAATGCCATATTAATTCCTCCTAACATTTTTATTGTTAACATTTTTTTCTTTTTTATTAACAATTATTTTTTTCAATATTATTTTATTTCTAAAAATTTAATATGTCAATAGCTTTTTTAAGTTTTTTATTTGCAAATAACACACCGTTACAATTCATTATTATTTTGCTTCCCATTCTTCTTTTAATATAGAATACACATATTTATCTATTTTTTTGCCATCTTCATTAATTAACCTATTTCTTAGAATCCCTTCTCTTGTCATCCCAATTCTTAACATAATCTGATGAAGCACTTCTTTATCTTGTTGACTTGCTGCATAAAATTTCATAATAATTGTTTCATACTCTTCTTCTGTAAAAATATAATCTATAACACTTCTTAGAACTTCTTCTGGTGTTCCCTCTTCTCTATAATCACTTAAAAAATAAAATGCAACTTCACGTTTTTTGTCCTTTTTTATTCCTGCTGGTAACTTTATATATCCTACTATTTTATTAGTTTTTTTGTCTTCTATTATCCAAAATATTACCCCATTTTCAGTTTCTTGTATTGCTGCTGTTATTAATGCTCGTGCTTCTATTACATTCCTATATAACTTATGTTCTTTATATTGCGCCATTTTTTCTTTGTCTGTTCCCCATCTTTCATAAATTTCTTCTGCATCATCTACTTTTGGTATTCTTATTATATACCTTTTTGTTTCTATTTGCTTCATTTCCACCCTTTCCTTTCTAAAATATAAGTTTAGTCAACAATTCACCATTTTTTGACATTTTTTCTTTTTTAGGGCTTATATTATACACTTTTTTGTTGTATTGTGTCATTTATTTTACAAAAAGGGTATTTTCTTTTACAAAAATTTTTTTTATTACACAATATTTACATTAAACATTTAAAAATAGCACATTTCAGTTCCTTTTAACAATTATCATTTCACAGTTTTCATCTTTCACTAATGCAAAATCTCTTTCTGACCTCTCATCCATTCTTGTTTTTTTAACTTTTCTATTAAATTCAAAAGGCCTATCCTTTATTATTTCAACTTTGTTATCTTTATCATAATAATTAATATTTAAATAATATGGATCAAATAAATATGCATATTCTTCATCAATTCCTGTTAGCAAACAATAATGGTCACACCCCTGTTTTATCCTAACAATAGCCACAGCTCCTTCCTGTAATTGTTCTTCTAACTCTTTATTATATATAGATATTTCAGTTTCTGGAATTGATTTACATATAATATTCATATCCTTCTTTTTTCCATTTTCATTTAACCAGTTACTTAAGAATTCTAAGGCATACACTGATGTTCCACCTTTTCCTATTTCTCCTTTTTCATTGCTTTTATCTAATGTATATTGCATTATATACTTATAAACCTCTGGAGATATTTCACTTCTTTCAAACAAATATCTTAATGCATTTAAAAGCGTAGTTGTTCCACAATCATATTCTGTTATTTGGTAGTCTAGTGGTGTCTTTGTATATTCATATTTAAGCTTTTTTTCTTTCATTTTTAATTCCTTTCCTTATTTAAAATATAAACTCAACTGCAAAAATTAAATTATAATTGTTTTCAATTTTTTATTATATCATATACTTTTTTATTATTTTTTTCAAGTATTTTAACCAATCCTAATTAGTAACCTTTTTAATATTTTAAAATATTATATAAAAAACGAAAGGAGTTTATTTTTTATGGACTATGAATTAATGATGAACGGTAATGTCAAAATAGGACAAAAAGCACCTGATTTTGAGGCAACTACAACATTTGGTTTAAAAACTTTAAATGACTATAAAGGCAAATGGCTAGTGTTTTTTAGTCATCCTGGAGATTTTACACCAGTTTGCACAACCGAAATGATTGCATTTTCTAGAGCATATAAATATTTTCAACAAATGAACACCGAACTTTTAGGACTAAGTATTGATAGCAATCCATCTCATTTAGCTTGGATGTACGATATTTATTGTAGAACTGGTATACAACTTCCTTTTCCTATCGTTGCAGATAGAAATGGTCAAATTTCTAGAAAATATGGTATGATTTCAAATGATGTTAGCACAACAGAAACCGTTAGAAATGTTTTTATTATTGATGATAAAGGAATTGTAAGAACAATTTTTGTTTATCCTTTAAATGTTGGTAGATTTATTCCTGAAATCATAAGAACTGTTCAAGCTTTGCAAATGGCCGATTGTAGCAAAGGATCTACTGCTGCCAACTGGATGCCTGGGCAACCTGTAATTATTTCTCCTCCAAAAACTTTTGAAGAACTTCAAGAAAGACAAAATTCTATTAAAGAAAATCAAAATGGTATTAGTTGGTATTTAAGTTTTAAAGAGCCACCTCAAATTTGTGAGCATTCTTCTGAAAAAGATACTGATAACAAATGTTAATATAAATGTTATTTATCATTCAGCTTGCAAAAATTAGTATAAAATTTACTAATTATATTTTGTATAATTTTGATTTTTTTATCCATAATAATATAGAATTTAAAATTAAATTCATTCTATTTTTATGGAGGTCTTGGTATGGAAAAGAATCAAAAAATATGTTGTAGTGTAACAAGTTGTAAATATAACAACTTAGAAAACCGTTGTCAATTAGCTGAAATACAAGTGTCACCTATTCAAGATTGTGATACTCAAAATGCTGATGAATCAATGTGTTCTAGCTACGAATATGATGAATAGTTAATTCTATTAACAAGATATCAAAAACCTCAAGCCAAATTTTATAATATTTGACTTGAGGTTTTCTTCTACTTCTTTCCTTTTTTACTGAAATGGTCTTCGAGAAGTTTGATTAAAACTCCTGCATCTCGAACAGCACTCGCCAGATTTTCCATCTGCATTTCGAGTACATGTACCTCAACACTGAGTCTTTCCTCCTCTACGCCCATGTCCAAAGCATTTTTCAGCCTTGTTCCAGCTCTAAAAGAGTCCGGACCAAATTCCGAAAAAGTATAATTTTCGAAATTATCCGGTAACGATATGCAGAAAGAGAAATCTGCATTTTCATATCCCTTAAATTTTTTAAATCTTAGGATATGAATAATATCATGAGATACCTCCAATGCACAATACTGTGCATCTTTAAGTTTCTCTACATAATCGGGTTCCTTATTAAAAGTCCCCTCTCTCAATTCCTCGGCATGCATTTTTACATGCCGTAAAAAATGATCCATTTGTTCCATGCTCATTTTCAGCATAGTTTTGTACCTCCTACTTATTGATACTTCAATTATACTCCAATTTCAATAATTTTTCAACAGTTTTACATAAACTTTCATTTTATAACAAACAAAAAGCTTATATCCTCTATTCTATCTCATCAATACAATCTTCAAACTGAGAATTATATAATTTATAGTAAAATCCATTCTCCCCTTTCGCAAGTAATTCTTCATGTGTACCTTGTTCAACAATATCTCCGTGGTCCATAACCAAAATCAAATCCGCATTTTTTATAGTAGATAATCTATGAGCAATAATAAAACTTGTTCTACCCTCCATCAAATTATCCATAGCAGCTTGAATTTGCTGTTCTGTTCTAGTATCTATAGAACTTGTAGCCTCATCTAAAATCAATATTTTAGGGTCTGCAAGTATAACTCTAGCAATTGTTAGCAATTGTTTTTGACCTGCTGATATATTTGTTGACTCTTCGTTAATTTTTGCATCATAACCCTTTGATAACGTTTTAATGTAATGATGTATATGTGCTGCTTTTGCTGCTTTTATTACATCAGAATCTGTTGCATCCGGCTTACTATATTTTATATTTTCTTTTATAGTTCCACCAAATAACCATGTATCTTGAAGGACCATACCAAACATTTTTCTAAGCTCTCCACGTTTAAAATCTTTAATATTGTAGCCGTCTAATAAAATTTCACCACTATTTACATCATAAAATCTCATTAACAACTTAACCATTGTTGTTTTTCCAGCACCTGTTGGTCCAACAATTGCTATTTTTTGACCATCTTTAACT
>CAKPAB010000034.1 GCA_934132805.1 uncultured Clostridia bacterium | reverse complement strand
AAGCAAATAAAGCAAATTATTTGAAAAATACACAAATATATGGTGATGCAGTAAGAGAAACTTCAACAGCGGGTGTAAGCCAAACTTCTTGGTATAACGACTACTCTTACTTCCCAGGCTTGAACAATCCGTTCTTCGTACGTGGAGGCACTTGGTGGTCTGGCAGCGGAGCTGGTTTGTTCTGTTTCCTTCGTGATGTTGGCTCTAGCCCTTACCATTATGGCTTCCGCTCAGTGTTGGTCGCTTTGTAGCACTTCGATACACAAAGAAACATAAAGGTTTCTATCCCAGATGGACCTTGTCAATAGTGGTGTGTGAATTAATCACACATCATATTATACACCATCTACTATTTCTATGAATATTTACTAACTTAAATAAAAAATTAAACTGGCTCAATATGAACAATAGTCCTATAAACATTATTTAATTTAGAAACCAAAATCTCAATATTATTAGCCAAATAATGACTATCAAAAGTAGACAAATTTCCATCAACACAAACAGTAATAAAAACAATATATTGAGCACCAACAGGAGAAGAAGAAATGCTATCAATCATTTTTACTTCAGAAAAGCTATTAACAATATCTAAAATCAAATCTTTAGTTTTTTCATCAATAGAAACATCCATTAAAACATTATAACTTTCCAAAAGGATAGAGATGCCAGTATAACCTATCCATATAGAAATTCCAATACCAACAACACTATCAAACCAATAAATTCCAAACAAAGAAAGTATTATAGAAACTAAAGTAAAAGATGTTACAATGCAATCATTTTTATGGTCTTTCATATTAGATTCAAGTAAAATATTATTGCATTTTTTAAATGCTTTTTTGGTATATAAAAATAATGAAAACTTTATAATAATGGTAACAATGCAAACAACAATTAATAGCCAAGAAAATTCCAATTTACTTCCTAAAATTAATGTAGAAATAGAGTCAAAAAATAATTTAACGGCCACTAAAATCATTGAAATGCCAATGAACATAGAAAAAATATATTCAGCTTTTCCATGTCCAAAATTATGGTCTTCATCATTAGGAACACGAGCAATTTTATTTCCAATAAATGTCATCAAAGAAGCAAAAATATCACCAGCACTATTAAAACTATCAGCAATCATAGATTGACTTTTAAAAACAAAGCCAACAATTGCTTTTATAACTAACAAAAATATGTTGCCGATAATTCCCCAAATTCCAGCCTTTTTAGTTAATTCAAACCTTTCTTCATTCATAAAAAAACACCTTTTTTCTTATTTTATATATTGAAAAAGTTATGAAACTTCCCTAATATATTTTATTATATTTTAAAATTTAAAAATTATTATAACATATAGAAATAAAAAAAACAATGTGATATAATTAGAAAAAATAAATATTCAGTAACAACAAAAGGAGTAAAAAAGTGGTAGCAGAAGTAATAATAAATAGCAAAGCAAAACAATTAAATAGAACATTTGACTATAACATACCAAAAGAGATGGAACAAATGATATTAGTAGGAAGCAAAGTGCTAGTACCATTTGGAAGATTTAAAACATTAGAAGAAGCACATGTTGTTAAAATAAAAGAAAAATCGCAATATGAAATAAAGGACATAGCAAAAGTAGAAAACGGTTTAACAGATAAACAAGTAGAACTTGCAAATTGGATGGCAAAGAGATATTTTTGCAACATATCAGACTGTATTAGACTTATGCAAACACCAGGTACAAATGCAAAAGATATAAACAAAAGAGTGCAAGACAAAAAAATAAATGTGGTTTATTTGAAAAAAGATTTTGAAGAAATAAATTTTGACATAGAAACACAAAAATTAAAATCAGAAAAACAAATAAAAATTTTGAATTTTGTAAAAGATAATGAAGGATGTACAATACCAGATATAGAAGCATTTACAGACTGCTCAAGGGCAATAGTTAATACTTTGATAAAAAATGAGTATTTAGAATTAGTTGAACAAAAAATTGAAAGAGATCCATTAAAAAATAAAGAGATAGAAAATACTAATAATTTAAAATTAACAGAAGAACAACAAACTGCTTTTGACAAAATTAAAACAAGTATGAATAGCAACAAATATGAAGAATTTTTACTTTATGGTGTTACTGGCTCAGGAAAAACAGAAGTATATTTACAATTGATAGACAAGGCTCAAAAAGAAGGAAAATCAGCAATAGTTTTAGTTCCGGAAATTTCATTAACTCCACAAATGTTAGACAGATTTATATCAAGGTTTGGAAAAGAAACAATTGCTGTTTTGCATAGCAAATTATCAATAGGAGAAAGACATGATGAATGGGAGAGAATAAAAAATAACAAAGCCAAAATTGTTATAGGAGCAAGGTCAGCAATATTTGCACCAGTAAAAGATTTAGGAATAATTATAATAGACGAAGAACATGATAGTTCCTACAAATCGGAAGCAAGTCCAAAATACGATGCAAAAGAAATTGCAAAAAAAATTGCAAAACAAGAAAATGTTCCATTAGTGTTAGGAAGTGCAACACCTGATATAAGGACATTCTATAATGCAAAAAATACAGGAAAAATCACATTATTGGAATTAACAAAAAGAGCAAATAATTCGAATTTACCCAAAGTAGAAATTGTAGATTTAAAACAAGAACTTGCAAATGGAAATAGGTCAATGCTTAGCTTTGAATTATATCAAGCAATTGAACAAAATCTAAAAAATAAATTACAAACAATCTTGTTTTTAAATAGAAGAGGATATTCAACATTTGTAATGTGTAGAAATTGTGGGTATACTGTTAAATGCAAGAATTGTAACATAAGTATGACATATCATAGTTATGAAAATAAATTGAAATGTCATTATTGCGGATATGAAGAAAAGGTTGTTACAAAATGCCCAGAGTGTGGAAGTGATAAAATAAGATATTTTGGAACAGGGACGCAAAAATTAGAACAGGAAATTTTGAAGCAATTCCCACAGGCAAAAACTATAAGAATGGATGTTGACACAGTAACAAAGAAGAATTCACATGAAGAAATTTTAACAAAATTCAAAAATGATGGTATTGATATACTAATTGGAACACAGATGGTTGTAAAAGGACATCATTTTCCAAAAGTTACATTGGTAGGAGTTATAGCTGCAGACAGTTCATTAAATATAGATGACTATAGGGCAACAGAGAGAACATTTCAAATTTTAACACAGGTTGCAGGGAGAGCAGGTAGAGAGAATTTGCCAGGAAAAGTTATAATACAAACATATAATCCTGAAAACTTTAGTATTCAAAATGCTCAAAAACAAAATTATCAAGAATTTTACGAAACTGAAATCACTTTAAGAAAACAGTTGAAATATCCGCCATTTTGCGATATAATAATAATTGGATTTAATAGTTTGAATGAAACTGAGATAAAAAAAGTTTCAAATAAAGCATATGAATATCTAATTAAAAATTTAAATAATGAAGAATTTAGAATCTTTAAGCCAATGCCATCACCGATAGATAAAATACAAAATAAGTTTAGATGGAGAATTATTATAAAAGGTAATATGAATGAACAGGCAAATGAAGTTTTAAATAATTTATTAAAAGAAATATACAGTAAGAATTATAAAAATACTAATATTTCAATTGATGTAAATCCAAATAGTATGATGTAAATTAACTTTTATAAAAAATTATCATATATTAATATTTTAGAAAAAATGATGCTTTAGGTCTTCCATAGGGACTTTTTCTTCAAATATTAATATATGATAATTAAAAATGATAATTAATAAATATAGAAGTGGGGGAATAAAAGTGGCAATAAGGAATTTAAGATATGAAGGAGACGAAATTTTAAAGAAAAAATCAAGAGAAATAGAGACAATAGATGAAAAATTACAAATATTAATAGATGATATGATAGACACGATGCATAAATACAATGGTGTGGGACTAGCTGCTGTACAAGTTGGAATTTTAAAAAGAGTTTTTGTTGTAGATTTATATGATGACAAGGGACCAATTGCTTTTATAAATCCAGTTATTTTAAAAACAAAAGGAGAAAGGGAAGTTGAAGAAGGATGCTTAAGCTTTCCAAATCAATTTGCAAAAGTTGTAAGACCAGATGAGGTTACAGCAGAATATACTGATAGAAATGGAAAAAGAATTAAAGTTAAGGCAAAAGATTTGTTGGCACAAGCTATTTGCCATGAATATGACCATTTAGAGGGAGAAGTTTTTGTAGACAAAATTGTTCCGGGGACTATGGAGTATGTTGAGCCTGAACAATAATTAGTGTGATATAGAAAGGAAGATATAAAATGCTAAATATTTTATTTATGGGAACACCAGATTTTGCAAGAGACAGTTTAGAAGCTGTATATAATGCGGGTTACAATATATTGGGAGTAGTAACAAATCCAGACAGACCAAAGGGAAGAGGAATGAAGTTAGTTGCGTCACCAGTAAAAGAATTTGCAATGGAAAAAAATTTAATGATATTTCAACCAGAAAAGGTAAGAAAAAATGAAGAATTTATAGAACAGATAAAGTCTCTAAAACCAGATGTTATATGTGTTGTAGCATATGGAAAAATATTACCTAAAGAAATATTGGATATACCAAGATTAGGGTGTATAAATGTACATGGCTCATTACTTCCACAATATAGAGGGGCAGCACCAATTCAATGGGCAGTTCTAAATGGTGATAAGATAACTGGTATAACAACAATGTATATGGATGTTGGAATGGATACTGGAGATATGATTTTAAAGAAAGAAGTAAAAATAGGTGAAGATGAGACAACTGGTGAATTATGGAATAGACTTTCTAAAATTGGTGGAGAATTGTTGGTTGAAACTTTAAAACAAATTGAAAATGGAACTGCACCAAGGGAGAAACAAGGCGAAGATTTTTCAATTGCACCGATGCTTAGTAAAGAAATGGCTAAAATAGATTGGGAAAATAAAACGGCTGTAGAAATTAAGAATCTTGTTAGAGGTTTAAATCCTATTATGGGAGCTTATACGTTTTTGAATGGTTATAAAATAAAATTTTGGAAAGTTGATATTGCTAAAAATATTGGATATGATGAGGATAATATTAAGATTTTTAGAAATGGAACTGTACTTGTTTCAGACCAAAGAGATGGATTATTTATAAAAACAAAACAGGGAATTTTAAGTGTTTTAGAAATTCAAGGGGAAAATGCTAAAAGAATGAGTATAAATGATTTCTTGAGAGGAAACAAAATTGAAGAATACGAAGTTTTTGAATAAGAAAATAGACCATTAGTAATAAAAAAATTATAAAAAGAGCCTAAAAAGGTTGTAAAAATTACCAAAAATTGATATACTTATAAAGTAATTAAGTATATCAATTTTTATATAGTAGAAAACCTATTATATAAATATATTGTACATTCTTAAAAATTTCAAAAAGGAGGAAAGAAAATGGAAGAAAACTCTAAAAACGAAGTTATTGAAAATGAAGGCAAAGAAAATGAAAAAGTAGAAAATTCAAAAGAAAATGTCGAATTACAAACTACAGAAAATGCAGAAAAACAAGAAGAAACAGAAAACGGAATAGAAATATCAACAGATGTAATAGCGGTAATAGCAGGAGTTGCTGTATCAGAAGTACAAGGTGTAGCATCAATGTCAGGAGGTTTTGCAGGAGGAATAACAGAAGTATTAAGTGGAAAGAAAAATATGGCAAAAGGAATCAAAGTAGAAAAAACAGAAAATAAGGCCAAAATAGATGTAAATATTATTGTAGAATATGGCTCAAGGATACCTGATGTTGCATATGAAATACAAAATAGGGTAAAAAAATCAGTAGAAGGAATGACAGGGTTTAAAGTAGAAGAAGTAAATGTACATATACAAGGAGTAGACACAAATATCTCAAAAGATGTAAAAGATAAAGAACAAGAAAAAAATGAAAGTGATGAAAATAATTAAAAATAAAAAACAAAAGCTAATAAGAAAATCGGCCAAAGCCGATTAATGAAAGGAATGGAATAAAAAATGAAATTTATAGAAAAAGTTACACTAATAATATATTCAAATATAATGTTAATATTATCAATAATAGCATGTTTATTAATTTTTGGATGGATAGACATAGAAGTAGTACAAAATTTAATGAAAAATTTATTATTATATGGAACATCATCAAAAATAATATTAGGAGTAAGTATAGTATTTATATTGCTATCAATTAGATGTATATTTTTTGATCCAACATCTAAAAAAGAATTAAAAGATAAGCAAGGTGTATTATTAGCAAATAAAAATGGAAAATTAATGATATCAAAGGAAACAATAGAAAATCTAGTAGAGGCAGTAACAAGAGAATATAAAACAGCAAAAGATGTGTCTTCAAAGGTAGAACTAGATAAAGAAAATAATGTTAAAATATATGTAAATTTAGTAGTAGGGTCTGATACAGTTATCAAAGATTTATCTTCAGATTTACAAGAAAAAATAAAGGATAAAGTAAAAGAAACAACAGATTTAGAAGTAAAAGAAGTCAATATAACAGTAAAAAAAGCAGTTCAAGAAAAAGAATCAAAATAGAATTGCAAATATTTACTATAGAAAGGACGAAGTATAATGGAAGATTTTAAAAAATTTATCAATCAATATAAGGGAGCAATAATTGGAGTAATAATTGCTATAATATTACTAGTAACAAGATTATATGATGTGATAATTGCAATTTTGATAATATTAGCAGGAGCTTTAGTTGGAAATTATGTTCAACAAAATAAAGATGATGTTAAAGCAAAATTAAAAAAGTTTATAGATAAAATGTAAAAATAAATGAGCTTCTTGAGGAAGGAATGGAATAAAAATGAATAGAACAGAAATGAGAGAAAATGCATTTAAATTAATATATAGTTTAGAAATTCAAAAAACAGAAAATATACAAGAACAAATAGACTTATATTTTGAAAGCAATAACATAACAGATAAGAATGCACAAGAATACATAACAAATGCAATAATGGGAACAGAAAAAAATAAAGAAAATATTTTGAAAGATATAGAACAAAATCTAAAAGAAGATTGGAAAATAAATAGAATTTCTAAAATGGATTTAGCTATTTTGAAATTAGCAATATATGAAATTAAATTTAGTGAAGTACCATATAAAGTTTCAATAAATGAAGCGGTAGAATTAGCTAAAAAATATGGAGAAGACAAATCTAAAAACTTTGTAAACGGAGTTTTAGCAAGTATAGTAAAGGAAATATAATTTATGAAATATGAAGAAATGGCAATAAGTGTAACTGAATTGAACAGCTATATTAAAAACAAAATTGCAGATGATGAATATTTAAATAACATCCTGATAAAAGGTGAGATATCAAATTTCAAAAATCATTATACAGGACATATGTATTTTACATTAAAGGATGAAAACTCATTAATAAAATGCGTTATGTTTAAAACATATGCACAAAAACTAACATTCATGCCTAAAGATGGTATGAAAGTTTTTGTGTTAGGAGGAGTGTCTGTCTTCGAAAGAGATGGAGTTTATCAAATTTATGTAAAAGCTATGCAAGAAGATGGTGTAGGAATTTTATATAAAAAATATGAAGAACTTAAACAAAGACTTGAAGAACAAGGATATTTTGATGAAGAACATAAAAAAAAGATACCACAAATGCCTAGAACAATAGGTGTTTTGACATCTCAAACAGGTTCAGTTATAAGAGATATAATAAATGTAAGTACACGTAGAAATCCAAATGTAAACATTAGATTATATCCAGTACCAGTTCAAGGTGAAGGAGCTGCAGAGAAAATTGCAAAAGGCATAAAATTTATGAATGAAAATAATTTGGCAGATGTATTAATTTTGGCAAGAGGAGGAGGCTCATTAGAAGATTTGTGGCCATTTAATGAAGAAATAGTTGCACATGCAATTTATAATTCGGAAATACCAATAATTTCTGCAGTTGGGCATGAAACAGATTTTTCAATTTCAGACTTTGTAGCAGATTTAAGAGCACCAACACCTTCTGCAGCAGCTGAATTAGCTGTTCCAGACATTTATGAGATTAAGCAAAAGATAAATGTTTATCAAAATAGATTAAGGCTAAGTTTAGTAAAAAAAGTAGAAATAATGAAATTGCGATATGAAAAATGTTTATCAAGTAGAGTTTTTAAAGAGCCATTAAGAAATATAAATGATAATTACTTGAAAATTGATACATATATAAAAACACTAGAAAATATTATAAAAACTAAACAAAAGGCAGAGAAAACAAAATATATAGAATTAGTATCTAAATTAGATACATTAAGTCCTTTAAAAACATTAACAAGAGGGTATTCATTAGTTGAATCAAATAATAAAATAGTAAAGAGTACAAAAGATGTAAAAACAGGTGATAAAGTGGATATAAGATTTGTAGACGGAACAAAAAAAGCAGAGATTTTATAGAAAAAAGTATTTGAATGGTACATATTCAAATATTTAGAAAACTGGCTTTACATTTGGAAAGGAAAAAATATGACAAATGGAACAAAAATATTAATTACAATTGCTGTTATAATAACTCTAGGAATTGTAATTTATGGAAAAGTTAATAATAAGTCTGAAAACAAAGAAGAGAAAGTTAATAACAAATCAGAAATGATACAATATATTGAACAATATTGATTTTGAAATGTATAAAGTTATTAATTAGATGGGAGAGTTAGAGATGGCAAAAGCAAATTTTGAAAAAAATATGAGTGACTTGGAAAATATAGTAACAGAATTAGAAAAAGGTGATTTGAATTTAGATGAATCAATATCTAAATTTGAAGAAGGAATAAAAATATCAAAAGAATGTAATAAAATACTAGAAGAAGCTGAAAAGAAAATTACAATTTTATTAGAAAAAGATGGAGAAATAAAAGAAGCAGATTTTGTAGCTGAAGAATAAAAATAATATAATAGATAAAAAGTATTTTTAAATAATTCATCTATTATAGTAAAAAGAAATGAGGTAACAAGTGAATAATTTTATTGATTTTATTCAAAACAAATATATATATGTACCATTTTTATTATGGTTTTTTATTCAATTATATAAAGTAATATATGATTTAATAACAACAAAGAAATTTAATTTTAAGAGGATAATGGGGGCTGGTGGAATGCCTAGTTCGCATTCAGCAATTGTGGTATCACTAGCAACATTAATAGGAAAAAATGAAGGTGTTGGTACTCCAATATTTGCTTTATCTCTTATAATGGCATTTGTTGTTATGTATGATGCATGTGGAGTAAGAAGAGCAGCAGGCAAACAAGCAGCATTATTAAATAAAATAATAGAAACACCAGGACTTACAGGAGTTCAAGTATCAGAAAAATTGGTTGAAGTGCTAGGACATACACCAGTTCAAGTTTTTGTGGGAGCCTTAATAGGTGTTATAGTTGGACTTGTTGCATAATAAATTGACAACAAGTGAACGAAACGAATGGAGGGAAAAGGCAAATGACAGATGTTGAAATTGCAAGAAATACTAAATTAGAAAAAATAGAAAAAATAGCTAAAAAACTAGACATTGATGAAGAAAACATAGAATGTTATGGAAAATATAAAGCAAAAATTTCAAATAAAGTTTATGAAAAATTACAAAATAAAAAAAATGGAAAATGAGTATTAGTAACAGCTATTAACCCAACACCATTAGGCGAAGGAAAGACAACTGTATCAATAGCAATTGCTGATGGGCTTTCAAAAATAGGAGAAAATGCTATACTTGCATTAAGAGAGCCATCATTAGGACCAGTATTTGGGATAAAAGGTGGAGCAACAGGAGGAGGATATGTTCAAGTAGCTCCAATGGAAGATATAAATCTTCATTTTACAGGGGACATACATGCAATAACTTCAGCAAACAATTTGCTTGCAAGCATGATAGATAATCATATATATTTTGGAAATGAATTAGATATAAAAGAAGTGACATGGAAGAGATGTGTAGACTTAAATGATAGACAATTAAGACAAGTAGAAACAGGCTTATCCGGAGAAAAAAATATAGTACCAAGAAAAGATGGCTTTGATATAACAGTTGCATCTGAAATAATGGCAATATTATGTCTTGCTGAAAATATAGAAGACTTAAAAGAAAGATTGGGAAAAATTATAATAGGCTATAATTCAGAAAAAAGACCAATATATGCTAAAGATTTAAAAGCAGAAGGAGCAATGACTGTACTTCTAAAAGATGCAATAAAGCCTAATTTAGTACAGACTTTAGAGCATACACCAGCAATAATACATGGTGGACCTTTTGCCAATATTGCACATGGATGTAACAGTATAATAGCAACAAAAATGGCAATGAAACTAGCAAATTATACTATAACAGAAGCAGGCTTTGGTGCAGATTTAGGAGCAGAAAAATTTTTGAATATAAAATGTAGAAAAGCAGGAATAAAGCCTGATGTAGTTGTAATTGTAGCTACAATTAAAGCATTAAAATATCATGGTGGAATAGAAAAAGAAAAAATTCAAGAAGAAAATATGGAAGGCTTAGAAAAAGGAATGTCAAATTTGTATAAACATATTGAAAATTTGAAAGATAAATTTGGCTTAAATGTTGTTGTTGCAATAAATAAATATAATACAGACACAATTACAGAAATTGAATATGTTAATGAACAATTAAAAAAGAAAAATATAGAAACTAGTGTTGTTGAAGGATGGGCAAAAGGCGGAGAAGGAGCAATTGATATTGCTAAAAAAATTGTTGATATTACTGATGATTGCTCTAAGTGTCAAGACACAAGTTTGGAAGAAACAAAAAAATTAAAGTATATTTACGATTTGCAAGATGATATAAAAACAAAAATAGAAAAGATTGCAAAAGAAATTTATGGTGCTAGTGAAGTTGATTTTTCGGAAAAAGCTAGTACACAAATAAGAAAAATTGAAGAATTGGGATATGGAAAGTTGCCTGTATGTATTGCAAAAACTCAGTATTCATTTTCAGATGATAGTAAAAATCTGGAGTGCAAAGAGCCTTTTAAAATTACGGTAAGAGAAGTTGATTTAAAGGCTGGAGCCGGTTTTGTTGTTGCAATTGCTGGTAAAATTATGACAATGCCAGGACTTCCAAGAGTTCCGGCTGCTGAGAGTATTGATATAAATGAAAATCAAGAGATAGTAGGAATTTTTTGATAAAATAAAAAAATAGTACAGTTTATAGTGTAAAGTAAAGAGTGATATGTATGTAATTCTTTAATCATATTGAAAAATTACATATATATCACTTTTTATTTTGATTATGAATAAATAATATTAAGCTTGGTAGTATTGTTCTGTATTTGAATATAAATCGTCAAGGGTTATTCCTAAAACTTTACAAAATGCTAAAACTTCAAAATCTTTAACAGTTTTTTTTCCGTATTCTATTTCGTATATATCACAATTATACATTGTTACACCTAATAAATCCAATTGCCTACATATTTCTGGTTGAGACATTTTTCTTTGTTTTCTATATTTTTTGATGTTTTTTCCTATTATATTTTTGTTTCCATTTAATGTTTTTACTTTCATTTCTGTGACTTCCTTCCATAATTATTTTGACGTATAAGTTATTAAAAAATAGATAATTGCTTATAAAGGTATGATTATTATAATAAAATTTGGTAACCTTATAGGTTAATGCTATTTGGACTTATTGTATAATAAAAAATAAATGAGGTTTACAGGAACAAACTGTAAAAAGTACAAAAAAATAAAATGTATAGAATAAAAAAATTGAAACCAACAAATACTATAAAAGTAGGAGTTGGTTTTATGTTAGAAAAATTTAATTTTAGAACAGATTTAGCAGCAGAAAGAAGAGACATATACAAAAAAGCAAATAGTGTAGAAGATGAAATAGATGGAATAGAAAGCGAAAAAGAAGAAATAAATGAGAACATAACAATAGAAAGAGTGAAAATAACAAATGAAGAAGGTCAAAAAGCAATAGGTAAGCCAATAGGAAATTATATAACAATAGACATAAAAAAATTAAAAATAGCACAAGACGAGGATATAGAAAAATCAGCAGAAACATTATCAAAAGAGTTAACAAAAATATTAGATTTGCATATAGACAAACAAGGAGAAATATTAGTAGTAGGATTAGGTAACATATATGTAACACCAGATAGCCTAGGACCTAAAGTAGTGAATGACATAGAAGTAACAAGACATATAATAAATTATCTACCACAATATGTGGAAGAAGGAACACGAATGGTAAGTGCAATATCGCCAGGAGTTTTGGGGACAACTGGAATAGAAACAGTAGAAATATTAAAAGGAATAGTGGACAATATTCACCCTAAACTAGTTATTGTAATAGATGCATTAGCATCAAGAAGCATAGAAAGAATAAGTAGTACAGTACAACTTTCTGATACAGGAATAGTGCCAGGAGCAGGTGTTGGAAATAAAAGGACAGAGATAAGTGAGGCAACACTTGGAATACCGGTAATTGCCTTAGGAATACCAACTGTTGTAGAAACTGCAGTACTTGTAAATGATTGTCTAAATCTATTTATAACAAAGTTGCAAGAAGAAGCAAAATCAAATGATTATTTAAATAATTTGAAGGAGCAAGATAATTATGATGAAATAAAAGAGGCATTAATTCCGGGAGATTTTAATTTGATTGTTACTCCGAAAGAGATTGATGATTTGATAGAAAATATGACAGAAGTTGTTGCAAAGGGTATAAATATGAGTATGTAAAGTATTTAAAAAACCAACAAATACTAGGAAGTATAAGTTGGTTTTCTCTTTTTGTAAATATTGCAAATAGCACAATCAGTGCAAATTTCAACTCTACCATCAAAAATAAGAGAAACAGTATTAATAAATTCATCAATACAATTATTAATAAGATGAATATATATTTTTTTAGGGATTAAAGTAAGCAAAGTATTCAATGCATAATCATTAGAAGAAAAAGAAATATCAGACAAATACTTAGCTTTAAAAATATCATCAGAAACTTCAATGATTTTTTTATCTTTATCAATTAAAATAGAATTTTCATTATTATAAATTAAATGGACAATATCACAATTAGACTTTTGCGAATTTATATACATTTTTAGAAGAGAAATAAATTCCAAATATTCTTTTTCAATAACAAAACTATTTACAGCCTCATCAACAATATCTTCCATAATATTCACATAATCTTTTATTCTAAAATTTAGAAAACCAGTTAAAACAAGAGATTTGTTTAGATCTAAATAAGACTCAAAAGAGTTAATTAGGCAATTATACTTTTTATCAAAATAATTATTAAAATCATCAGTAAGTATATCAAAGCAAATTTCTATAATATGTTTTCTTTCTGTTACATCAAAATAAAAATAATTTTTTAGGATTAAATTATTTATAATTTTTTCTTCTAGTTCATCAATTACTAAACAAGAAAGAATGCAAGAAACTTCATGTATGAATTTTTTATTATCATTACCTCTATAGTGAATGATTATGTTTTTATAGTTTTTGAATTTGTTTGTTGAGATTATAACTTGTTTGATTTCTAAATAATCAAGTTCGTTTAGTAGATAACTTAATAAATTTTCGTTGTTTGTTTTTATACATATTGATTTCATGAGTTTCTCCCTTCTTTTATATTATCTGCTAAACTTTTAAAAGTTATACATTATAATATGCCAAATCAAAAAAAGAGTGAAAAGTTTACAGTTCACAGTCCATAAAATTATTGTTTGTGTGGCACCCACTTCCCATTGGGTAATTGCATATATTTGAGATTTCGTCCTGTTCATTCCGTTCAAAAAGAAAATCTAACATAAAAAACTGGAGCCTCTCTCACTCAGGCTAAAACTGTATATATGTATATGCTTT
>CAKPAB010000033.1 GCA_934132805.1 uncultured Clostridia bacterium | reverse complement strand
ATGAATATATTCTCCATAGTTAGAATGTTTGTTTTTTACTAAAACATTTCTAGTAGCATTCCATGTTACTTCATCAACAATTGGCTCACAATAATTTTCAACTCTTAAAATATCTTGTGGTTTTCTTTTATATTTTCCGTATTCAAATACACCAATATAAATAGAATTAGTAAGTATTTTCATTCTTTTCACAATATTCTTTAATCATTCTAAGTTGTGAATCAATAGAATAACCATTATCTCTTTGGTCGTCAGTAGATACTCTTACATAAATACCACATCTCATAGTTTTCCTCCTTTCATTAAATTTCGAGAAATATTAAAATACTTCTCATATGTTTCCTCACAAATAAGCAAAATGTATAGTCTAAAATTAAAACTTTTTCAAAAATTGTGTAATTTCTTTAATATTGTACTTTTGATTATGCTCTTTAATATAAAAAGGCTTATTTGATATTTCATTAACTTTGTATTCAAGTATTGTAAGAGTAGTAGGATATGTAATTTGGTATTCAGTAGGTATTACTACTTGTAGGTTGGTGTGCAAGATAGTTTTTATTTGTCCTAATTTAACTTTGTATTTAAAGTCTTTTAAGATGTCGTTTAAATCTTTATTAGATTTTAAATTTTCAATTACTTTAAATTCAAGCATGAAAAAAGTCCTCCTTTCTAGAAAGAGAACTTTTTAAGTTTTATATAAAATAAAAACTTACGAACTTTTAAGTCCGTAAGTTGATTTCAAATGGAGCGGGTAGCGAGAATCGAACTCGCGCAACCAGGTCGGAAGCATGGGATTCTACCACTAAACTATACCCGCATAAACATATTTATTATACAACAAATATAACAAATATGCAAACAAAAAATAAAAATATATTTTAAAAGTTACAAATCACAGTTACAGTTCACAGTCTATAAGTTGGGGTACAGTGCAGAAGCTTTATAAAAGAAATTACACACCGTAAATTATAACTTCCAAATTGAGAACTATAATTTTCAAGCAAAAACTCTTTACCACACAAATAATTCAAAATACCACTATCAGAGCAAAAAGCAAACCTCAACTTATAGCTACAAAGCAACTGGCGAGACATTTTAAACAACCTATTAATATCATTCTTACCATACTTACCATCCCCAACAATAGGAAAGCCCAAATGAGCCAAATGAGCTCTAATTTGATGAGTCTTACCAGTCTCAAGCTCAACATCCAAAAGACAAGTATTATCATCACATTTTTTTAAAACAGAAAAAGAAGTAACAATTTTAACATAGCCTTTTTTAGGAACATCAGAAATATAGACCATAGACTTTTTATTATCCTTAAACAAATAAGCTGTGCATTTTTTATAATTTACAGGAGGAATGCCATACACTAAAGCAAGATAATGCTTCTCAATTTCGTGATTTTTAAACTTATCAAGTAAAATATGTAAAGAAGCATCATTTTTAGCAAACAAAATCAAACCAGTAGTATTCCTATCAAGCCTGTGGCAAGGCATAGGCTTAAAAGCAGAACATTCATATTTCTTATGAACTAAAGAAGTCAAAGAATTTTCACCAGTAACCTCGATATTAGCAGGCTTATCAATCAATAAAATATTTTCATCTTCATACACAATATTCAAAGAAATAGAGCTAATAGAATCTAATAAAGAATCAGCTATATAAACCAAAACTTCATCTCCTTCAAAAACAGCAACATCTTTATTTATACGTTTTCCATTAAGCTTAATATCTTTTTTTCTTAAAGTATTACAAAAAAGCCCATAAGTTAAATTAGGAATATTATCTAATAAAAATTTATTTAATTTTTTTCCATCATATTTTTTATTAACAACTAAATTTTTCATAACTATATTATACTTGATAAAAATAAAAAAAACAATAGACAGAAAAGCAAATAAAATGTATAATATAAAAAGAAAATAACAGAAATGAAAGGACAAGCAAAAAATGAAGAAAAAAAGAGTATTATTCATATCAAGTACAGGTGGACATTTAAATGAATTATTGCAATTATCACCATTATTTGAAAAATATGATTATCATATAATAACAGAAAAAGACAAAGCAAATGAAAACTTAAAAAAACAATATGGAAAAAAAATAGATTTTTTGCCATATGGAACAAGAGCAAAACTATTTACATACATTTTTAAATATTTTTATTTATGTTTAAAAACAATATATTATTACATTAAGTTAAGACCGAATGTAATAATAACAACTGGAACACATACAGCAGGGCCAATGTGTTATTTAGGAAAAATATTTGGAAGCAAAATAATATATATAGAAACATTTGCAAATAAAAATAAAAAAACAGCAACAGGTAGATTAATTTATCCAATAGCAGACTTGTTTATAGTTCAATGGGAAGAGATGCTAAAACTATATCCCAAAGCAGTATATGGAGGGTCAATATACTAGAAAGGAGTCATAAAAAACGTGATATTAGTATTATTAGGAACGCAAAATAATAGCTTCCACAGGCTATTAGAAGAAATAGAAAAAAATATAAAAGACAAAACAATAAAAGAAGAAGTAATTGTTCAAGCAGGATATACAAAATACAAATCAGATAAAATGAGAATAATAGACTTAATGTCAAAAGAACAATTATCCCAATTTCAAGATGAAGCAAATTTAATAATAACACATGGAGGGGTAGGCTCAATTGTATCATCAATAGAAAAAGGAAAGAAAGTTATTGCAGTACCAAGAAAGCATGAGTTTGGAGAACATGTAAACAACCATCAAATTCAGATTGTAAAAGATTTTGACGATAAAGGATATATAATAGGAATAAAAGATGTTGAAGATTTAAAAGCTGCAATTATAAAAGCACAAACATTTAAGCCAGTAAAATATCAACCAAATAACAAAAAAATGCTTGAAATTATAGAAAATTTTATTGGATGAAAATTGGCAAAATACAACCAAATTCTAAAAGGAGTTAACTAAAAAATGAATGAAGATAGAATAACAAGCCCAGAATTAGGAGATGTAGGAGAAGAAAGATTAGAAAATACATTAAGACCACAAACTTTAACAGAATACATAGGGCAAGACAAAGTAAAAGAAAATATGAAAATTTATATAGAAGCAGCTAAAAAAAGAGGAGAAGCATTAGACCATGTATTACTATATGGACCACCAGGACTAGGAAAAACAACACTTTCCAACATAATAGCAAATGAAATGGGATCAAATATAAAAATAACATCAGGACCAGCAATAGAAAGACCAGGAGACTTAGCATCACTTTTAACCAATCTAGCAGAAAATGACGTACTTTTTATAGACGAGATTCATAGGCTAAGCAAAAATGTAGAAGAAATATTATACCCAGCACTTGAAGACTATACAATAGATATAATGATAGGAAAAGGACCAAGTGCAAGGTCGATAAGGCTAGATTTACCCAAATTCACATTAATAGGAGCAACAACAAAAGCAGGTTCTTTAACAACACCATTAAGAGACAGATTTGGAATTGTAAATAGGCTAGAGCTATACTCAGTTGAAAACTTGAAAAAAATAGTAAAAAGATCATCAAAAATATTAGACGTAGAAATAGATGAGCAAGCAGCTGAAGAAATAGCAAGAAGATCTAGAGGAACACCAAGAATTGCAAATAGACTACTAAAAAGAGTTAGGGACTATGCGGCAGTCTTAGGAGATGGAAACATAGATTTGAAAATTGCAAAACATGCATTAAATAAACTAGAAATAGATGAATTAGGATTAGACGAAATAGATAGAAAGCTATTAGATACAATGATTGTTCAATATGCAGGTAGACCAGTAGGAATAGAGGCATTAGCAGTAACAGTAGGAGAAGAAGTAGATACAATAGAAGACGTATACGAGCCATATCTAATTCAAATAGGTTTTATTTCTAGAACACTAAGAGGAAGAGTTGTATTACCACCAGCATACAAACATTTAGGATATAATTATAATGGAGACATTGGACAACAAAGTTTTATATAAGGGGGTAAAAACAAATGAACATCAGAGAACATGTTCAACAAGACAAAAAGAAAATATTAGAAGACATAGGAATATTTTTGATTATAATAATTTGCATAGCACACATAATTCTATCAAAAAAAATAGGGGACCTAGACGAAATATGGAATTATAATTTTGCAAATTGCATAGCAAAAGGAATGGTACCATATAAGGACTTTAATATAGTAATAACACCATTACTTGCAATAATAGAATCAATCTTTTTAAGAATAAACAACCAATTATTAACAATAAGAATTCTCTCAGTTTTATTAAATAGTTCCATTGTATTTTTGATATATAAAACATTAGAAAAACTAAAAATAAATAGAGGAGCAAGCATAATTGCAACAGCAATAATTTCATATATAATAAAAGATTATTTTTGCATAGATTATAATTGGTTTGTATTATTTTTAAGTTTAATAATAATTAATATAGAATTTAACAAATTCAAATCTAATAATGTAAAAAATATAATTATTGGAATATTAGCAGGAATGTGTGTATGCACAAAACAAACAACAGGAGCTTTAATTTGTTTTGCAATAATAGTATATAGAATTATTATTGCAATAAAAACAAAGCAAAAAAATGAAATAAAGAAAATTATTTTTACAATAATAGGAATGGCAATTCCAACTGTTATGCTATTAATATATCTGGTAGCTAATGGAGCTATAAATGGTTTTATAGATTATTGTATATTGGGAATAAAAACATTTAACAATAAAATATCATATGTAAACTTAATAAAATCAAATTTAATAAGTATAAAAATTTTAGCTATAATTGTTCCAATTTCAATGATTCTATTATTAATACATTCAATAATAAAAAAAGACAAAAAAACTCTATTTATAAACTTTATAGGAATAGCCAACTTTATTGTGACATTTCCAATTTCAGACAATATCCATTTTTTAATAGGAAGCATAATTACAATAATTGGAATAATGCATCTTTTAAACTTATATACAAAAGACGTTTTAAAAAATAAAAAAATAAAAATATTTTTAAAGTTTTTTTGCGAATATTTATCAATAGCAATATTGATTTTAGCTACAATATGGGGAATTTATAAAAACTATCAATATATAAAAAAAGAAAAAAATTACAGTACATTAAAACATTTTGAAAATATAGATATATCAAAAAGTTTAGAAAAAACTATACAAAATGTGGAAAATTACATAAAAAGTTCAGACAAAAAAGTTTATATAATAGATTCAGATGCAGCCTTATATAATATACCAATAGATATATACAATAAAGATTTTGATATGTTTAATAAAGGAAATTTGGGTGGAAAAGGAGAAGAAGGTCAAATAGAAAAAATACAAAATATGAGCAATGTACAGATTTTGATAAGAAAAGATGGCTTAAAGAGAAATTGGCAAACACCAGAAACAGTAAGAAAATATATACAAGAAAATTTAGAAAAACAAGGAAGTATAGAGAATTTTGATATTTATTATAAAGAATAAAGAAAGGAAAGGAATAAAAAATGAAATTGTTAATGCATACATGTTGTGCACCATGTAGTGTTTATTGTATAGATGCACTAAAAAATGAGGGAATAGAGCCAACAATATATTGGTATAATCCAAACATACATCCATACATGGAATATAAAGCAAGAAGAGATTGTTTAAAAGAATATACTAAAAGCATAAATATACAAGCAATATTTGAAGAAAATTATGGGCTAGATGAATTTTGTAAAAATGTGATTGGAGATTTAGAAAATAGATGTTCAAATTATTGCTATCGAGTAAGATTAGAGCAAACAGCAAAATATGCAAAAGAAAATGGATATGATACAATAACAACAACATTATTGGTAAGTCCATATCAAAAACATGAAGTATTAAAAGAACAAGCTAAAGAGATTGCAAATAAATATGGGCTTGATTTTTTGTATAGAGACTTTAGAATAGGTTTTAGAGAAGGACAAGCAAAAGCAAGAGAGTTAGGACTATATATGCAAAAATACTGTGGATGCGTTTTTTCAGAGGAAGAAAGATATAGTAAACAAATAAAAAAAGATAAGGCACTTGTATGAATATAAAACACATAGAGACTTTATAATTTTGGAAAGGAAAAAAACATAAAATGGAGAATATAAAAAAAGAATACAAAAAAACAATAGAATATTTTTGTAAGAACAAAATATTTATTATAGCAATCATATTAGTAACAATTTTAAGTTTTGGTTTTACAATAACAAACACATCAATAGGAATGGATGAAACAGCATTTGATAGATATTATCAAGACAAAGAAATGTTAGGAAGTGGAAGATGGGGCTCATATTTAATATACAGAATATTAAATCTAACAGAATTTGTACCATTTTGGATAGAATTTGTAGTCGCATTTATAATAATGTCAACAGCAATATTATGGTGTATATTTTTAAAGAAAAATTTAAAAGAAAAAATACCACTTGGAGGATATATTGCTTTTGCAACAATATGCATTTCATTTCCAATAATAAACGAAAGCTGCTTATTTTCAAATAGCAGTTTAGCAGTAATGATAGGCTCATTTTTAGCCTCATTAGGAATAATGACATTTTATGAAAATTACACTAAGTTACATAAAAAAAATATATATGCAATTATCCCGACAATTTTAGCAATAGCGTTTTCAATGTATGAAGCATGTGCACAAGTAATGTTGGTAGCTATATGTATTACCGCAATTCTAATTATATACAACAACAAAGACAAAAAAACAAAAGATATTTTTAAATATATATTTGCAAATTTAGGAATGGTAGTAATTGGAATTATTTTATACGAAATAATAGCAAATTTAATTTTCTTAGCCGGAATAAAACCATCAGACGGAGCAGACAAAACAATAAACTGGGGAAAATATGGGATATTAGATAGTATGCAATTATTAATAGTTAATATAGTAAATGCCATGAAAAGTCCAACATATTTACCAGTAGTAGTTTTTGATATAGTATCAGCAATAGGACTAGCAATAAGTATTTTACAATCTGATAAGAAGAGAAATTGGATGATATTAGTTATATTTATAGCGATGTTTTTATCAAACTTTGCTATAAGCATATTGCAACTATATCCAGTTTTATATAGAACATGCACATCATGGGAACTATTTGTTGCAATAATCATTATGGTAGCATATACATTTTTAAGTGAATACAAAATAACAAAAATACTAGCAAGCATTGCAATAGGAATTTTAGTATTACAACAAACAATATCATTAAATAAATTATTTTATAATGATTACATGAGATATCAAAAAGACTTACATATTGCATATGATTTAATATACACTTTAGAAAAAGATTATAATACAACAAAACCATTAGTAATCATGGGAACACCATATAAAGGAATGGGAGGAACAGGAGCACAATCAAATAGCCTATCTGTCCTTTGGTGGGGAAAGAAAGCTTTTGATGATAATGGAAGAGAATTTATCAAATTTTTAAATTCTCTAGGTTATAATTTTAAAGTTCCAACAGATGACGAATATGAAAAAGGAAAAGTTGAAGCAGAAACAATGAACAATTATCCAAAAGACGGATCAATAAAAGAGCTAGAAGACTGCATCGTTATTAATTTTTAAAATTATCATGGGGTACAAACCCCACATTTTAGGAGGAAAAAAATTTGAAAAAACTAGTATTAATAGACGGAAATAGCATAATGAATAGAGCATTTTATGGAATAATGGGAAGTAAAGCACTAACCACAAAAGACGGAAAATACACAAATGCAATATATGGTTTTTTAGCAATTTTGTTTAAATTGTTAGAAGACGAAAAACCTGATTATATAGGAGTAACATTTGACCTTAAAGCACCAACAGCAAGGCATAAAATGTATGAAGGATACAAAGCAAACAGAAAAGGAATGCCAACAGAACTTGCAGAACAAATGCCAATAATTAAAGAAGTTCTAAGGGCAATGAATATTGATATAATAGAAAAAGAAGGTTATGAAGGTGATGATGTAATTGGAACACTTTCAAGATATGGAGAAAAAAAAGGACTAGAAGTTGTAATACTTTCTGGAGATAGAGATACATTTCAATTAGCAACAGACAATGTAAGAATAAACATTCCTAGAACAAAAGGAGGAAAAACAGAGACTGAGATATTCAATAGAGAAAAAGTAAAAGAAGTTTATGGAATAGAGCCAAAACAATTAATAGAAGTAAAAGGTTTACAAGGGGATACATCTGATAATATACCAGGAGTTCCAGGAATAGGCGAAAAAACAGCACTTTCTTTAGTTCAAAAATATGAAACAATTGACAACTTATATAAAAAATTAGAGGCTGGAGAAGCAGATATAAAAGGAAAACAAAAGGAAAAATTAGAACAAAACAAAGATTTAGCATATCTTTCAAGAACATTAGGAGAAATAAATACAAAAGTTCCAATTGAAGATACATTAGAAGAGCTAAAACTTGAGGAATGGGACAAACCAAAGGTTTTAGAACTTTTTAAGCATCTTAATTTTAAAAGATATATAGATAGATTTAATTTACAAAATGAAGCAGGAAATAGTAACAATGAAAATAAAATTGAAAATCAATACAAAATTGTGAATAAACCAATAGAAGAAATAAAAGAGATTATCCAAAAACAAGGAAAGATGGTATTTTATATAGAAACTGAAAAAGATGATAATGAAAACAAAATTATAAAAGAAAAAATTACAGGTATTTCAGTATTCAATTCTGCTGAAAATGAAGCATATTTTATATATTTAAATGATAACGAAAAATCAAAAGATGGAGAAAATAAAATAAGCAGAATACAAGAATTTAAAGAAATCTTTGAAGATAATAAAATACTAAAAAGTGGTATAGATTTAGGAAGAGTTTATATACTATTAAAACAAGAAAAAATAGATTTTAAAGGAATAAGTTATGACGCAAGTATTGCAGCATATATTTTAAACCCAACAAATAACAAACTAAAATTAAATAATTTAGCAGAACAATATTTAGAAATAGACATTGATGAAACTTTAGGAGAAGCAAAAAAAGCAAAGGGAGAACAAATCAATTTATTTGATACAATGCAAGAGGCTAATCTTTCTAATACAAATAATGAAAAATCAGAAGAAGATAAGCAAAAAGAAGAACAAGCAAGAAAAACAGAAGAAGAAAAATGTGCATTATATTCATATATAGTCTATAAATTACAAGAATTAACAATGAAAAAACTAGAAGAAATAAATGCAGTAGAATTATTTAATAATATAGATATGCCAACAGTAACAGTACTTGCTAATATGCAATGGAATGGAATGTATGCAGACGAAGAAGAACTTAATAAATTTGGAAATCAGTTAAAAAAACAATTAGAAATAAAAACAAAAATGATATATGAAATGGCTGGAGAAGAATTCAATATAAACTCAACAAAACAATTAGGTGAAATATTATTTGAAAAAATGAAACTGCCAGTTGTAAAGAAGACAAAAAGTGGTTACTCAACAGATGTAGACGTTTTAGAAAAACTAAAAAAAGAAGACCCAATAATTTCAGAAATATTAGATTATAGACAACTAATGAAATTAAACTCAACATATGTAGAAGGCTTAAAACCATATATCAATCCAAAAACAAAAAGAATACACTCATTTTTCCATCAAACAATAACAGCAACAGGAAGGATAAGCTCAACAGAGCCAAACTTACAAAATATACCAACAAGATTTGAACTAGGAAAACAAGTAAGAAAGATATTTAAACCAGAAAAAGGAAAAGTTTATATTGATGCAGACTATTCACAAATAGAATTAAGAGTACTAGCACATATGTCAAATGACACACATATGGTCCAAGCATTTAAAGATGGAGAAGATATTCATAGACAAGCAGCATCCAAAGTATTTAAAACACCAATGGAAGAAGTTACAAAAGAGCAAAGAAGCAATGCAAAAGCTGTAAATTTTGGAATTGTTTATGGAATAAGTGACTTCGGACTAGGAGAACAACTAGGAATATCAAGAAAAATAGCAAAACAATATATAGAAGAATACTTACAAGAATATGCTGGAATAAAAAAATTCATGGATGACATAAAAGAAAAAGCAAAAGAAACTGGATATGTTGAAACATTGTTTAATAGAAGAAGATATATTCCAGAATTAAAGTCAAATAACTATATGGTAAGACAATTTGGCGAAAGAGCAGCAATGAATACACCAATACAAGGAACAGCAGCTGATATTATGAAAATTGCGATGATAAATGTATACAAGAAATTGACAGAAGAAAAATTGGAGGCCAAAATTGTTCTACAAGTCCATGATGAAATGATGATAGAAGCACCATTAAAAGAAGCGGACAAAGTAAAAGAAATTATAAAAGATGAAATGGAAAAAGCAATTAAACTTAATGTACCACTAATTGCAGAAGTTTCTGAGGCAGAAAATTGGTATGAATGTAAATAGAACTCATTAAAAAAAGACAAAAAATCAAAAGGAGTGTGATTAAAATGTTTATAGTAAATGTAACAAAAAAACAGATAATAATTGTAGCAATAATATTAATTTTATGCATGATAATTGCATTTTTAAACATTCCTATTAGAATACAAAAAATAATATATAAAAAAGATTATCAAGAATATGTACAGAAATATTCGAAAGAATATAATGTTGACGAAAATTTAGTATATGCATTAATAAAAGCAGAAAGTAATTTTAATGAAAGGGCTGAGTCAGGAAAAGGCGCAATAGGACTAATGCAACTAATGGAGAGCACTGCACAAGATGTATGCAAAAAGACGGATTTGAATATTTTAAATGAAGATTTAAAAAGTAAATTATTAGAGCCTGAAATAAATATAAATATTGGAACAAAATATTTGTCAACATTAATACAAAAGTATGAAAATGTTGAAATTGCAATAACAGCATATAATGCTGGCATTGGGACAGTTGATAATTGGATAGAAAAGGGAATAATAAAAGCAGATGGATCTGATATTGAGAATATTCCTTATAAAGAAACAAATAATTATGTAAGAAAAATATTAAGAGATTATAAAATTTATAGTAATTTAAACTGATTTATAATAAAATTATATATAAAAAAGATAATATATGTTTTTATACATTAACATATATTATCTTTTTGCAATAACAGAGTAATTACAAATATTTTTTTAAGGTCTCAACACTATCTTCTTGCATGACAACAAAATCATTCAAAATATTCTTAACATTAGGCTCAATATTTTGATTTTGATTCAATAAACGACGCCCTTCAATAATACCCATATTAGTACCTTGCATTAGAAGCTCAGACAATTTAGAAGTACTATCATCAGACATTGTTTTCATTTGAATACCATACCAAGTCATCATCTTATTCATAGCATTTGTCTCATGCGGTTTCTTAGTACTATAATTATCATATAAAATATTTACTCTATTAGAAATATCCTTATATTTATTATATTCTGTATCTAAAACTTGCTTAAAATCATCATCAACAACTTTTTCAGAAACATAAGAAATAGCATCCATTCCCATAGTTGCACCTTTATTTACTTCATCTAAGATATTCAAAACTTTATTTTCCATGTGTTAAAAACCTCCAATTTTATATTGTAATAAAATTAAAAAACTTTGTACAATATAAGCTAAATAATTATTGCTTACAATTTTAGTATAAACATAAATTCGAAAATTATACAAAAATACTAGACAAATTAAAAAAAATGAAATACAATATTAAGAAGAAAAACTGAAAACAATTTAGAATTCAAATGTTTACAAAAAGGAGAAAAACATGATTTTAGAACAATTAATTTTTACAACACTAGCATTTGGAATATTTGTATATATGTTTTTTAAAATGATAAAAGAAAATGACACAAATTACATAGGCATTCTAATAATAGAAGCAATAGGAATATCACTAAACTTTGTAGAAGTACTTAAAAAAATTCAATTTGGACCATTTTTTACAATAGCAAAATACATATTAGCAATACTAATTCCAATAACAATACTTACACTAGACAAAAAAGGAATACCACTAATACAAATTTTAAATGTAATAAAAGCACAAATATACTTAAAATTTGGAAACAACAAAAAAGCAAAAGAGCAATTAATAAACCTAGTAACAAAATATCCAGAAAACTACATTGGGCACAAAATGCTGGCAGAAATTTACGAATTAGAAGGTGGAATGAGAAAAGCAATAGACAAATATGTACAAGCAATAGATGCAAACAAACAAGATTATGATTCATATTATAAAATTGCAGAATTACTAAACAACCTTGAAAAAACAAATGAAGCAGAAGAAATGTTATTTAACTTACTAAACAAAAAGCCAGATTACTACAAAGCAACAGAGTTGCTAGGAGAAATATTACTATCAAAAGAAAAATACAAAGAAGCAGTAAACATATATCAAAATGCATTAAAATACAATCCATTAAGTTTTGAAATAAACTACAATTTAGGAATTGCATATACAATGCTAAATGATTTCCAAAATGCCAAAATTTGTTATGAAAGAGCAGCAGACATAAACTCACTTTCATATAACTCAAAATACTCATTAGCAGAAATTGCATTAATATATAAAGAATTAGAAGAAGCAGAAAAATACTTTATGGAAGCAATAGAAGATGAAGAACTTTCAGCAGATAGTTATTATGAACTTTCAAAAATAGCAATGATAAAAGATGATAAGGATAAAGCGATACAATATGCAAATGTAGCAATAGATATAGACGCATCAAAAGTAGTTCCAAAAATAAAAAAAGATCCAATATTTATACCAGTTATTGCAAGAATTTCTATACCATTTAATACAAATTACAAAGAAGAAATAACAAAAAAATTAACAGAAAAGGAACTACAAGCAAAAGAACATTTGGAAGACATGTTTGATTTAACTAGAAATCTGAGCTATGATGATATAAAAATGTTAAAAACAGAGAAAAAAGAAAGCAAAAAACAGAAAGATATTGAAGAAAACCAAAATGAAAACCAAAATGAAAATCAAAGAGACTTTTAATAAATTGAAAATATAAAAAAATTCATAAAATTTGCAAAAAATAATATACTAATAAAAGAAAACATTTCGTATATAAACAAATTTACTGGAAAAACAAAGAATTTTTCGGATTTGTTCTAAAAATTAAAAAGTATATTAGAAAGAGTGATTTTATGAGTACAAATTTTACAATTATAGGTGGAGACTTAAGAATAATAAAATTAGCAAAAATGCTAGCAGAAGACGGCAGCAAAGTATACACATATGGAGTAGAAAAAGCAGAAGAACTAAAAGAAAACAAGAATATAATTACATGTAACAAATTACAAGATGCTGTTAAAAACTCAGAAGTAATAATAGGACCAATACCATTTTCAAGCAATGGAAAAGACATAAATTCGCCATTTAGTGACAAGACAATTTCAATTAGAGAACTTATGCATGTAATAAATGCAAAAATTTTAATTGCGGGTAGCATAGCCCCAGAGGTATACAACCTAGCTAATGACGAATATATAGAAATAATAGACATAATGAAAAGGGAAGAATTAGCTGTTTTAAATACAATATCAACAGCAGAAGGAACTATAGAAATTATAATTGCAAACACAAACAAAATAATTCATGGTAGCAAAATTTTAATTTTGGGTTTTGGAAGAATAGGAAAAGTATTAGCAAGAAAGCTAGCAGGACTATCTGCAAAGGTTACATGCGCAGCAAGAAAAGACGAAGACTTAGCCTGGATACGCGCATATGGACATATGGAAACAAATATCAATACAATAGGTGAAAACTTATCAGAATTTGATGTTATTATAAATACAGTTCCACACTTGATATTAACAGAAGATAAAATAAAATATGTAAAAGATGATTGCTTATTAGTAGACTTAGCATCAAACCCAGGAGGAATTGACAAAAAGGCAGCAAAAAATAAAAACATAAGATTACTTTGGGCACTAGCATTACCAGGAAAGGTCGCACCTGTTACAACAGCAGAATTTATAAAAGATACAGTTTATAATATTTTAAAAGAAATATATAAAAAATAGTCAAAATTTAAATAATATGTGCATTAATAAAAATTCATATTATATAAATTAAAACAAAATAAAAAACGAAAGAGAGGAACAAAAAATGAACGAAATTTTACAAGCACTAATTTTAGGAATAATTCAAGGACTAACAGAATTATTACCAATATCAAGCTCAGCACATTTAAACTTATTTCCATGGATATTTGGATGGAAC
>CAKPAB010000032.1 GCA_934132805.1 uncultured Clostridia bacterium | reverse complement strand
ACCTCCAAAAAAAAATATAACTATGCAAATTCAAAATTCTTGTATTTTGAATTTACACAGTTATATTTTAACACTCAAAAGTAGTGTAAAATTATATTGCACTACTTTTACCTTTTACATATTTTCCCATTTTCCCCCCTAATCCAAGCGGACACGAGGCCCACTCGATTTTAAATTTTACTCAATATTCCATACATTATAAGTATAGTCATTATTTCTGCTTGTTACTATCTTTGTTCCTGCTGTTGAAAATTTGACATTAGATTCTAGAGAAACTAGGACACGCAAGCCGAACGCATAGTTAAAGTATCATCTGTCCATGTTCCTGCTGTATAATTTACAAAATCTCCTATATGCAATTTTCCATCTACTGAACCTGTTTCATCAAAAATATCTGATGATGTATAACCATTTCCTCCAGAACTTCCGCCTTTTCCCTTTATTGAGAAATACAATAGCATTAATTCACTTAATGTTACTGTTATTTTGCTATCTGCTACTGTATATTCTTCAATTTGGCTCCAATCCCCATTTTTATAACCTTTTACTTTTACTGTATCTCCATCTTGCGCTCTTTGGAATATCCCTGTATTTGTTAATGCCATTATTGATATTCCTGCTAAAATTAATAATATAATTACTGTTATTACTAATTCTATTAGTGTTATACCTTTGTTTTTGTTCATTTACCTCTTTCCTTTCATTTTTATTTTTTTATTTTATATATTAAGCAATTTTGAACATACTTGCTTAATAATGTTAATAACTTATTTATTTTGCAATTCATTTTTAAGTTAAAAATATCAATGCAACGCAAATAAGACAGCAATATTATCCTATGTCTAATATAGCCACAGGCATAATATTCCTATCTTCTTTTATTATTTTATGTATGATTAATAAAACTTTATTAATTAAAGTTTTGTTATTTCGTAAATTACATGTGTGTGTGTGTGCACAGTTGCAAGGCTTTCAGCCTTTTCTATTCTCCCAAAATTGTTCATTTGTTTTTTACCCCCATTTTTAGTATACTTTTCTTTTGTTTTTTCTATTTTTATTAAATCGTGTCTAATTTCTTAATTAATTTTTTTATCTCAAAAATATATGTCCCTTTTATATCATCATATATCTCTCTAGAAGTTTCTTCATCATATAAATGTGATAATTCATTTCTTGATGTTATCATATTTAACCATTCTTCTCCATTTTCAATTAAGCCTATCGAAAAAGCTTCTTTTATCATTTCTCTTGGGCTTCCTATCTTTCCAACTATACCTTGCTCTTCTAAACAGTCTTTCATAATTTTCCATGCTAACTCAAATGTAAATTCAAATCTATGTAATATCCCATCAATTTCTAACTCAGACACTTCTTTGTGTAATGCTTCTTCTAATCTATTTGCAGCATTTTTTAAGTCTTCTTTTCTTTCTTCAAATCTTTTCATTAGAAATCAACTCCTTCCTTTTCTATTGATTTCAATAATTCAATCTTCGTATTACTATTTATAAAAACCAGATCCACCTTATAAATAATATCCAACTCATCTATTTCATTTCTTATTTTGTATTCATCTTTTCTATTGACATTATCAAATATTGCCAAGTCTATATCAGAATTCTTTTTGAACGTCCCTCTTGCCCTTGACCCAAATAATTTGAATTTATATTTAGCATTATTTTCTATAACTTTTTTTATTGCATTATATGTTTTTTCTGGTAACCCAAATTTCATTTTTTCTTTATGTTAGTTTTTTTCTAACATACCTCCATCAAAATATTTTAATTAACAATTTTTTATAATGCCATTATATCAAATAAACTCAATTTGTCAAGTTTTTTATCTTTTCAATTCATCTATAATAACTTTATAATCCTTAGCTATTAAGATTGCTGTTCCAGATACTAATATATTTGCTCCCGCTTCTTTAACAGCTTGTGCAGTTTTCAAATTAATTCCACCATCAGCCTCTATATCAACATCAATATTATTTTTATCAATATAATTTTTCAAAGTTGAAATTTTATCCACCATATCTGTCAAAAGAGTTTGTCCACCTTTTCCAGGCTCAACAGTCATCACTAAGCACATATGAATATATGGTAAAAATTCATATATCTCTTCTATTTTAGTCTCGGGTTTTACACTTAGTCCAACTCTGCAATGATTTTCCTTTATTTTTTTTATAATTTGCTTAACTTCTTCTTTATCTTTGCAAGCTTCATAATGAAAAGTAATTATATTAGGCTCAACTGCTAAAAAATCGTCAATTGCTGAATTTACATCCTCTACCATTAAGTGTATATCTAATGGCAAATTTGATATTCTTTTTATATATGATGCATATTCTAACATTTTGTTATATGTATTTTTTTCTACAAATTTTCCATCCATAACATCTATATGAAAATAATCTGTTTTTGCTTTTTCTAATGCAAAAAATGTTTGTGACTCTTCTCCTTTTTTTACTGAAAGTATTGATGTTGATATTTCTATCATTTTATTTTCCTCCTATTTAAAAATTAATATTTATATTTATCTTTTTCTTTCAATTCTTCATAGATTTTGCAAAATCTCTCATATCTGCCTTCATCTATTTTTCCTTGTTGTAATGCTTGTTTTATTCCACAATTTTCTTCCTTTATATGTGTGCAACCAACAAACTCACAATTTTCTAATGGTATTCTAAATTCTTTAAAATATTTATCTAATTCTTTGTATTCTATTTCTGATATGTCAAATGTTGAAAAACCTGGCGTATCAGCAATATAAGTATCTTTATCTATTTCATATAATCTTGTTGAAGTTGTAGTATTTTTTCCTTTTTTATTTCTATTACTTATTTCTCCTTCTTGTGTTATTGTATCTTTGAATATTGCATTGATTAATGTTGATTTTCCTACACCTGAATTACCTGAAAATGCATTTATATTCCCTTTTAGCTTTTCTTCTAATTCTTTAATTCCTATAAATGTTTTATTTATCATTTTGCTATCTTTTGCCTTTTCATCTGGTTTGGCTATTGTTTCTATTACTGTATACCCAATATTTTGATATACCTCTTTTATTTTTTCAAATTCTTTCTTTTTGTCAAGGTCTGTTTTGTTCAAAACTATTGTTGCTTTTATTTCTAAGAATTCTACAAATGCTAACTGCTTGTCTAATAGTAATAAGTCAGGTTTTGGGTTTTTACTGGATACTACTAGTATCAGTTGGGTTATATTACTCATTTTGGGTCTTTTTACATATGTTGTTCGTGTTTTTATTTCTTCTATTATTGCTTTTTTGTTTTCTTCGTCTAAAATTTGTATTTCTACATTATCTCCTACTACTGGTGTTATTTCTTCTTTTTTGAATTTTCCTCTTGCATTTGCTTCGTATATTCCATTTTTTGTTTTTATTTGGTATAAGTTTGATATATTTTCTATTATTAAACCTTGCATTATTCCTCCATTATTTCTCTACTATTTTTATATAGTTCATCTGGACATATATCTGCCCCATTTTCCCATTCTATTGATAGCCCTGATATTTGCACTTTTTTAAACTTTTCTACATCTTTCAATTCTTTAAATATTTTAAATTTAAAATAAGGTTTTACATCAAATATCCTCTTTTCCTTATTATCAAATAGTATTTCTAATTCATAATTATTTAAAATCTTTACATCTATAGCTTTTGGTCTCATAATATTTACTCCAATCCTTTTATTTTTATTATTTCTCCATCATTATTTAATGCATACCAAGCAGCATTTAATTCTTCTTTATGTAATTCTAACCATGCATCTACTAATTTCTTTTGTTTTTTTGGCATTTTTCCATTTAATACTTTTCCATTTATTGTAATAGACATTTCAAATTCATTATATTTTATATGTATATGTGGCTCATTATGATGCCCACCTATTTCTCTATACATATATATTAATATTCCATAAAATTGTGAAATAACCGGCATATTACCTCCTTTGATTATAACATTATATTTTGATTTTTTCAATTTTTATTTGAGTTTTTTTGATAATAAAATTTTGAATTAAAATTAAAATTGACATAAAAAGCTATAGATGTTTCTATATTTTAATACGTTTGAATATTTTTGTCAATAGCTATATTAAAAGACTAGAGACGCACCCTAGTCTTTTTATTCCTCTTTTATGGAAATTGTTCTTAAATTTTTAAAAGTATTAATCAAAAGTATATGAATTTATTTCTCTTACATCTATGTCTTTTTCCTTTTCTTTGACATCATCTATAAACACTTTTATAGTTACTGTTCCAGTCCCAATAACTTTTCCATCACCTGTATTAATTTTTACACTATTTTTGTCTACATCTTGATTAAAAATTGTCTCTCCATTTGCTTCTACTCTTAGCCTTACTGTCTTCTTGACCGTTTCTGTTGATGTTTCATCATTTTTTTCTTGTACATATCCACCTGTAATTGATTTTACATTAACATATACTGTAGCAGCTTTCTTTTCTGCCAATTTATTTACTGTAATAGTAATAGCTGCACCTTTCTCAACAGATTTACCTTCATCTAAACTTTGTTTTAAAACAACACCATTATCTTTTGAGCTATCCTCAGTAGTTGTAACAGTAACAACAAAGCCTAAATCTTGGAGAATCTTTTTAGCCTCGTCTTGAGTTTTACCAATAACTCCTGGAACAGTTGCCTTTTCTATACCTGTACTTACATGAATTATAACAGTATCACCTGCATTAACCTCTGTATTTGCATCAGTCTCTTGACTAATTACATAGCCTTCTTGAACTTTTTTACTTGTTTCCTCTACTATTTCAACCTTTAATTTTGCATCCTCTATCGCTTCTGTAGCATCATCTTTTTGCATACCTATAACTTTTGGTACTTTAGTTTTCTCTGTTCCTTTACTTACAACAACCTTAACTGTACTTCCTTGTTTTACTCTACTATATCCTTCTACAAAAGTTGGGTCTTGACTTATAATATGATTTTCTTCCACATCTGCATTATATTCCTCTGATTGCACTTCAAATTTAAGTTTAGCTTCCTCTATTTTTTGTTGTGCTTCTTCTCTTGTAAGTCCCACAACATTAGGCATTTCTATTTCTTTAGGATTTGTTACATTTAAAACCAACATTGTTCCACCAAATGCTATAAAGAACAATAATATCAAGCCTATAATTGAACTTAAAACTTTATGTTTTTTTACAAATGCCACAAATTTATTATCTTCTTTTTTTCTAGATTCTTTTTGCATCTTTTCAACATCTTGTGTCGGTATCCTTTGTGTTTTTGCCGTTGGGTCATAGTCTACATCATTTACAAAATCTCCTGATGGATTTTTTAATGCCATTTTTAAGTCTTGTAATAATTCTGTTGCTGTTTGATATCTAAGTGTCGCATCTTTTTTCAATGCTTTTAGAATTATTTTATTTACAGCCTCTGGCAAATGTGAATTTAGTTCGATTGGTGGTATTGGCTCTTCTTGCATATGTTTTAATGCTACTGAAACCGGTGTATCAGCATCAAATGGTACTTTACCTGTCACCATTTCATACATTACCACACCTAATGAATATATATCTGATTTAGCATCTGTATATCCACCTCTTGCATGTTCTGGTGAAAAATAATGAACTGAGCCTATTGTTGTTCCAAATGCTGTAATTGTTGAGTTTGAAACTGCTTTTGCTATTCCAAAATCTGTGACTTTTGCAACACCATCTTCTGTTATTATTATATTATGTGGTTTTATATCTCTATGTATAATATTGTTTTTATGTGCCATTTCTAATGCTGATGCTATCTGAATTGCTACATTTACTGACCATTTCCATGGTAATGGTCCTCTTTCTTCAACAATTATTTCTTTTAAAGTTTTTCCTTGTATCAATTCCATTACTATGTAATAAATTCCATTGTCAACACCAACATCAAATATTGATACAATATTTGCATGTACCAATCTTGCTGCTGATTGTGCTTCTGTTTCAAATCTTTTTATAAACTCTTCATCTGTTGTAAATTCATCTCTTAGTATCTTTACAGCTACATATCTTTTTAAAACAAGGTCTGTAGCTTTGTATACTGTAGCCATACCGCCATTTCCAACTTTTTCTATAATTTCGTATCTGTTACCTAGAATTTTCCCTTCTAAATTCATACTTTTCTCTCCTTTTTTATCACACTCATCTATTTCTGATGTAAACCGCTATATATTTTTTATTATTACAACTGTGATGTTATCATATCCGCCTCTTTCTTTTGCCAGTTGTACTAAATCCTTTGTTCCTTGCTCTATATTTTTTGAAGCTATTTCGTATATAGTTTGCTGGTCAACTAAATTTGATAAACCATCAGAACACATTATTATTATATCATCTTTTAAAAAACCTTTTACCATTACATCTGGCTCTACAAAAGCATTGCACCCTAATGCTTTCATTAACATATTTTTTTGTGGATGATGTTCTGCTTGTTCTTTTGTTATTGTCCCTTCTTTTACTAATTTTTGCACATAACTATGGTCTTGTGTTAATTTTCTAATAAATTGTTTTCTAACTCTATATATTCTGCTGTCTCCAACATGTCCTATATATGCTTTATTATTGTATATTAGACATATTTCTAATGTTGTTCCCATCCCTTGTAGTTCTGGCGTTTCTTTTGCCTTTTCATATACAACCATATTTGCATATTCCATACTACTTCCTAATAATTGAATTATACTATCTTTATCTTTTTCTATATCTTTAAAGTTATTTTCTATATAATTTTTTGCTGTTTGAACAGCTAATTTACTTGCTATTTCTCCTCCATTGTATCCACCCATTCCGTCTGCTAATAGATATATTTGAACTTCGTCTAGTGAATTTGAAATATAAAAATAGTCTTCGTTTGTCTCTCTAACGTTTCCTTTGTCTGATTTTGCATAAGCTTTTATCATATCTTCACCTCTGTTCTTTGGTATTTAGCTTACTTGTTTTCCATATGTTATTTTATATCATAAGTTACTAATTTTTGCAATATATTTTAAGGATATAAATATACACTTTTTTTATTTTTTATGATATAATATCCAAAAATACAAAGGAGGTTATTAATATGTCAACACCACATAATGAAGCAAACAAAGGTGAAATTGCAAAAACAGTAATAATGCCTGGTGACCCACTAAGAGCAAAATACATAGCAGAAAACTTTATGGAAAACTACAAACTTGTTAATCAAGTAAGAGGTATGTATGCATATACTGGTACATATAAAGGAAAAGAAATCACAGTTATGGCACATGGTATGGGTATGCCAAGTGTCGGTATTTATAGTTATGAATTATTCAAAATTTATGATGTAGAAAATATTATACGAATAGGATCTTGTGGCGGATATAAGCCAGAACTAAAATTATTTGATATCATTTTAACAGAAAATGTATTTTCAGAAAGTAATTATGCATTAACTTTAAACAACGATAATTGCCACATTATCAATTCTAGTAGCAAATTAAACTCTATAATTGAAACTACTGCTAACGAATCTAACATACAAATAGTAAAAGGTAATACTGTTTGCACTGATTGTTTTGATGTTTATATGACTGATGTAAATCAATTTTTAAAAAGAATTCCTAATGATTTTGACCCTGTTGCTGCAGAAATGGAGGCTTTTGCACTATTCTATAATGCACATTTATTAAATAAGAATGCTTCTTGTTTAATGAGTGTTGTTGACTCAAAGTTTATTAAAGATATTGCAACTCCTGAAGAGCGTCAAACAGGTTTAAACAACATGATACAACTTGCATTAGACTCTACACTAAAAATTTAAAAGCAATAAAAAAATAAGTTTTTTAAAACTTATTTTTTTATGTCTAATATTTTATATTTCATTATACCTGCAGGTGCTTTTACTTCTACAGTTTGTTTCTTTTTAGCTCCTAATAATGCTGACCCTAAAGGTGATTCATTAGATATTTTATTTTCTGCTAAATCTACTTCTGTTGACCCTACTATTGTATAATCGATTTCTTCATCAAATTCAATATCTAATACTTTAACAGTATTTCCAATTTGAACTGTATCTGTATCAATTTCTTTTTCATCTATTATCTTTGCATGTCTTAATTTATTTTCTAATTCTGCAATTTTTATTTCGTTTTCTGCTTGTGCATTTTTTGCCTCATCATATTCTGAGTTTTCTGATAAATCTCCAAATCCTAAAGCTACTTTTATTCTTTCTGCTATCTCTGTTCTTTTTTCTGTTTTTAAATAGTTTAATTCTTTATCTAAATTATCATATCCTTCTTGTGTTAGGATTACTTCTTTTTCTTCCATTTTCATAACCTCCATTTTATACTAAGTATTAATGCCCTAAAATATTCTAGGACATTAACTTCAAAAACTTATATTATATTAAGCTAGTTTTTTTAATTTGTCAAGCGATTTTACAAAATTTGTATTTTTAATCTTTAAACAATTCTTTGCCATCTTTTAAATATTCATACCCTGAAAATACTGTAGCAATAACAGATATCAATAAACATATTGAAGTAATTGCATTAAAGATTATAGCACTTTGATTCATATATATCATAGCACTACTTTCCATTGCAACTCTAGCATCTGTAGTTGCTCTTACAAAGTCAAAAAAGTCAAACTTATCTATAAATATCAATATTATAGCAATCATTTGTGTAACAGTTTTCAATTTTCCCCAAACAGAAGCTGCAATCACTTTTCCACCTTTTTCTACAGCAATCAACCTATACCCAGAAACGATAAATTCCCTTGCTAATACTATAATTGGTATCCATGCAGGTATTTTATCCATTTCAACAAGCATAATCATTGCAGCTAAGACCAAAATTTTATCTGCCAATGGGTCTAAAAACTTACCAAATGTTGTCACTTGATTTCTGCTCCTTGCTATATATCCATCTAATTTATCTGTAATTGACGCTATTATAAAAATCAAGTCTATTATTAAATATGTAATTGGTATTCCAAAAACTTGACCTTGAATTCCCAAAAATGGTATTATAACCATTATTGGGACTAATATTATTCTAAAAATTGTCAATTTATTTGCTAAATTCATTTTTCCAAACCTTTCTATTTTGATATTTAAAATGTCTTTTCTAGTTACATATTTTCTTCTATTTTAAAATTTCAATTGCTTTTTGCAATTGTGTATCATCACTTTCATTTACATTTAAAGAGCTACTTACACTGCTAGGTAATTCCACTGTTTCATCTGGCTCAATTCCAACCTTGTTGATTTTATTTTTATTTGGTGTTTGATATTCTTCAATTGTAATTTTTAACCCACTTCCATCATTAAGTTTTAAAATTTGTTGAATAACACCTTTTCCATATGTTTTTGTTCCTACTGTTTTTGCTTTTCCTAAATCTTTTAAAGCTCCTGCCAATATTTCTGAAGCACTTGCTGTATTTTCATTTGTTAACACAATAATTGGCATATTAATTATTGGATCTGATTCTGCTTTTCTTACTTTTTCTTTACCATTTTTGTCAACTTCATATAATAAAACTGAGTCTTTAGTTGTAATATAATCTGCTATTTCTAGCGCTTGATCTACTATTCCTCCTCCATTATTTCTTAAATCAATTATTAATGATTGAATTCCTTTTTTAGCTAATTCTTGATATTGATTTTTAAAGTCTTCTGCTGTTGTTTCGTCAAATGAAGTAAATTTAATATATCCAATATTATTTGAAAGTACTTTTCCTTCTACCTGATTTACTTTTACTTTTTCTCTTTTTATATCATATTTGATTTTTTCTGAGCCTCTTAATATTTCTATTACTACATTTGTACCTTCTTCTCCTTTTATTTTATTAGCAGCTACAGACATATCATCTGCACTATATTCTACACCATCTGCTGATAATATTAAATCACCTGATTGTATTCCTGCTTTTTCTGCTGGACTTCCTTTTATTGTTGATAGTACTTGTATTTTGTCATATTCTGTATTTTTTATCATATATATTCCTATACCAACAAAATTTCCCATAGTATCATCTAAATACGTATCCATTTCATCCTTTGATATATATTCTGTATATGGGTCTCCTAAGCCTTCTATATAACCTTTTATAGCCCCTTCTTCTAGTGCTGTATCATCTACATCTCCTAAATAATACTTATCTATTATTTCTCTATATTTGTTTAATTTACTCTCAATTCCCTTATTTGTACTTTCTGCACTTGCACTTATCGGATTTTTAGTAAAATATGAATATAGTGTTATTGATGTAACCATAAATGTTATAAATGCAGTTAAAACTATAATCATGATTACTTTGTAAATTTTATATTTTTTGTTATTTTCCATTTTTGCTTTCATCCCTTCCTTCATACGTCATTTCATAAATTTTGAGCGGATATACTCCGCTCCAATAATATAACTTCTCTAATATATAAAATATTATTCTATTAAAATTTTATGTAGAACAAATCTTTAATTTTTTCAATAAATTTGTTTACATGTAATTTGAAGGATTTACTCTTGAATCTTGTCCATAACCTGTTGCATAACCATTGTAATTATATGGTGATACTCTTAATTCAAAATGTAAATGCGGTCCAGAAGAATTTCCTGTACTTCCACTAAGCATTATCTTTTGCCCCTTGCTTACAGTTTGTCCTGGCGTAACACATATAGACCCATATGTACCATGACCATAATATGATTGCATGCCATTTGCATGTTGGATTACAACATATGTACCATAACTATTTGGCAAATTAGCTGTTACCATTACAACTCCAGCAGCTGCTGCATATACAGTTGTTCCTAAAGGTACTGCATAATCTATAGCTCCATGGAATTTTCCACTTGAATAATATCCATTTGTTGATATAGATCCTCCACTTACTGGTCTCATAAAATATCCTGAACCAGTTGATGTGTTTCCTGAATTGCTACTATTGTTACCACTATTACTACTATTATTGTTCTTTCCACTACTATTGCCACTATTATTATTTTGTTGTTGCTTTTTCAATTCCTCTAATTGTTTTTGATATTTTATTTCTGCCTGCTTAATTTCATTTGCTATTCTTGTGTTATCTTCTTTTAATGTTTGAATTTCTTCTTCTAATTCTTTTTCTTGTTCAGATAATTGAGAAACATATTTACTTTTTTCTGTTTTTGCTGTTTTTAATTCTGCTGATACACTTTCTTTACTAGCTTTAGCAGTTGTTAATTGTTCTTTACTTGATTCTATTTCTTTTTTAGCATTTTCTATTTCTTCTTTTTGTTTCTGAATTTTATCTAATAATTCTGCATCCATCTGTGTAACTTCAGAAACTAAATAATAACTAGAAATAAAATCTGTTAAGCTTTTTGAGCTAAGTAAAACATCTAAGTATGACGTATCACCTGATATGTAAATAGCAACCATTCTCTTTTTTATCAATTCTTCCTGTTCTTTATAATCTTGTTCTGCTTGCTCTAATTTTTGTTCTTGCTCTTTTATTTTTGTATTTGATTCACTTATTTTTGTATCTAAATCATTTATTTGTGATTCATAATTATCAATTTGTGAGCTTATGCTTTCTACCTGCTTTAAAGTCTCTGATTTTTCATTTTCAACTTCTCTTTGCTTTTCTTCTGTTTCAGTGATTTTTTTATTATTAGAATCTATATCTGATTGTGATGCTGCCAAGCTTATATTTGCTCCAGCCAGCAAAATCATTATTAATATAATTCCTACTAATTTTTGGCATGTATTTTTCATATGTTCCTTTCTCTCCTCTTTTATCACTTTTTAATTTTACTCTAAACTAATTTTCAGTATTTTGACTTTTTTCACTGTTGTTTTCTTCACCTGGAATTAATCCATTAGTGATATATGGTAATGGGTCTGTTGTAACACCATTAATTCTAACTTCAAAATGTGCATGTGGCCCTGTTGAATATCCTGTAGAGCCTACTTTTAAAATAGCTTCTCCTCTTTTAACAGATTGTCCAACTTGTACTAATATTTCTGAGCCATGTGCATATAATGTAGAAATTCCACCACCATGGTCTATTATAACCATATTTCCATATGCTGAATTCATTTCTGCCTTAACTACAATTCCATCATTTGCTGCAACAAAATTTGCCCCCATAGGTGCCCCTATATCAACACCTGTATGCAACTTGTACTGACCTGTTATAGGATGAACTCTCATTGCATATTTTGATGTAATTCTTGTGTATCCTGGTACTGGCCATGCAAGCTCACCTCCAATATATGCTGTATCTATTCCTTGCTGTGCCAATGCCAAAATTTGCTGATTTACTTCTTCATATTGTTTATTTATTTCATCAATTTTTGTTTGCAAGTTCTTTTCATCATCTGATAATTTTTCTATAAATGTTTCTCTCATTTTTTTAGTATTTTGCAATGTTCTTGCAGTTCTTGTTTGATTTTGTACTATTGTTGATAATTCCTTTTTTTCATTTTCAAGTTTTGTTTTAGAATTTTCAACTGTTTTCTTTTTTGTTTCCAAATCATTAAGTAAATTTTCATCAATTTCTGTTAATTGTGAAATGATATAATAGCTAGATATAAAATCTGATAAACTACTAGATTTTAGCAAAACATCCAAATATTGGGTATCTCCAGCCATATAAATCGCTACCATTCTCTTTTTAAATAATTCTACCTGTTTGTCATACTTATCTGTTATATTATTTAATTCTGTTTCTATTTGATTTATATTTTCTTTTAGTTCTGTAATCTTGCTTTCCTGTTCTGCTAACTCTTTTTCTGATGCCTCTATCTTGTTATCTAGCTTTTCTACCTGTTGCAAATTATCTGATAAATTGCTTTGTACATCATCTAATTGGTTATTTGCGTCATTTAATTGATTTTGTAAATCATCTCTTTGTGTTTGTAAATCTGTTGCAGAATTTGTAGCTTGGTTTTCATCTTCATTTTCTGCATATGCAAATGTTGTTGTGAAACAAATCAGCAAGATTAAAACAATACATAAATTTTTACGCATGTTTTCTACCTCTCTTTTAAACTATACCTTCAAGTATTTTCTCATAGAAATAACACTACCTAAAGCTCCTATTCCTATTCCTAATAACATATATACAAAAATTATAGAAGATATCATATCTTTAAAACTTACAAGGCTCATATTTATAGTTTGCATAAAACTTACATTTACTGCTTGTTCTGCAAGTACGCTATAAGCTCCACCAACTATCACTATTGATATTGCACTTGCAAATACTCCTATTATCATACCTTCAACAATAAATGGCCATCTAATAAAATTATTTGTAGCACCAACATATTTCATTATTGATATTTCTTTTCTTCTAGCATGAACTGTTAATTTTATTGTATTTGATATAATAAATATAGATATAACTATTAATAATAATAATATAACTCCTGTTACCGCCTTTATTCCTCTTGCTAAACTTAATAATGTTGATACTGTTTTATCACTACTTGTTATTTTATCCACATTATCAAATTCTAATATTTTATTTTGAACATCTTTGCTTAAATTCAAGTCTGTAAGTGTTACCACATAAGATGTTGGAAAATATTCTGAGCCATATCCATCTATTAATTCTGATTTATCTCCCAATTTTTCTTTCATTGTGTTTAGTGCATATGTTTTGTCTTTGTATTCTGCAGTACTAACTCCTTCTAATGCTCTTATTTGTTCTCCTACTTTTTGTATTTCTTCATCTGTAGCATCTGTTTTTAAAAACACTTGAAAACCTTGTTCAGATTTTATTTGATCTACAAAATGATTTATGTTTTGACCTAATATTAAGAAAATTCCAAATATTATCATTGTTGCACACATTATCATTAATGATGCTCCTGTTGATTTCTTATTTTTAAAAACATTGCTAAAACCTTCTCCAACTAAATATCCTAATATATTATATTTCACTATCATAACCACCTTTTTTATCATCTCTTACTATGCTGCCTTTTTCTATGTGTATTACTCTTTTTTTCATTTTATCTACTATATCCTTTGCATGTGTTGCTACTACTACTGTTGTTCCTCTCATATTTATTTCGTTTAATAAATTCATTATATCCCATGCTGTTTCAGGATCCAAATTTCCTGTTGGCTCATCTGCTATTAACATTGATGGATTATTTACTAATGCTCTGGCTAGCGCAACTCTTTGTTGCTCCCCTCCTGATAATTCATTTGGATACATTTTAGCTTTTCCACTTAATCCTACTAATGACAACACCATTGGGACTTGTCTTCTTATATGTCTTGGTGTTGCTCTTACTATGTACATTGCATATGCTACATTGTCATATACTGTTTTGTCTGGTAATAATCTAAAGTCTTGAAATACCACTCCCATACTTCTTCTTAAATATGGTACTCTACTTTGTTTTAAAAATGTTGTGTCTTTTCCATTTATTATAATATTTCCTGATGTTGGCTCTTCTTCTTTTAGTATTAATTTTATTAGTGTTGATTTTCCACTTCCTGATGTTCCTACTAAAAATGCAAATTCTCCTTTGTCTATTACAAAGTTTGCATTTTTTACTGCTTTTGTTCCTGTGTCATATGTTTTTGATACGTTTCTAAATTCTATCATTTTTTACTTTCTTCCCTTCAATTTACTTTAGTTTTGAGTTTCTATGTTATTTCGATTTAATTTGCTATTAATTATTATTTTTCTTATAAATCATATCAATAATCTGCCAATTTTGCAATACTTTTCACCAAAAAAACACAGGAATTTTATTACAATAATTACAATTCATAGTCTATAATTTGTTTTATAGTATAGGGGGCTTTATAGGTATATATTTTATATTGTATCTTGTTCATTACGTTCAAAAAGAAAATCTAATATAAAAAACCGAGCCTCTCTCACTCAAGCCAAAACTGTATATATGTATATGGTTTTAGAATTCTTGAATGCAATTGAAACAATATTAGAATTTCTTAAAAAATAAATGGAAAGAGTTCACAAAGTGGAA
>CAKPAB010000031.1 GCA_934132805.1 uncultured Clostridia bacterium | reverse complement strand
AAGCAATTTTAATTATATCAGTAATAAGAAAAATAAAAGAAGAATGGAAAAAAATAAAATTAGAAAAATAGTAATTTATCGCTGAGATTGATTTTGAAATTTGAACAAAAATATAAACATTTAGATGGGTATATAGAATATGCTCATCTTTTATTATGTCAATCAAATATTGTATAATATAGATAGAGTTCTATATACTGCAAACTATCAAAAAAATATAAGGAGGTAATTGTCATGAGAGAATTATTTGTAGAAAAAGTAATTAATGCAACAGAAGATTTTTTAGACAATAACCAAAGAATAAAATTAAAAGAAATACTTACAGAAATATGTATATATTATAAAATTGAGAAATTAGAACAAAGTCAAAAAGAAGAAATACAGAGGAATAATGAAGACATTCTAAATAGGTTTATATCATCTAAAGAAATCGAAGGGTGTTCAAAAAGAACTTTAAATTATTACAGAGATACTATAAATAAAATGTTTGATGCTGTAAACCTGCCAATAAATGGAATTACTACTGAAACATTAAGAAACTATTTAGCAGATTATAAAAATAATTCAAATGCAGGTATGGTAACGATAGATAATATAAGAAGAACTTTATCAAGTTTTTTTACTTGGTTGGAAAATGAGGATTATATTATAAAAAGCCCAGTTAGAAGAATTCATAAAGTAAAAACGACTAGAAAAGTAAAAGAAACATTAACAGATGAAAATTTGGAAAAGCTGAGAGATACTTGCTCAAATGTAAGGGATTTAGCAATATTAGAACTATTAATTTCAACTGGTATGAGAGTAGGAGAAATTACGAGATTAAATATATCAGATATGAATTTTCAAGAAAGAAGTTGTATTAAAGGTAATAGCGAAATAGAAGTCTATTTTAGTGCAAAGAGTAAAATGTATATAAAGAAATATCTTGAAACAAGAACTGATGATAATGAAGCATTGTTTGTATCACTTATAAAACCTTATAATAGACTAGGAATATCAGGGATTGAAATTTTAATTAGAAATTTAGGGAAAGAGGCTAATATAAATAAAGTTCATCCACATAAATTTAGAAGAACAATGGCAACAATGGCTATTGATAAAGGTATGCCAATAGAACAAGTTTTAGGTATAATGCTGTATAATATAAATGTGGAATTTATTTCCAAATAAAAATTATATATCAATCAGAAAGGTGTCATACGCTATGAAAGTTTTAAGTATTATTGAACCATGGGCAACTCTTATTAAAGAGGGAAAGAAAGTCATCGAAACAAGAAGTTGGAAAACATCTTACAGAGGTGAACTTTACATCCATGCAAGTAACAAAAAAATTAAAAGGAGTGATGCGCACACAAGTGAATTACTTAAACTGATTCCAAATGTACCTATGGGATATGGTAACATTATATGCAAATGCAGATTGGTTGATTGCGTATATATGAATCAGGAATTCTTAGACATGATACAGAAGGACAAGCAGGAATTCTTATGCGGAGAATATAGTTTGGGAAGATATGCTTGGATTTTGGAAGATGTTGAGATACTTGAAAAGCCGATTCCAGCCAAAGGGCATTTGAATATCTGGAATTATGAGGTCAGCGAATAGCGGAAAGGAGTATGCAAGATGAAAATTTTTCAGCTGAAGGAATCCGAAAGGATTAAAGAAAGTCTGCGGAGTTTGACAGAGGAGTTCATTGAGGAATATCCGTATTACTCAACTTGGATTGAGAAAAACAAGGCAACATTCAAAGACGGAACGAGAGTTGTTTATGAGCTTAAAGACAATGAAAAGACAGTCGGATATATGATGGTTCATTTTTCTACACAAAAATGTGCAAAGGTAAATGGAATCTATATATTTCCGGATTGCCAGAAGTGGTTAACATGTTTGATACATTACATTTTGATGTAATCGGACAGAATTATCACAAGATTGAAAAACAGCCCAATTGGGTAGCAGTGTACGATTTGAAGAAAAAAGAAACTTTGATGAGATGTATGCTCTTGCAGCACAACTTTATCCAGGTTTCTCAAAGAATTGATATGCAATTAGGCAAGGTGTCAAATGCTACCTTGCTTTTTTCTAAATTTAGCAATATAATATCAAAGTAAAAGGAGGAAATAATATGTTATATTTTGATACTCATGCTTATTATGATTGGCAAGAATTTGATAAGGATAGAAGAAAATTATTTGATAAATTTAATGAAACCCTATGTGGTTTGGTTAATATAGGAATAAATTTAGATTCAGCTATGAAAGTAAAAGAATATTCTAATGAATATTCAAATATGTATTATTCAGTTGGAATACATCCAATGGAAGTTGAAAAGAAAACTTCATTAGACCAAATTGAGCATATATTTGAAGATGAATTAAAAAATAAATATTCAAAATTAATTGCAATTGGAGAAACTGGGTTAGATTATCATTTTGATTATCCTATTGAATTACAAAAAAATATTTTTTAGAACAAATAAAATTAGCAAATAAATATGAATTACCTATAATAATACATTCAAGAGAATCACAAGAAGATGTATACAAAATTCTAAAAGAAAATTCAGTACAAAAAGCAGGAATAATGCACTGTTATTCTGGAACTCCAGAAATGTCAAAGAAATTTGTTGAAATGGGTTATTATTTGGGAGTTGGTGGACCTGTTACAAGATATAAAGATGTGCAAGAGACTGTTAGGATTACTCCTATAGATAAAATTGTTATAGAAACAGATAGTCCAGTATTACCACCAGAACTTTTTGAAAAAAACTCAAGAAACAATTCGTTGTATCTAAATTATATTGTTAAAAAAATTGCTGAAATCAAAGGAATACCAGAAGATGAAGTTGTAAAAAAGACAACAGAAAATGCATATAAAGTATATGGAATTAAAAAGAAATTATAAATTAGAGGTGTTGTAATGAAAATAGTAACACTATGTGGAAGCTTAAAATTTAAAAATGAAATGATGACAGTTGCTGAAAAGATGGCATTAGAAGGATATTGTATTCTTACACCAGTATATCCAGTATCAGAGGATATTAAGAGAACCAAAGAGCAATTAATAAAATTAAAAGAGGCACATTTTAAAAGAATAGAATTATCAGATGCTATATTAGTAGTAAATATAAATAATTATATTGGAGATAGTACAAAATTAGAAATAGATTATGCAAAAAAATTAGGTAAAGAAATTATATATTATACCGATTTAATCGAAAATAAGTAGAGTAACAAATTACAATTTGGAAATTATTTTTAAAAACTATGGACCGATAGTAACTATCGAATAGTAAGATAATAATAGTAGTTTCTTTTTAAATAAAATGTAAAATTAAAAATAAGATATATAAAATAGAGCAGATATTTATTATTAAATTTTTGTTCTATTAGTGTTGCATTGTACTAAAAATTAAATATTTTTCCATAGATTGTTAATTGTAACACTATACATAAGTTTACATAAACTTTATTCAAAATTTAATTGACAAATCTTTGATTTAGTAGTATAATTTTAAAGTTAAAAGAGAAAAAATAAAATAACACAAAAATAAATAAAGAAGGGGTAATAAAAATGAACAACAAAAACATAAGAAACATAGCAATAATAGCACACGTAGACCACGGAAAAACAACACTAGTAGACGCACTACTAAAACAAAGCCACGTATTCAGAGAAAATGAACAAGTACAAGAAAGAGTAATGGACTCAAATGACCAAGAAAAAGAAAGAGGAATAACAATTTTATCTAAAAACACATCAGTAATGCATGGGGACATCAAAATAAACATAGTAGACACACCAGGACATGCTGACTTTGGAGGAGAAGTAGAAAGAGTTTTAAAAACAGTTGATGGTGTGTTACTATTAGTTGATGCATTTGAAGGAGCAATGCCACAAACAAGAGAAGTTTTAAAAAAATCATTGGCATTAGGACTAAAGCCAATAGTAGTAATAAATAAAATAGACAGACCAGGAGCACAACCTGAAAAAGTTGTAGACCAAGTTATCGAATTATTTATTGAATTAGATGCAACAGATGAACAATTAGATTTCCCAGTAGTATATGCATCAGCAAAAAATGGAATTGCCAAAATGGACTTAGCAGATGAAACAACAGACTTATCTTGTCTATTTGAAACAATAATAAATACAATAGAGCCACCAAAATGTGAAATAGAAGGACCAGCACAAATGCTAGTATCAAATATAGATTATGATGATTATGTTGGAAGAATTGGTATAGGAAGACTTGAAAGAGGAACAATGAAAGTTGGAATGCCAGTTAGCATTTGTGGAAAAGAAGATAAAATAACACAAGGAAGAATAGCAAAATTATATACACACGTTGGACTTAAAAAAGTTGAAGTCGAAGAAGTAGGAGCAGGTGATATCATAGAATTTGCAGGATTATCAGACATCAATATAGGTGATACAGTATGTGATTTTGAACATCCAGAAAAAATACCATTTGTAGACATTGATGAGCCAACAGTAACAATGACATTTAGCGTAAATAATGGGCCATTTGCTGGAAAAGAAGGACAATTTGTAACATCAAGACATATAAGAGATAGATTATACAAAGAACTAGAAAGAAATGTATCATTAAGAGTAAAAGACGGAGAGACACCAGACTCATTTGAAGTATCAGGTAGAGGGGAATTACATTTATCTGTACTAATCGAGACAATGAGGAGAGAAGGATTTGAGCTATTAGTTTCAAGACCAAAAGTTATCTTCAAAGAAATTGATGGCGTTAAATGTGAGCCAATTGAATTACTAGTTGTAAATGTACCAGACGATTGTGTGGGAAATGTAATTGAAAAATTAGGAAGAAGAAAAGGCGAAATGATTAACATGGAGCCTGCAGAAGCTGGACATACAAAAATAGAATTCAGAATTCCAGCAAGAGGAATAATTGGATATAGAACAGAATTCCTTACAGACACAAAGGGTGAAGGAACAATGAATCATATATTCGATAGTTATGAGCCATATAAGGGAGATATTCAAGCTCGTGTTAGAGGAACAATAGTTGCATTTGAGCCAGGTAAATCAGTAACATATGGTCTATATAATGCACAAGATAAAGGTGATTTATTTATAGGACCAGGTGTAGATGTTTATGAAGGTATGATTGTTGGTCTAAACTCTAGAGGTGAAGACTTAGCAATAAATGTATGTAAAGAAAAACATTTAACAAATACTAGAGCTTCAGGATCAGATGAAGCATTGAGATTAGTTCCACCAATTCAAATGTCACTTGAAAAAGCTATTGAGTTTATTCAAGATGATGAATTAGTAGAAATAACACCAAAATCTATTAGATTAAGAAAGAAAATATTAGACTCAAAGGAAAGAGAAAGAGCTAATAGAAATAAATAAAAGGAAACAAAAAATGAATAAGCAAGAGTTAGAAAAAATTAAACGAAAAGCTTTAGAAGAACATATACCAATAATAATGGATGATACTTTAGAAGTTATAGAAAAAGAATTAAAAGAAAATCCACCCAAAAGAATATTGGAAATAGGAGCAGCTGTTGGATATTCTGCAATGTGTTTCTCAGAATTTTTGGCACAAGATGGGGTAATTGATACAATAGAAAGAGATGAGGAAAGAATTCAAGAAGCAAAAGAAAATTTTAAAAAAGTTGGTGTTCAAGAAAAAATTAATCTTTATGAAGGAGATGCAGTCGAAATATTACCAACTTTAAATTCAAAATATGATATGTTTTTTATTGATGCTGCAAAGGGTAAATATCCATTTTTTTTGAAAGAAGCTTTAAGAATGATAAGTAAAAATGGTGTCATTTTTGCGGATAATATATTGTACAAAGGGTATGTTATGAGTGATTATAATAAACATAAACAACGTACAGCTGTAAGAAATCTAAGAGAATATATAAAAGAAGTTTCTGAAAATCCAAATCTTGAAACTGAGATTTTGGAAGTGGGAGATGGACTTGCAATAAGTAAAATAATAAAGCTATAGAGGCTTAATTAATAAAAAAATCAAGAAGTAGAGTTTTATCTAACTTCTTGATTTTCGTTGTTTCCAGGATGTTCTTGTTTGTTTTTTAAACTTAAATCTCTTAATTTTTTTCTTAAATCTTTAAATTTTAATCCTAAAGAATCCTCTAATTGATATTGCTCATTTCTAAACCTTTTATATGTTATAGGAAGTGCATGTAGATTTTTTTTATCTGAGTGATTATTTTTATTAGAGTTATAAAAATGATAAAATCTATAGTCAAAACCTAAATCGATCATAATAGGTTTACCAAATTCGTCAGTAAAATTAGTAACTTCTGAATATATAGGAACTCTATTAGCTGAAAGGTCATTTAAAATTCTTGGTTTATATTTATTATGAGCAACTTCTCCAGATGTTTTAGAGATATTTTCCATGTCAAAAGTTCTAATTTGAGTTTCATAAGTTAAATCAGGATTATGTATATCTTCCATTAAGACGTGAATTGATTTATAACCGTTTTCTTTTGGATGAACTATATAATTTTTTGTTAAAGTTTCTTTGAAATTTGTGTTTTTTCTAAAATCACAAAGAGCATTCTTAACTTCTTCACACATTGGAACAAGAATTTTTTCATCATCTGAATTGTTATATTTAGAAATAACAATTCTTTCTGCCATAATGTCATTTATATATGGTGATTTACCTTCTAGAATGTTTTTGTTTAATTTTTTCATATAGCTTTCACGAGACTTTAATCTTATTTTTAGACTAAAAACTAAACTAGGGAATCGTTCTTGTAAATAAGCTCTTTCCATTATTGCATATTTTTTAATTTCATCAACATAATCATTTGTATAAATACTATATCTATCAGATAATTCTTGATAGTCATCACGACTTTCTAATGCAGATAAATCAAGTGGCTCAATTGGAAATTGGTATGATATATGTTGCTCATTTTTAGTTTCTTTTAATTTTATATTTAGATATTTTTTATCATCAGAAATGTTTGCTTCTACATTTTGAGGTAATGGAAATAGGTCTAAAGCTTTTAATAGAGGAGTAAGCTCATCTTGATTATTTAAGTTTTCTTCTTTTGTGTTAGATATATTAGCTTTTAAAGACTCTTTAAAAGTATTTATGTTTGAATTCATTTAATCAACTCCTATTCTGTAATATTAAGCGACAATAACTATTATACCATAAAAATGAATAAAATGCAAATTAAATGGTAAAAAATGGAAAAATAAAAATGAAAAAAATTTAAAAAAACTATTGACAAGAAATTAAAAATAGGTTATACTTTATCTTGCGTTAAGCAATAATCAAAATAAAAATGCTCCCTTAGCTCAGTTGGTCAGAGCAACCGGCTCATAACCGGTGGGTCCAAGGTTCGAATCCTTGAGGGAGCACCAATATTACATCGTAGAAATACGGTGTTTTTTTATATATTAGGAAAGTTATGCAACTTTCCTAATATATAAAATTACATTGCACAGAAAATTTATTTCATAAATTTTCGTGCACGAACAAATTTACTGAAAAAATTTTTGATTTTTTTCAGATTTGTTCTAGCAAATATTGTTTTGAAAAAGAATTTATGATAAAATACAAAATATAGAGAGGAATGAAGTAATTCACAATTTATGTATATAATTTAAAAAATTATATAAAATAAAAACAAAGGAGGTTTCAGAATATGGAACAAAAAATCAAAGCCGTACAATATGGCGTAGGAAAAATGAGTTTATACACAATGAGGTACATGCTAGAAAAAGGAATTAAAATAGTAGGAGCAGTAGATGTAAATCCAGAAGTAATAGGAAAAGACATAGGAGAAATATTAGGAAAAGAAAAAATGGGAGTTGTAGTTGTATCAGCAGAAAATGCAGAAGAAATGATGCAAACAACAAAACCAAATATATGTATAATAACAACAAGAAGCTTAATAGCAGAACTAGAAGAGCCATATATGTTATGTGCGAAATTAGGAATAAATGCAATATCAACATGTGAAGAAGCATTTTATCCACAAAATTCAAACCCAACATTAACAAACAAAATAGATGAATTAGCAAAAGCAAATAATTGTACAATAACAGGAACAGGATATCAAGATATATATTGGGGACAACTTATATCATCAATAGCAGGATCAACACAAAAAATAACAAAAATAAAAGGAAGTTCAAGCTACAATGTAGAAGACTACGGAATAGCACTAGCAGAAGCACATGGAGCTGGTTTAACATTAGAGGATTTTGATAAACAAGTAGCAGCATTAGACAGAATGTCAGATGAAGAAAGACAAGAGATAATTAACAAAGGTGAATATGCACCATCATATATGTGGAGCGTAAATGGATGGTTATGTTCTAAACTAGGGTTAAATGTTATAAGCCAAACACAAAAATGTGTACCACAAACATATAAAGAAGATATTTATTCATCAACACTAGATATGACAATAAAGGCTGGAGATGCAACAGGAATGAGTGCAGTAGTTACAACAAAAACAAAAGAAGGAATAACAATTGAATCAGAATGCATAGGAAAAGTTTATGCACCAGATGAATTTGATAAAAATGTTTGGACAGTAGAAGGAGAGCCAACTACAACTATTACTGTTGAAAAGCCTGCAACAGTAGAATTAACTTGTGCAACGGTAGTTAACAGAATACCTGATGTTATTAATGCACAACCAGGTTACATTACAACAGATAAATTAGGAGATTTACAATTTAAAAATAATATATGCTAGAAAAATCATCAAATATATACTTGACAAATAAGAACATATGTTTTATAATTGGGCTGGTGATATTGATATGGAAAGACAAATATTACATGTAGATGTAAATAATGCATTTTTATCATGGCTAGCAGTTTACAAATTAAAAAATGGAGAAAAAGCAGATATACGAGAACAAGTTTCTGTAATAGGTGGAGATGAAAGTAAAAGGTCAGGAATAGTGTTAGCTAAAAGTACAAAAGCAAAGCAATTTGGAATTGTTACAGGGGAGACATTATATAGTGCAAGACAAAAGTGCAGAAATTTGCAAGTATATCAAAGCAATTATAAAATATATAAGGAATATTCAAATAAATTGTATCAATTATTATTGGAATATACAGACAAAATAGAAAGATATTCTATAGATGAATGTTTTTTGGATATGACTAATTATTTGATGGGTGATACTTTAGTAAACAAAGCAAAAGAAATAAACTTTAGAGTGAAAAAAGAATTGGGATTTACTGTAAATGTGGGAGTTGCACATAATAAACTATTGGCCAAAATGGCATCAGATTTTACAAAACCAGATAGAGTTCATACATTATATGAAGAAGAAATTCCAGTCAAAATGTGGAATTTACCAATATCAGATTTATTTATGATAGGAAAAAGAACAGTTCCAAAATTATATAATATGGGAATTAAAACAATAGAACAGTTAGCTAAAATGGATGAAGTAATATTAGTTAAAAAATTTGGCAAATTTGGAAAAATGATGTGGGAGTATGCAAATGGAATAGATAATTCAGAGGTAAATTATCTAAGAGAAAGGCCTAAAAGTATAGGAAATTCAGTAACTTTGCCAACTGATATTTCTGATATTGAACAATTAGAAGAGGTTATAGTTGCTTTAACAGAGCAAGTTTCTTATAGACTTAGAAAAGAAGATTTGCTAGCAACTGTTGTGAATGTTCAATTGCGTACCAAAAATTTTGAAGATTTTTCACATCAGTCAAAACTGGAATGTGCAACTTCGAGTACAAAGGCAATATTAAAAAATGCAAAAGCTTTACTCAAAGAAATGTATAGGGAAGGAACTTTTTTTAGACTTGTTGGTCTTAGAGTTGATGGACTTGTTGATAGTGAAGAATTGCAACTTTCTTTGTTTGGAAATTCTGAGGATGATAAAAAACAACAAAAGTTGGATAATGTTTTGGATGAATTAAATGAGAAATATGGATATAATTTGGTTAAGCGTGCAGGTAAAATGAATGTTGATAGTAAAATCCTTGATGGTTTTAGAAAAAAATTTTAGTTTTTGTAAGAAATTTTTAGAAATGTATTGACAAAAATTTATAAAAAGCTTATAATAACTCTTGTCGATACGTCGACAATATATTTCTAAAATTTTATATGGGTAGGTGGCCGAGTGGCTAAAGGCGGCAGACTGTAAATCTGTTCTCATTTGAGTACGAAGGTTCGAATCCTTCCCTGCCCACCAAAAAAATAAAACCTAAATTGCTTGAAAAATCAAGCGGTTTAGGTTTTTTAAATAGAAAAAATTTTATAAAGATAGAAGATGGAATTAACGGAAGAACAGAAACTATTAATAAAACTATTCAAACAGCTAGAAATGTCAGAAAATCTGATAATAGCAACAATGTTAGCAATACAAGACCCTGAACAAATAAACAAACTATTAGATTATATAATAGAACAGTATGACAAAGGAAAAAAATTGGACAAGGAAGAAATAGTAAAAAAAGCATTGGAAATAAGTCAGGAATAAAAAACTTAAAAAAACGTCAAAAAACAGTTGTTTTTTTGACGTTTTTTATATATAATAGGAAACATCGAAACAAAAAGAAAAAACAGGGAGGAAATTAAACAATGAGTGATATAATAGACCTAGACAAAACACTAAAAATAAAAGTAATAGGAGTAGGAGGAGCAGGAAATAATGCAATATCAAGAATGATAGAAGACAATGTAAGAGGAGTATCATTCTATATGATAAACACAGAAACAGGAACACTAAAAAGATCAAGAACAAGTAATATACTACAAATAGGAGTACAAACAACAAGAGGGCTAGGAGCTGGTGCAAACGAAATAGTAGGAGAAAGAGCAGCAATAGAAAATAAAGAAGACATAAAACAAATGTTATCAGGAGCAGACCTAGTATTTATAACAGCAGGAATGGGAGGCGGAACAGGAACAGGAGCTGCACCAATTGTTGCAGAAATTGCAAAAGAAATGGGTATATTAACAGTAGGAATAGTAACAAAGCCATTTTTATTTGAAGGAAAAGCACGTAGTCTAAGAGCAACAAAAGGAATAGAGAGACTAAAAAGTAATGTAGATGATTTAATAGTTGTTTTAAATGATAACTTATTGAAAATTACAGACTCAAAAATAACATTAGACAATGCATTTTCATTAGCAGACAACATACTAGAACAAGGAATTACAAGTATAACAGATTTGTTAACATCAGTAGGAGAAGTAAATATAGACTTTGCTGATATAAAAACAACAATGAACTATAGAGGAAAAGCATATATGGGAATAGGTAGAGCATCAGGAGAGAAAAAAGTAGAAGAAGCTGTTAGACAAGCAATAGAAAATCCATTAACAGAAAGTAAAATAGATGGTGCAAAAGGTGTAATATTCAATGTTAAAGGAAATAGTGACTTAGGGCTTATGGAAATAAATAGTGCTGTAGGAATTATAAATGAAAAAGTAAGTGAAGATGCAAATATTATATTTGGAACAGTAATTGATGAAAATATGGGAGAAGATGTACAAGTAACAGTAATTGCAACAGGTGTAGAAGATAAAGTAGAAGTGGAAACAAAATAAAAGTTAATAAAAAAGGTGCTGAATAATCAGAGCATCAATAAATATTAACAATCAGGAGATGAATGCCAATGAAAAAACTTGTAGCAATAATTTGTGTTCTGTTAGTTATTTTTATAGGAATGTACATAAATAAAAGTAAATCAACAAAAGAACTTCTAACAGCTTCAGAAGTTGAAAAAATAGAAGACTATATGTCTAAAATATATATGTGGCAGGAAGTTACAGGAGAAGCATTACCAAAGTTTAAAAATATAAACGAAGCACCAGATATATGGGTATGGGAAGTTGTAAAGAAAAATGTAGAAGAATATGAATTATCATATGATGAAATAGGACAAAAGGCAATAGAATTATTTGGCGAACAATTTACAAAACAATTTCCTAAAGAAGGAACAGAGTATATTCAATATGATGAACAAACACAAAAATATGTAATAACAGGCGTAGAGCTTGATACGTTGGATGATAGCTTTTATATAAAAAATATAAATAAGACAAAAAACGGTTATGTAGCAGAAATTGTGGAATACTTAGAAGATTATGAAAATGCTTTGGGAGTAGAAGATGAAAGTGAAATTTATGAAATATATATTAAAAATTTGAATGGAGAAACAGTGGCAACAGTAAAAAGCAATGAAAGTGAGACAAAAACAATTGATTTGATAAAAGAGAATATAAACCAATTTACTACAAAAACTGTTAATTTAATAAAAGATAAAAATGAAAATATATATGTTCAAAGTATAGAATGAGGCATAGAAGACAAAGAAATGTCTTAAAATGTCTCATTTTAATGTCTATTAAAACCAATTTGATAACTAGAAGGTGTAAATGGAATGAACAAAAAATTACTAGAAAAATGTGAAATATGCCCACATAATTGTGGAATAAATAGAATAAACAATCAAATAGGAAGATGCAAAGCAAAAGATACTGTAAAAGTAGCATTGTATTCAACACACAATTTCGAAGAACCATGTATTAGTGGAAAAAAAGGCTCAGGAACAGTCTTTTTTTCAAATTGTAATATGAACTGTGTGTATTGCCAAAACTATGAAATTAGTCAACAAGGAAAAGGTAAGGAAATTTCAATAGAAGAATTAGCAGAAATTTTTATTAAACAACAGAAAAATGATGTTGAAAATATTAATTTGGTAACGCCCACAAGTTATGTTCCACAGATAATTGAGGCAATAAAAATAGCTCGAGGAAAAGGACTTGAATTGCCAATAGTTTATAATACAAATGGATATGAGAAGGTAGAAACATTGCAGTTATTAGAAGGATTTGTGGACATTTATTTGCCAGATTTTAAATATGCTGATAATGTTTTGGCAAAAAACTTATCAAAGGTAGACAATTATTTTGAAGTTACTACAAATGCCTTAAAAGAAATGTATAGACAAAACGGGAAAGCTGTTTTTAATGAAGAAGGTGTTATGCAAAAAGGTATGATTATTCGCCATTTAGTTTTGCCTAATCATATTTTAAATTCTAGAAAAGTTTTAAGATGGATAAATGAAAATATGCATGATGTTTATGTTAGTGTTATGGCACAGTATTTTCCTACATATAGAGCTAAGGAATTTGATGATATAAATAGAAAATTAACTGAGAATGAATATGAACAAATTGAAAATTATTTGTATAAACTAGATTTGCAAAATGGCTATATTCAGGAACTTGGAGAGCATGAGGAAGAATATGTACCTAAATGGTGAGAAATATCAAAAAATTATAGAAAAATGTAATTTAGTGTGTTATAATTCAATTGAAACAAAAGAAATGTAAAAAGGAGGAAATAAAATGACAGAAGCAGACAAACACTTTAAAGAAACATGCAGAAAAATTTTAAAAGAAGGATATTCATCAGAAGGCACAGGAGTAAGAACTAGATGGGAAGATGGAACAGAAGCAAATTATATTTCCATAGTTGGAGTTCAAAATGTATATGATGTAGGAAAAGAATTCCCAATGATAACATTAAGAAATAATAGTCAAACAGTTAAGAGAGCAATAGATGAGATTTTATGGATTTGGCAAAAAAAATCAAACAAAGTAAGTGAACTAAATTCACATATTTGGGACCAATGGGCAGGAGAAGATGGAACAATTGGAAAAGCATATGGATATCAACTTGCACAAAAATATGAATTTAAAACAAAAGAAGGAATTCAAAAAATGGACCAAGTTGACTATGTTTTGTATTTGTTGAAAAATGACCCGGCAAGCCGTAGAATAATGACAAATTTATTTAATCATGCAGAACTAAAAGACATGAATTTAGAGCCATGTGCATATTCTACACAATGGTTGGTAAAAGGTGGAAAATTGCACCTTATATTAAATCAACGTTCACAAGACATGTTGGCAGCAAATGGATGGAATACAATGCAATATGCTGCATTATTATGTATGTTTGCACAGGTTTCAGGCTTAGAAGTTGGAACTTTAACACACAATATTGGAGACTGCCATATTTATGATAGGCATGTGCCACTAATTGAAAAATTACTTGAAGCAGAGCCAGTTGAGTGTAGTCCACAATTGATTATTAACAATCCAACAAAAAACTTTTATGAATTTAAGGTAGAAGACTTTGAAATAATAAATTATGATTATAATAAAGAAATAAAACTTGGAAAAATACCAGTTGCAATTTAAAAATAAATATTAAAAATATATAAAATTATGAAATATTTTTAATGAATAAAATAAAAAATATTATTATAGTAAAAAGGAGCAAAAGAAATGTTAAGTATAATAGTAGCAAAAGCAAAAAACAATATAATAGGAAAAGATAATAATATGATTTGGAAATTACCAAATGATTTGAAAAGATTCAAAGAGAAAACAACAGGTCATACAATAATAATGGGAAGAAAAACATTTGAATCATTAGGAGGAATTCTTCCAGATAGAATGCATATCATATTAAGTAGAAATCCCGACTTTAATATAGATTCAGACTATGTAAAAGTTGTTCACTCTCTGTTAGAATTACAACCATATATGGATGATGAAGAAGAACATTTTGTAATTGGCGGTGCAATTATTTATAATTTGTTAATGCCATATTGCAAAAAAATGTATGTCACACAATTAGACAAAAACTTTGATGGAGATGCATTATTTCCAAGAATTAATGAAAATGAGTGGAAAGAAGTTTCTAGAGAACAAGGTCCAGCTGATGGTATTAATGACTTTGATTATGAATATATTACTTATGTTAGAAAATAATATATATTATAATAAAATAAAAGCTTTAGGTTAAACTAATAAAAAGTTGTCAAAAGGGGCGGCCCTTTTGACAGGAAGGGATGATATTTATGTTTAAACCTAAAGCTATTTATTTTGAAAACGAAATTGAAAATTATGTGTTGGGAAAGCAATTATTAGAAAAATATAAAGATGTGCCTAAAATAGAAATAGAAAATCATAATAATATAGAAGAAATGAGAAAAAAACAGAACAAAGAATTTATGGATATGAAAAGAAATTTAATAATAGGAGTAAGAAAAACACATAAATTTGTGGAGAATCACAAAACATCAGATTATTTAGTGCCATATACATCATCAGGGTGTACTGCTGCATGTATGTATTGT